>NZ_BMVN01000004.1:0-432789 GCF_014650735.1 Streptomyces canarius
AAGGAACGGTCGCTTCCTTTGTACTCACCCTCTCGGGCTTTCCTCCGGGCGCTTCCCTTCGGTCTTGCGTTTCCGACTCTATCAGACCGTTTCGCGATCCGATTCCCAGTCGGCGGGATGTCTCCGGGGCTTTTCGGCTTTCGCCGTCCGCCCTTTCGACATTCACTACGTTAGCCGATTCCCTCGGGAACTCATAATCGAGTCTCGCGAGTTCGAATTCGAGCACACGGGTGCGCCAGAAACGACCCCGCTGAGGGGTTGAAGCTAGGTAGTGGGTTGGCCGCTCCGGCTGCAGGCGATCGCCGTACCCGGTTCAGCGGCTCGGGCTACATTACGCACCCCGGCGGCCCGCGTCAACTTCGGCGGCGCCGCGGCACATGGGCCCGATAGGGGCTCACGGTCGGGTCGTTGGCGACCCAGAAGCGCCACGGGTGGAGGTCGCCGTCTCCTCCCTCGCCGGCGACACCGGTACGCGGACCGTTGCGTACCTGGTCGGAGGGGACCGGTGTCCCCGTGAGCATCTTCAGAGGGGTCTCGCCGGAGGCGCACGCGTCCGCGCCGTCCAGAGCCCGGTCGACCTCCAGGGCCGTGGCCAGCCGGGCCGGTCCCTTGGCCAGTTCCTTGTCGTTCCGGGCCGAGACGCGCCGCTTGCGGGCCAGTTCGGCGCCCTCCACCACTTCGCCCGCGCGGAGCAGGATCCCGCTGGCCCGGCCCTCGGGTCCGCAGACCAGGTTCATGCAGTGCCACATGCCGTAGGTGAAGTAGACGTACACGTGTCCGGGCGGGCCGAACATCACCGCGTTGCGGGCGGTGGGGCCACGGAAGGCGTGCGAGCCGGGGTCGTTCGGGCCGTCGTACGCCTCCACCTCCGTGAGGCGGAGGGCGATCGGGCCGTCGGGTGTCGTCCGGACCAGAACGCGGCCCAGGAGGTCGGGGGCGACCTCCAGTACCGGGCGGTCGAAGAAGGCTCGGGGCAGTGGCGTACGGTCCGGGGGCGCGATCATGCCCTCCGAGGGTAGTCCAGACGGGGCACCGCGCCGGCGGAACCGGGCGTGGGCGGATCGCGTTTGTACGGGTCGAGGGTCCATTCGTAAAGGGAGAGTCATGGCGTTCAAGAAGCTGCTCGCGAGCCTGGGGGCCGGCGGGGCGTCGGTCGAGACGGTCCTGACCGAGGTGAATGTCGTACCGGGTGGTGTCGTCCAGGGTGAGGTGCGGATCCAGGGCGGGTCCGTGAACCAGGCCATCGAGGGGCTGTCCGTCGGGCTCCAGGCCAAGGTCGAGGTGGAGAGCGGCGACCAGGAGTACAAGCAGGACATCGAGTTCACCAAGGTGCGGCTCGGCGGTGCCTTCGAGTTGCAGGCGGGAGCCGTGCACGCGGTGCCGTTCGGGCTGGAGATCCCCTGGGAGACGCCGATCACGATGATCGACGGACAGGTGCTGCGGGGGATGAACATCGGGGTGACCACCGAGCTGGCGATCGCGCGTGCCGTGGACTCCGGCGATCTGGACCCGATCAACGTGCACCCCCTGCCGGCGCAGAAGGCGCTCCTGGACGCCTTCATCCAGCTGGGCTTCCGCTTCAAGAACGCGGACATGGAGCGCGGGCACATCCGGGGCACGCGGCAGAAGCTGCCGTTCTACCAGGAGATCGAGTTCTTCCCGCCGTCGCAGTACCGGGGGCTGAACCAGGTGGAGCTGAGCTTCGTCGCCGACGAGCACGCGATGGACGTGGTGCTGGAGATGGACAAGAAGGCGGGTCTGTTCAGCGAGGGGTCGGACACCTTCCGGTCCTTCCAGGTGGGTCTGAACGACTGGCAGGGGACCGACTGGGCGGCTTACCTCAACCAGTGGCTGTCCGAGGTCGGCAGCAAGCGCAACTGGTTCTAGGCTCGGGAACTGCTGGTTCCAGATCATCGATCAGGAGGTACCGAGGTGACCGAGCTCAAGCGGCGGCCGCTCCCCCATGACTTCCATCCGCCCGTGCCGTCGTTCACGGTGACGAGCGAGGACATCAAGGAGGGTGTGACGCTCAAGAGCGCCCAGGTCCATGCGGAGGGCAACACGTCACCGCAGCTGCGCTGGGAGGGCTTCCCGGCCGGGACCAAGAGCTTCGCCGTGACCTGCTACGACCCCGACGCGCCGACCGGCAGCGGGTTCTGGCACTGGGTCCTGTTCGACATCCCGGCCTCCGTGACGGAGCTGCCGGCGGGTGCGGGCAGCGGCAAGTTCGAGGGGCTGCCCGCGGGCGCGGTGCACGTGCGCAACGACTACGGGACGAAGGACTTCGGCGGTGCCGCTCCGCCGCCCGGGGACGGCCCGCACCGGTACGTCTTCACGGTGTACGCGGTGGACCAGGAGAAGCTGGGTCCGGACGCGGACGTCTCTCCGGCCGTCGTCGGTTTCAACCTGCGGTTCCACACGCTCGCGCGCGCCCAGCTCATCGGTGAGTACGAGAACCCCGCGCGGGGCTGACGCGAGCGCAAGGATTCAGCCAAGGGTTCATGGAACGTTTGCCCGCCTCCGGTCTTGGAAGTGATCGGAGGCGGGCATTTTTTATTGCGTTGTCCATCTCGGCGCGCCCGTCCAGAGTTGATCCGAGCCCGCCGGGGGGTGGGCAGGTGCACACGGGAGGTGGGCTGGATGCGTGACACGCTGGTGCTGAACGCGAGCTTCGAGCCGCTGTCGACGGTGACGCTGAACCGTGCGGTCGTTCTGGTGCTCCAGGACAAGGCCGTCGTCGAGCAGGCCCATCCCGAACTGCGTATGCGGGGTGCCGATGTCGACATACCGGCGCCTCGGGTGATCCGGCTGTGCCGGTATGTACGGGTGCCGTTCCGAAGACAAGCTCCGTGGTCACGGCGGGGGGTGCTGGTCAGGGACCGGCACCGGTGCGCGTACTGCGGGCGGCGGGCGGCGACCGTGGACCATGTGGTGCCGCGGTCTCAGGGTGGGCAGGACACGTGGCTGAATACGGTCGCCGCATGCGCCGAGGACAATCACCGGAAGGCGAACCGGACTCCGGAGGAGGCCGGGATGGCGCTGCTCCGGGAGCCGTTCGAGCCGACGCCCGCGGATGCGATGCTCTTGGCTCTGGGCGCCGAGGACTTCGAGGCTCTTCCTGAGTGGCTCGCTCGGGATGCGGCCTGATCGTCTGCCGGGTTCGGGCCGCCGGCGGCTGCGGGCTGTTCGTGGTTGACCGCGCGGTCCCCCGCGCCCCCGGAGGGGCGCGGGTCGCACCGGTGCCGTGAAGGACCCTCAGTCGATCGACGGCTTCTCTCGGCGCTCGGAACCGGCGGAGCCGCCGTTGCCCGATGAGCCGTGGTTGCCCGAACCTCCGCCCAGGGGACCGAAGTTGCCCATCGCTCCGGAGAGGCCCTTGAGGGCGTCGCCGATTTCGCTGGGGACGATCCAGAGCTTGTTGGCGTCGCCCTCGGCGATCTTGGGGAGCATCTGGAGGTACTGGTAGGACAGCAGCTTCTGGTCCGGGTCGCCGGCGTGGATGGCCTCGAAGACCGTGCGGACGGCCTGGGCCTCGCCCTCGGCGCGCAGGGCCGCCGCCTTGGCCTCACCTTCGGCGCGCAGGATCTGCGACTGCTTCTCGCCCTCGGCGGTGAGGATGGCGGCCTGGCGCGTGCCTTCCGCGGTGAGGATGGCGGCGCGCTTGTCACGGTCGGCGCGCATCTGCTTCTCCATCGAGTCCTGGATGGAGGTCGGGGGCTCGATGGCCTTCAGCTCCACGCGGTTGACGCGGATGCCCCACTTGCCGGTGGCCTCGTCCAGGACGCCGCGCAGGGCCGCGTTGATCTCCTCGCGGGAGGTCAGGGTCCGTTCCAGGTCCATGCCACCGATGATGTTGCGCAGGGTGGTGACGGTGAGCTGCTCGATCGCCTGGATGTAGCTGGCGACCTCGTAGGTGGCTGCCCGGGCGTCGGTGACCTGGTAGTAGATGACCGTGTCGATGTTCACGACCAGGTTGTCCTGGGTGATCACCGGCTGCGGCGGGAACGGTACGACCTGTTCACGCAGGTCGATGCGGTTGCGGATGGTGTCGATGAACGGGACCACGATGTTGAGGCCCGCGTTCAGCGTCCGCGTGTAGCGCCCGAAGCGCTCGACGATGGCCGCGCTGGCCTGTGGGATGACTTGGATCGTCTTGATCAGGGCGATGAAGACCAACACCACCAGGATGATCAGGACGATGATGACCGGTTCCATCGTCGTTCCCCGTACCCTTCTCCGCCTCGGCTCTTTCGGCAGATCTCATGACTGTTGAAGATCTTGCTGGTCGAGTCTGACAGACCGTCGCGCAACTCGTGAGTCGTTCTCGGTCAGTTGGCCCTCAGATGACGATCGCGGTGGCCCCTTCGATGTCCACGACGTCCACCTCCTGGCCCACTTCGTAGGCACGGCCGGTGTCGAGGGCGCGGGCCGACCAGACCTCCCCGGCGAGTTTGATGCGGCCTCCGGAGGCGTCGACCCGCTCCAGGACGACGGCCTGCCTGCCCTTCAACGCCTCCACGCCGGTGGCGAGTCGGGGGGTCTGCCGGCCGTGCCGGGCGGCGATGGGCCGGACGACGGCGATGAGGGCGACGGAGACGACGACGAACGTCAGGACCTGGATGACCGCGTCGAAGCCGAGGGCGGAGACGACCGCCGCCGCCACGGCGCCCACCGCGAGCATGCCGAACTCCGGCATCGCGGTGACCACGAGGGGGATTCCGAGAGCCGCCGCGCCGACGAGCCACCACACCCATGCGTCGATGTCGTTCACATGGTCATGGTAGGGCCGCGGTCGGGCGGCGGACAGGGCGCGCAGGGGAGAGCAGAGGGGTCAGGACAGGGGCAGACCCTGGGCGGTCCAGCGGTCGCCGACCTGCTCCACGACGAGCGGGAGGCCGAAGCAGAGGGAGAGATTGCGGGAGGTGAGTTCGAGCTCGATCGGGCCGGCGGCGAGCACCTTGCCCTGGCGGATCATGAGGACGTGGGTGAAGCCGGGGGCGATTTCCTCGACGTGGTGCGTGACCATGATCATCGAGGGGGCGATGGGGTCGCGGGCGAGCCGGCCGAGGCGGCGTACCAGGTCCTCGCGACCGCCGAGGTCGAGACCGGCGGCGGGTTCGTCCAGCAGGAGCAGCTCGGGGTCGGTCATCAGGGCGCGGGCGATCAGGGTGCGCTTGCG
The DNA here is from genome assembly GCF_014650735.1 of Streptomyces canarius. Taxonomy (NCBI): domain Bacteria; kingdom Bacillati; phylum Actinomycetota; class Actinomycetes; order Kitasatosporales; family Streptomycetaceae; genus Streptomyces; species Streptomyces canarius. The sequence goes on from NZ_BMVN01000004.1 coordinate 5,180, forward strand.
CTCGCCCTCGGAGAGGGTGCCGAACTTCCTCTCCAGGTAGTCGGTCATGCCGAGGCGGTCGAGGAAGGCGCGGGCGCGTCGCTCGTCGACCTCGTCGTACTCCTCCTGCCAGTGGGCGGTCATGCCGTAGGCGGCCGTCAGGACGGTCTCCAGCACGGTCTGGCGCTTGGGGAGCTTGTCGGCCATGGCCATGCCGGCCATGCCGATGCGGGGGCGCAGTTCGAAGACGTCGGTGCCGGGCTTGCCGAGGGTCTCGCCGAGGATGGTGGCGGTGCCCTTGCTGGGGTAGAGGTAGCTGGAGGCGACGTTCAGGAGGGTGGTCTTGCCGGCGCCGTTGGGACCGAGGATGACCCAGCGCTCGCCCTCCTTGACCGACCAGGAGACCTGGTCCACCAGAGCCCGGCCCTCACGGACCACGGATACGTCCTGAAGCTCCAGAACATCGCTCATGAGCGCGTTGTCTCCCCTTGCAGTGTGGCCGGTCTCGGCCGTCGCGTACGCCTGTGGCTCGGGTCCGCCGCGCCGGTGGGCGCAGCCCTTATGAAATCTACGCCACGAGTGCCCCGCTCCATTCCATCGGTCCGGTCCTTAGGGTGGGGGCATGCTCTCGGAACCGCGTTCAGGACGCCTTGCCGCTTGGGGAAATGCCCTTTTGGCCGGACTTGTCTCTCCGGATGACGCCGTACTCGCCGTGGTGGGCGAGGACGCCGTGCACCGGGTGGAGGGGCTGCCCGGTGAGTCCGCGCCGGTCGGGCTGACCCTCGCACTGGGGCGGCTGCGCACGCTGGGGGTGACCGGACTGCGGGTGGCGCTGCCCGCGCCGGGGCATCCGCTGGGGCTGAGTGGTCCGCCGGAGTTCAACGCGCGGGCGCTGGAGGCCGAGGAGGCGGTGGTCTGTCACGGGTCCGCGTTCGGGCTGGTGCCCGAGGTGTACGAGGCCGGGCCCGCGGGCGATGTACATGCCGAGGTGGTCTGGCACGTGCTGCCGGTGCGGGAGGCGCCGCCCGCCGATGTGCCGTCGCTGGGCGAGGCCGAGCGGGAGCTGGCGGAGGCGCTGCGGGAGGCGGCCGAGGTGCTGTCGAAGCTGGACGTCGCCGGGTCGGGGCCGGTGGCGGAGGCGGCGATCGACGCGTACCGGGCACGGGCCGAGCGTGGCCGGGAGGTGCTGGCGCCGGGGTATCCGCCGCGTGCGGTGCGGGTGTTGGAACTGGCGCAGCGGGTCGGGCTGCTGGTGTCACTGGCGTACGACAACGGTCACGGGGGCGCGGTGAGCGCCTCGGAGATGGCGGCACGCGGAGCGGCACTGCGGCCGGTGGAGCGGACGGCCCGACGGGCGCAGGTGGCGGCGTACAACTCGTTCGTGGAGCAGCGGGAGCGCGGGATGCGGTGAGGCGGGGGGCGGGGGCCGGGGCGGATGCCTGGGAGCTGGGGTGGATGCCTGGGGGCCGGGGCCGGTACGGGGGCTGAGCGCTCGGTGCGGGCTCGGAAGGCTGAGGGGCCGGGCGGCCTGGGTGCCTGGGGGCCGGGGCCGACGTGGATGCCCGCCGGTCCGACGCGGGCTCGGACGCCTCGGGGCCGGGGCGGGCGCCGAAGGCTGAGGGCTCGCCGCAGGCACGTACTCCAGGAGCCCGGGGGTGACGTGAAAGCCTGGCGGCCGGAGCCGACGCGGAAGCTGGAGACCCAGGCCGGCGCCGAAGGCTGAGGGCTCGCCGTTGGCACGCACGCACAAGAGGCCGACGCGGCGCGGGAGCCTGGCGGCCGGAGGCCAGAGGTCCAGGGTCGGTACGGAAGCCCGACGCCCGCTGCGGGCGCGTGAGCCTGGGAGCCCGGGGGCGGTACGGGAGGGGCTTAGGGGCCGGTGTGTGTCTGAGGGGCCGGCCCCGAGGGCGTCGTTACCGGCTGACGCTCGTGTTGCCGAAGGCCGGGTTCAGGGCGCCGACCAGGTCGGCGGTCAGGCCGTCCACCTGGACCGGGACGTCGACCGGGAGCTGGGCCGTGAGACCGGACGCGACGCCCGGGGACCGTACGGCGGCGCCGTGGGCCTCCGCGTCGGCTACCGCCGAACCGGCGGACGCGCCGGCGGCGAGGCCGGCGGCGGTCACGGCGAGCGCGGCCTTCTTGACGATGTTCATGGGACGGGTTCCTCCTGCGTGTGCTGCTGCGGCCCGGCCGTGGGCCGTGTGCTGATCAACGCGGGAGCCCCCGGCGAGGTACGGGAACCCCGGTCCCGGCGCCCGTTCGGGCCAGTCGGACGACAACCCGACAGACCCCCCGGTGCGCCCGGGAGGCCTGACGTCGTCGCCGGCCGGAGCCTCAGCCGTTGAGGCCGAGGTTGCCGAACGCCGGGTTCAGTACGCCGATGACGTTCACGCTGTTACCGACCGCGTTCACCGGGACGTGCACCGGGACCTGGGCGACGTTGCCCGAGCCGACGCCCGGGGAGCCGGCGGCCTCGCCGGCCGCGTGGGCGCCGCCGTGGGCCGAGGCCAGACCGGCACCGGCCGCCACCAGCCCCCCGGCCACCATCGTCACGGCCGCTGCCTTCTTCAGGTTCTTCACTGTCAACCCCTCCTGGTCGTTCACCGCGGCGATCTCCGCGGCACGCACTGGAGAACGGCGGAGATCACCGGAGGGTGCGCCATCCGGGTGGCATTCCCACGACAGTATGAATCTCGGTCCGGACCGTAACCCTCCGTGTTGCCGCGGGTCAGGCGTTGGTCAGGGCGTATCAGCCGGTCACGCCGTGGCGTACGGCCCACAGCGCGGCCTGGGTGCGGTCGGCGAGGTCGAGTTTCATCAGGATGTTGGAGACGTGCGTCTTGACGGTCTTCTCTGACAGGACGAGCGCGCGGGCTATCTCGCGGTTGGAGCGGCCGTCCGCGATCAGTCCGAGCACCTCTCGCTCCCGCTCGGTGAGCGAACCGCCCCTGCCCTGCCCGGGGCCGGCCTCGTCCTGGGAGAGCAGGACACCGGCGACCTCGGGCTGGAGCAGGATGTGCCCGGCGTGCACGGAGCGGATGGCGCCGGCGAGGGCGTCGGGGTCCACGTCCTTGTAGACGTACCCGGCGGCGCCCGCGCGCAGGGCCGGGACGACCGTGCGCTGCTCGGTGAAGCTGGTGACGACGAGCACGCGCGCGGGGTTGTCGAGTTCGCGCAGTCTGCGCAGGGCGTCGATGCCGTCCATGCCCGGCATCTTCACGTCCATGAGGACGACGTCGGGCCGCAGTTCCTCGGCGCGGGCGACTCCCTCGGCGCCGTCGGCGGCCTCGCCGACGACCTCGATGTCGTCCTGGACCTCCAGGAAGGTGCGCAGGCCCCGGCGGACGACCTGGTGGTCGTCGACCAGCAGGACCTTGATCGGTTCACCCACCGGGGACCTCCATCTCGATCGTGGTGCCCTTGCCGGGCTCGGATTGCACGGTCAGCGTGCCGCCGACCCCGCTCGCCCGGTCCCGCATCGAGACGAGGCCGAGGTGGCGTCCGGCGCGGCGGACCGCCGTGGGGTCGAAGCCGTCGCCGTCGTCGGTGACGCGCAGGACGGCTCCGTGGCCGCGCCGGTCCACGGTCACCTCGACCCGGTCGGCGCCGGAGTGGCGCAGGGCGTTGTGCAGGGCCTCCTGGGCGACCCGGAGCAGGGCCTCCTCCTGGGCGGCGGGCAGGGCGCGGAAGCCGTTGCTGGTGAAGGTCACGCGCGCGGTGTGGGCGCGGTCGAGGACCCGTGTCTGGGTGCGCAGGGTGGCGATCAGGCCGTCCTCGTCCAGTGCGGCGGGCCGCAACTCCACGACGGCGGCGCGCAGTTCGTCGGCGGCCTCGGCGGCGAGGGAGGCCACCTGGTGCAGTTCGCCCTTGGCGCGGGCGGGGTCGCGGTCGACGAGGGCGGCTGCCGCCTGGGCGGTCAGGCGCAGGGAGAACAGCTTCTGGCTGACCGCGTCGTGCAGTTCGTGGGCGAGGCGGGAGCGTTCCTCGGCGATGGTCAGTTCGCGGCTGCGCTCGTAGAGGCGGGCGTTGGTGAGGGCGATGGCGGCGTGCTGGGCGAGGATGGAGAGCAGTTCCTCGTCCTCCTGGGTGAAGCCGCAACTCCCTTCGGGTTTGGGGCAGTTCTTGTTCGCGAGGAACAGGGCGCCGATGACCTCGTCGCCGTCGCGGATGGGCAGGCCCAGGAAGTCGGCGAGGTCGGGGTGGGCGGAGGGCCAGCCCTCGAAGCGGGGGTCCTTGCGCACGTCGGCGAGGCGCTCGGCCTTCGCCTCGCGCAGCATCGCCGCGAGGATGCCGTGCTGGCGCGGGAGCGGGCCGATGGCACGCCACTGCGCGTCGCTGACGCCGTCCACGACGAACTGGGCGAAGCCGCCGTGGTCGTCGGGGACGCCGAGCGCGGCGTACTGCGCGTCGAGCAGCTCGCGCGCGGAGGCGACGATCGTCTTGAGGACGTCGCGCATCTCCAGGTGCCTGCTCATGGCCAGCAGCGCGGAACTCACCGCGGCGAGGCCGGACCGGGGGCCTTGACTCATGTTCCTCACGGTACCGGCGGGGTCCGACAGCGCGGATCGGACCGGTGACGGCGGGCTCCGGTCCGCTGGGCCTAGGTCCGGCGGCGTACGCCGCCGGTTCCGGGGCGCGGGGCGTAGGCCGCGGGTCCTGGGACGCCGGGCGTAGGCCGCCGGTACCCGGGCGCCGGGCGTACGTCGAAGGGCCCCGGTGCTTTGCGGCCCGCGTCCGAGGCGGTCCGAGGGGTGCCGTTCCTAAGTTGAGGTCACCGCCCGAGGGGGCGGTGAGCGACGAGGGGACGGTTGTCATGCCGGTAGCGATCATCACGGGGGCCTCGAAGGGCCTGGGGCGGGCGCTCGCCGAGGCGCTGGGCGCACGCGGCTGGGATCTGGTGCTCGACGCCCGGGGCGCCGACGCCCTCAAGGAGACCGCGGAGGCGGTCACGGGGCACGGTACGCGGGTGGTGGCGCTGCCCGGGGACGTCACGGACGGCGGGCACCGGGCGGAGCTGGTGGCCGCCGCATGGCGGCTGGGCGGGGCCGACCTGCTGGTGAGCAACGCGAGCGCGCTGGGCGCCGAGCCGCTGGTGCGGCTGGCGGAGCTGCCGCCGGAGGGGCTGCGGCGGGCCCTGGAGGTGAACGTGGTGGCGGCGCTCGGGCTGGTCCAGGAGGCGCTGCCGCTGTTGCAGGCGTCGCCGGCGGGCGCGGTGATCGCGGTCTCCTCGGACGCGGCGGCGGAGGCGTACGAGACGTGGGGCGGCTATGGCGCCTCCAAAGCGGCCCTGGACCAGCTCACCGCGGTGCTCGGGGTGGAGGAGCCGGGGCTGCGGGTGTGGGCGGTGGATCCCGGGGACATGGCGACGGACCTGTACGCGGCGGCCGTACCGGACGACGACGCTCCGCGTCCGGCGCCCGCCGATGTCGTACCGGCGTTCCTGCGGCTGCTGGACGAGCGGCCGGCGAGCGGGCGGTACGCGGCGCCGGCCCTGCTGGAGGCGCGGTGACCGTGTCCGCGGGGGTCTGCCCGCTCGGGCCCCGGAAGCGGGGGAAGGTCCCCGCGGAGCTGTCCGCGCGCGTGCCCGCCGAGCAGCGGGGGCCGAGGCTGGGGCGGGACGCCGTACGGCTGATGGTGTCGCGCGGGACGGAGGTGGCGCACCACGCGTTCCGCGAGTTGCCGGGGCTGCTGCGGGCCGGCGATCTGCTGGTGGTGAACACCTCCCCGACGCTGGCCGCGGCGGTCGACGGCCGGATCGGGCACGCGCGCGTGGTGGTGCATTTCTCCACGCGCGGGGACGACGGACGGTGGGCGGTCGAGCTGCGGGAACCGGACGGGCGCGGTACTGCGCGCGCGCGTGCGGGCTCGCCCGCGGGGACAGAGGTGTCGCTGCCGGGCGGGGGGCGGCTGCTGCTGGAGGAGCCGCTGAGCGCGCGGGGTGAGCGGCTGTGGTGGGCGCGGGTAGCCGGGGCGGACGTACGGGAGGTGCTCGGCGGCCACGGGCGGCCCATTCGCTACTCCTATACGGAGCGGGACCAGCCGCTGTCCGCGTACCAGACGGTGTTCGCCCTGCCGTCGCCGGACGGGGCGGGCAGTGCCGAGATGCCGAGCGCGGCCCGGCCCTTCACCGCGCGGCTGGTGGCGGAGCTGGTGAGCCGGGGGGTGTGGTTCGCGCCGGTGACGCTGCACACAGGGGTCTCGTCGGCGGAGGCGCACGAGCCGCCGTACCCGGAGCGGTTCTCGGTGCCGGAGGCGTCGGCGCGGCTGATCAACCAGGTCCGGGCGCGTCGGGAAGGGCTCCAGGCGCCTCCTCGGGCGGAGGATGGCCGGGTGATCGCGGTGGGAACGACAGCCGTGCGGGCCGTGGAGTCGGCCGCGGGGCCGGACGGTGTGGTGCGGGCGGCCGAGGGGTGGACGGATCTGGTGGTGACCCCGGAGCGCGGAACACGGGCGGTGGACGGGCTGCTGACCGGGCTGCACGAGCCGGAGGCCTCCCACCTGCTGATGCTGGAGGCGGTCGCCGGGCGGGCGGCGGTCGACCGTGCCTACGAGGAGGCGCTGCGGGCGCTCTACCTGTGGCACGAGTTCGGCGACGTCCATCTCATCCTTCCGGAGGAGAGCCCTCACCCAGAGCATTGCGATGGCAACATGCGGTGAGATGGCATGGCGCCCCATGTGAGCCCGCGCATAGGGCGTGCATCACGTACGAAAGGACATAGGAGATAAACACCCCCGCATGAACGGGGCAGACAGTCCCGTCTGTCCCGTTTTGCCCTTCCCTGATCCACTATCGGGCTTCGTACGTCACACCTTTGCCTGGGCATTTTGCGCCCGCTAAGAATTGCTTCCGTCGCTCAGCGCCGCGGGCTTTCCGCCCCGCGGCGTTCGTGTGGGAGGAGCCGATTCCCCCGGCGGACGCAGGAGCGACCTCCGCGCTATCGAAGAGGTCCATCAGCCATGCCCAAGAACATCCTCAACCGTGCTCACAGTCGTCAGCTGACCAAGCACCACAAGATCGCCGTCGCCGGTGTCGCCGCACTCGGCACCGCCGCCCTCGCCTTCTCGGCCGCTCCGAGCAACGCCGAGACGGTCACCACCGGCGCCCCCGCCACCACCGCGCAGGTCGCCGCCACCGGCACCGTCCTGAAGAACGTCAAGGGCACGGTCACGGACCAGCTCGCCGCCAAGAACATCAAGCTCGACACCCTCGCGGCGCAGAAGAAGGCCGCCGACGCCGCCGTCGCGAAGAAGGCCGCCGTCGACGCCGCCGTCAAGAAGGCCGCGCAGGAGCGCGCCGTCACGGCCGCCGCCGGTCGCTCCGCCCAGCGCCTGGAGATGCAGCCGGTCGCCGCGAAGACGTACGCCAACAACCTGGACGGCTGGATCCGCCAGTCCCTGGACATCATGAAGGCCAAGCGCATCCCGGGCAGCTACAGCGGCCTGCACCGCAACATCATGCGGGAGTCCTCCGGCAACCCGCAGGCCATCAACAACTGGGACATCAACGCCGTCAACGGCATCCCGTCCAAGGGTCTGCTCCAGGTGATCCCGCCCACCTTCCAGGCGTACCACGTCCCCGGCACCTCCTGGAACATCTACGACCCGGTCGCCAACATCACCGCCGCCGCCAACTACGCGGCCCACCGGTACGGCTCGATCGACAACGTCAACAGCGCGTACTGAGGCCCTGGCGCGGGACCTCAACGACATACGGCCGAAGGGCGGCACCCCCTGCGCGGGGATGCCGCCCTTCGGCGTCGTACGGGCGGGTGCCGCCAAGGCGCGCGGCTACTTGCGCATGACCTCCGGCTCGTGGCGGCGCAGGAAGCGGGCCACGAAGAAGCCGCAGAGCGCACCGAGCGCGATCAGCGCGATCATGTCCATGCTCCAGGCGCCGACCGTGTGGTTCCACAGCGGGTCGTTGTCACCGGCGGTCTCCGGCGGGCTGATCCGGTTGAAGTCCAGCGTGGCGCCGGCCGCGGCGACCGCCCAGCGGGACGGCATCAGGTACGAGAACTCGTTCACACCGACCGTGCCGTGCAGGGCGAACAGGCAGCCGGTGAAGACGACCTGGATGATCGCGAACATCACCAGCAGCGGCATGGTCTTCTCGGCCGTCTTCACCAGCGAGGAGATGATCAGGCCGAACATCATCGCGGCGAAGCCGAGCCCCATGATCGGCAGGGACAGCTCCAGCAGCGTGGCGTGCCCGAGGATGAGGCCCCGGTCCGGGATCTCGCGCCTGCCGAAGCCGATGACGCCGACCAGCAGCCCCTGGAACCCGGTGATCACGCCGAGCACGAACACCTTCGACATCAGGTACGCCGACCGGGACAGGCCGGTGGCGCGCTCCCGCTCGTAGATCACTCGTTCCTTGATCAGCTCGCGGACGGAGTTGGCGGCTCCGGCGAAGCAGGCGCCGACGGCCAGGATCAGCAGCACGGTGGTGGCGGTGCCGTTGGGCGCGATCTGGCCGGTCCGCGCGTTGGGGCCGTTGGGCAGCAGACCGTGGTCCGGGTGGATCAGCAGGCTGACCGAGCCGATGACGGCCGGCAGGAGCACCATCAGGGCCAGGAAGCCGCGGTCGGAGGCGATGACCGACACATAACGCCGCACCAGGGTGACGAACTGGGAGAGCCAGCTCTGCGGCTTGGGCGGTCTGATCGCCTGCATCGGCGGCATCTGGACCGCCTGCGGGGCGACCGAGTCGACGTCCGCGGCGTACATCTGGTAGTGCTGCGAGCCCTTCCAGCGGCCCGCCCAGTCGTAGTCGCGGTAGTTCTCGAAGGCGGAGAAGACGTCGGCCCAGCTGTCGTAGCCGAAGAAGTTCAGCGCCTCCCCCGGCGGGCCGAAGTAGGCGACCGCGCCGCCCGGCGCCATCACCAGCAGCTTGTCGCACAGCGCCAGCTCGGCCACCGAGTGGGTGACGACGAGCACGGTACGGCCGTCGTCGGCGAGGCCGCGCAGCAGCTGCATGACGTCGCGGTCCATGCCCGGGTCGAGGCCGGAGGTCGGCTCGTCCAGGAAGATCAGCGACGGCTTGGTCAGCAGCTCAAGGGCCACCGACACGCGCTTGCGCTGGCCGCCGGAGAGCGAGGTGACCTTCTTGTCCTTGTGAATGTCGAGCTTCAGCTCGCGCAGCACCTCGTCGATGCGGGCGTCGCGCTCCTGGGCCGTGGTGTCGGCGGGGAAGCGCAGCTTGGCCGCGTACTTCAGGGCCTTCTTGACGGTCAGCTCCTTGTGCAGGATGTCGTCCTGCGGGACCAGACCGATGCGCTGGCGGAGCTCGGCGAACTGCTTGTACAGGTTCCGGTTGTCGTACAGCACCTCGCCCTGGTTGGCGGGCCGGTAGCCGGTGAGCGCCTTGAGCAGGGTCGACTTGCCGGAACCGGACGGGCCGATCACCGCGATCAGCGACTTCTCGGGTACGCCGAAGGAGACGTCCTTGAGGATCTGCTTGCCGCCGTCGACCGTGACGGTCAGATGGCGGGCCGAGAAGGAGACCTCACCGGTGTCGACGAACTCTTCGAGGCGGTCGCCGACGATCCGGAAGGTGGAGTGGCCGACGCCGACGATGTCGGTCGGGCCGAGCAGCTGCGAGCCGCCCTTCGGGATCGGCTGGCCGTTGACGAAGGTGCCGTTGTGCGAACCGAGGTCGCGGATCTCGAAACGGCCGTCGGGCGTGGCGTGGAACTCGGCGTGGTTCCGGGAGACCTGGAGGTCGGAGACGACCAGGTCGTTCTCCAGGGCACGGCCGATGCGCATCACGCGGTCGAGCGCGAACTGGTGGAACGTGGTCGGGCTGCGGTCGCCGTAGACCGGCGGCGCCCCCTCGCCGCCACCGGGCGTCTTCTGCGCGTACTGCTCGGCGGGGCCGGCCTGCTGCTGCGGGAACGCGGGCGGCTGCTGCCAGCCGGCCTGGGGGGCCTGGTGCTGCGCGGGCGCCTGGTGGGGTACGGCCTGCTGCGGGGCGGGCTGCTGGGGCGCGGGCGCCTGCTGCCAGCCGGGGGCGCCGGCGCCCTGGGCCGCGTACGGCGCCGCTGCCTGCGGTACCGCCGCCTGCGGCTGCTGGGCCGGGCCGCCGACGGGTGCCGTGGTCGCCGACAGGTTCAGCCGCGGTCCGTCGGTCGCGTTGCCGAGGTGCAGCGACGAGCCGTGGCCGATCTCCATGTGCTGGATCCGCTGGCCCTGCGCGTACGTGCCGTTGGTGCTGCCGTGGTCCTCGATGACCCAACTGCGGCCGTTGAAGCTGACCGTGGCGTGCCGCCAGGAGACCCTGGCGTCGTCGAAGACGATGTCCCCCTGCGGATCACGTCCGAGGATGTATGCCCTGGATGAATCGAGCATCCAGGTATGTCCGTTTGTTTCGAGTACGAGTTCCGGCACTCCATGCCCCACTGAGTTGTCCCCCGAGTTACCCCCGTCGCAGGGAGTCTAGGGATATCGAACATCGTGGGGAACTATTTCAGGCTCGGCCCCAGGACCGAAACTCGGGCCTTGGCAAGGGGTTCATGGCGCTCCGACTCGTGCGCCGGCGGGAGGGGAAACCGGGGCGGGGAAGGGTGTTGAAGCGCTGGGGGCGGGCGGTTCGTTCCCTCTACGTCCTTCCGGCCGGCTCTCCGCGCTTGCGTGTGAACGGAGTTGTCATGGCGTCGGCCGAACTTCTCGTACGGGCACGGTGGTCATGGGCGCGGTTGGCTGCCGATCGCCCTGCCCGTCGTCCGCCACGTCGGGCCGCCACCGGGCGGGACAGCCGTGCGTCGACGGCCCGGCCGGCCGGTCCCGGCGATCTTCACCGCCCTGCTGGTGGACACCTCACCGGGCGCCCCGACCCGCCTGGGACGGTGGGCCGCCCGGCCGACCTGGATCGTGGGTGTCGCGGTGGTGGCGCTACCGCTGACGCTGCCGGCCGGAGAGCCGGCAGGGACGCGCGCTCCGGTGGCAGGGGCTGCCGGCGGCGCGCTCGCCTGCACCGACGGGTCACGGTGGCCGGGTCACGGCGCCCTCGGCTTCCACGGCCCCGCAAGCCGTGGTGGGGGCGGCCGGCAGCTTCCGGGCGGGCCACGGACAGCCGGCCGCCGGTGCCGGGCCGGATGTGTACGGCGTCCAGATCGTCACCGGACCGCTCGTCGGCCCTCCTCCCCCGCCACCACGAGGCGCCCACGGCCGGGCCCGGGTGGGTGTCGGACGGGCACCCGGCCCAGCCACCCCGCACACCGCCCCAAGGGCGGCCCGGACCACCGGCGCGCCGTGCCCGGACGCCGCCCGGGTGGCCGCGCCCGCCGACGTCTCCGTCTGCCGTTCAGCCCAGGTCGTGGGACCCTCGTGGTGGAGCCGGGCGGTATCGCTCGCGCGGCAGCGGTGCCGTTTCCCGGTGGCAAGATCCTCGACACCGGGTCGACACCCATTGTTCCGTGTCCGTCAGGCGGACCTCGGCGGCGAGAGGCACTGGGTGCCGGATACGGTGGTGACACCATGAGCGCTTCGCAGACCTCCGCTTCGCAGACCCCCGAGGTCCCCACCCTCCTCGTCAAGATCTTCGGCAAGGACCGGCCGGGCATCACGGCCGGTCTCTTCGACACCCTCGGCGCCTACCTCGTCGACGTGGTCGACATCGAGCAGGTCGTCACCCGGGGCCGCCTGGTGCTGTGCGTGCTGGTGACCCAGCCGCCGGCCGGCCTGGAGGGTGACCTGCGGGCCACCGTGCACAGCTGGGCCGAGTCGATGAAGATGCAGGCGGAGATCATCTCCGGCCACGGCGACAACCGGCCGCGCGGCCTCGGGCGCTCCCTGGTGACCGTCCTCGGCCACCCGCTCACCGCCGAGTCGACCGCCGCGATCGCCGCCCGGATCGCGAAGGCCGGCGGCAACATCGACCGTATCTTCCGGCTGGCCAAGTATCCGGTGACGGCGGTGGAGTTCGCGGTGTCCGGCGTGGAGACCGAACCGCTGCGCACCGCCCTGGCCTCCGACGCGGCGGCACTGGGTGTCGACATCGCGGTGGTCTCGGCCGGTCTGCACCGGCGCGCCCAGCGGCTGGTGGTCATGGATGTGGACTCGACCCTGATCCAGGACGAGGTCATCGAGCTGTTCGCCGCGCACGCCGGCTGTGAGGACCAGGTCGCCGAGGTGACGGCGGCGGCGATGCGCGGGGAGCTGGACTTCGAGCAGTCGCTGCACGCGCGCGTGGCGCTGCTGAAGGGGCTGGACGCGTCGGTGGTGGAGAAGGTGCGCGAGGAGGTCCGGCTGACGCCGGGCGCGCGCACGCTGATCCGCACCCTGAAGCGGCTCGGCTACCAAGTGGGGGTCGTCTCCGGCGGGTTCACCCAGGTGACCGATGACCTGAGGGAGCGGCTGGGGCTGGACTTCGCGCAGGCCAACACGCTGGAGATCGTCGACGGGAAGTTGACCGGCCGCGTGACCGGCGAGATCGTGGACCGGGCGGGCAAGGCGCGGCTGCTGCGCCGCTTCGCGGCGGAGGCCGGGGTGCCGCTGGCGCAGACGGTGGCCATCGGTGACGGCGCGAACGACCTGGACATGCTGAACGCGGCGGGCCTGGGCGTGGCCTTCAACGCCAAGCCGGTGGTCCGGGAGGCGGCGCACACGGCGGTGAACTTCCCCTTCCTCGACACGGTCCTCTACCTCCTCGGCATCACCCGGGAAGAGGTCGAGGCCGCCGACATGCAGGACGACGAGGACTGAGCGGGGGCCCGCCCCGCCCGCTCGCCGGGAGGGCGCCCGTGCCCGGGTTGTCGGGAGGGCTCGGCACCCTGTGCGGTGCCGGGCCCTTCGCCGTCCGGTGTGCCGCGGCGGCGCCGGGTCACTCGGAGGGCGCCCAGTAGTCCACGAGTGTGGCCACACCGGGCTCGACGCCCTTCCAGGGGCCGTCGAAGGACAGCAGGGCGAAGGCGGCTGCGGGGAAGCCCCGCCGGTCCATCCGCTCCCGGGCGTCGTCGTCGGCCGCGCCGGCCAGGATGTCGGCCAGACCGTGCACGCCGGGGTTGTGGCCGATCAGGATCACGTTCCGCACCTCGTCCGGGACCTCGTTGAGCACGGCGATCAGCTCGCCGGGCGAGGCCTCGTAGACCCGCTCCTCGTAGACGGTCTTCGGCCGGTGCGACAGCTCGTGCACGGCGAGCTTCCAGGTCTCGCGGGTGCGGGTCGCCGTGGAGCACAGGGCCAGGTCGATGGTGATGCCGGTGTCGGCCAGCTTGCGTCCGGCGACGGCGGCGTCCGTACGGCCGCGCTCGGCGAGCGGGCGCTCGTGGTCGGGGACCTGGGGCCAGTCGGCCTTCGCGTGCCGGAAGAGGACGATCCTGCGGGGTTCTGCGACGCTCATGGGTCCCAGCTTCGCATGAAACAGGCGGCCCGGCTCAGGGAGTTGACATGCGGATTCACCGCGTGAGGGGGCTTGTCGTCAGCGCGCGAGGAGCTGCTGGGCGCGCTCCAGGAGCCGCGTGATCGCCGGGTCGCCGGTCGCCGCGTGGGCGTCCGACGGGTTCAGTATCAGCGCGAGCAGCACGAGGAACGCGAGGGCGGGAAGGGCGAGCGCCCACCAGGGCAGCCTGATGTCGACGCCGCCGGTGGTCGCCGGGTGGGGCCGGGAGTGGGTGCGGGCCGCCATGGTCGCCTCCGAGAGTCCTCAAGCTGGTCCGTGACCGCCCGGTGCGGTCACCTCTCGAAGGTACGGAAGCCGGGGTCGCCAACCCATCCGGAGTTCCACCCAGTTGACCCTGACCCTTGCCCCCTAGGGGATGGTGGGGTCAGCCCCACCATCCGCCCGGCAGCCCCGGAGGACCGGGAGAGCCCGAAAGGGCCCGGAGAACAGGTAAAAGCGGGTGAACCGGGTGAAGCACCTCAGGCGAAGCCGGAGACGCCTCAGGTGGAGCCGGCAGCGCCTCAGGCGCTGCCGTCACGGGGACGCGAGGGTCGCCACGATGGCGATGATCACGAAGATGGCGAGGAACGAGCCGAAGACGAGCAGCATCTTCTTCTGGCCGTTCTTCGGGTTCGGGTCGAGCACAGGCTGCATGCGCCCAGTCTCGCACCTCGCCCCCGCTTCACGGCGCCGGGGGCACCCGGTCGGGTCAGCGCGCCGCCTCGTCCTCCACCGTCCGGTCGCGGCCCGCCAGGAAGCCCACCACCATCTGCGGCACCATGAGGGCCGCCATGAGGGCGAGCGGCACTCCCCAGCCGCCGCTCTGCTGGTAGAGCACGCCGACCAGCAGGGGGCCGGGGATGGAGATCAGATAGCCGGTGCTCTGGGCGAACGCGGACAGCTGGGCCACGCCCGCACCGCTGTGGGCCCGCATGCCGACCATCGTCAGCGCGAGCGGGAAGGCGCAGTTGGAGACGCCGAGCAGCAGGGCCCAGGCCCAGGCGCCGGCGGCCGGGGCGAGGTACAGCCCGGCGTACCCGGCGAGGCCGCAGGCGCCCAGGACCAGCACGATCGGGCCCTGGTGGGGCAGCCGGGTGGCGACCCGCGGGATGACGAAGGCCAGCGGCACGCCCATCACCATGGTGACGGCCAGCAGCACGCCCGCGGTGCCCGCGGACACACCGGCGTCCCGGAAGATCTGCGGCATCCAGCCCATGGTGATGTAGGCGGCGGTGGCCTGGAGACCGAAGAAGACGGCGAGCGCCCAGGCGGTGCGGCTGCGGGTGATCCGCAGGGGAGCGTGCCGCCGCTCTGCCCCGCGCGCGGGCTCCCGCCGCTCGGCGGCGGTGCCTCGGTCGCGGACGAGCGGCAGCCAGGGCAGGACGGCGGCGGCGGCGAGGGCGGCCCACACGGCGAGGCCGGACTGCCAGCCGCCGCCCAGGGCGTCGGTCAGCGGGACGGTCACCGCGGCGGCGGAGGAGGTGCCGAGGGCGAGGGCCATCGAGTACAGGCCGGTCATGGAGCCGACCCGGTCGGGGAACCAGCGCTTGACGATGACCGGCATCAGGACGTTGCTGACGGCGATGCCCATGAGGGCGAGCGCGCTGGCGGCCAGGAATCCGGCGGTGTTGCCGACGTACGGCCGTATGAGCAGACCGGCGGTGATGGCGGCCATGCCGGCGCACACCACGGCGGCCGGTCCGAAGCGGCGGGCCAGGCGGGGCGCGGTGACACCGAAGACGGCGAAGCACAGCGGGGGCACGGAGGTGAGCAGTCCGGCCACGCCGCCGCTCATGCCGAGCCCGTCGCGGACCTCCTCCAAAAGGGCGCCGAGGCTGGTGATGGCCGGGCGGAGGTTCAGCGCGGAGAGCACGATGCCGAGGACGACCAGCCGGACCGTCCACGCGCGCGTGCCGCCCGCGCCGGGCGTCGCCTCCTGGATGCGCGTCGCGTCCGTACCGCGTTCGGTCGGTGCCATCGCCGTACGGGTCTCCACTGTCCGGGTTTCCTCACTAGCCATGAGGCTCATCATAGAATCATGGGATGATTGGTTGTCCAACCCCGCACTACCCGTGGCCCGCGCGCCCCGGCCCCTCGTGCGAAGGTGAGCCATGCCTTTGAGCCACCCGCGCCGTTCGGCGCTGTCCGAACAGGTCATCGCCGCGCTGCGCCACCAGATCACGTCCGGCGAGTGGCCGGTCGGGTCGCGCATCCCGACGGAGCCGGAACTGGTCGAGCAGCTCGGCGTCGCCCGCAACACGGTCCGTGAGGCCGTCCGCGCGCTCGCCCACAACGGTCTGCTGGACATCCGCCAGGGCTCGGGGACGTACGTGGTGGCCACGAGCGAGCTGGCCGGGGTGATGCACCGCCGTTTCGCCGGCGCCGATCCGCGGCACATCGCCGAGCTGCGGTCCACGCTGGAGTCGGCGGCGGCGAAGCTGGCCGCCGAGCGGCGCACCGAGAAGGACCTCAAGCAGCTCGACGCGCTGCTGGCCCGGCGCGAGGAGGTCTGGGAGGGCGGCGACACGGAGGCCTTCGTGACCGCCGACGCCACCTTCCATCTGGCCGTGGTGGCCGCGTCCCACAACGACGTGATGACCGCGATGTACGCCGACCTGGGCGAGGTGCTGCGGGACTGGCTGCGCGCGGACGTCGGGGCGGGGCTGACCCCGGAGACGTACATGGACCACACGCGCCTGGTGGACGCGATCCGCGCGGGCGACACGGAGGCGGCGGCGACGGAGGCCGCGAGCTATCCGTTCCTGTGCAACCCGGGGCGGTTCACCGCACCTTCTGGTGGCTGATCCACACCGAGCGGACTTCCTTCCAGCACCGGCCGCTCAGCCGTACGGTCATCGCGGCCCCGGCGTCCACCGGGGCGCTGTCGGTGTCGATGTCCCACCAGCGGTCGCACTCGATGTGCAACCGCACACGGTCGGTGTCGACATAGGGGTTGTGGCAGTACGTCACCACGTGGGAACCCCGGACGGCCGTGCGGCAGGAGGCGCCGAACCGGCTCGGCGCGGGCGGCTTGCCGTCGCTCACGCGCGCGTGCGGCAGCGCGTCGTACGGCAGGGACAGGACGAGGGCGAGGGCCACGGTCACCGGGGCCAGGCTGCGGGACAGGCGCACCAGGGGACCTCCTCGGCCGGGCGGCGCGGGGACGAGCGAGGGTAGGCGTAATCCAGGGTGCGCCGTCCGCGCGGCGGCGGCCCGGCCGGTGAGCCGAACGGGTGGCGGCTCCCCCGGCCGAACGGGTGACGCCCCGTTCCCCGCCGGTGGCGGGGAACGGGGCGTCGGTGCGGTCCCGCGGCGATCAGGCGCCGATGGCGTGCAGACCGCCGTCGACGTGGATGATCTCGCCGGTGGTCTTCGGGAACCAGTCGCTCAGCAGGGCGACGACGCCGCGGCCGGCCGGCTCCGGGTCCTTCAGGTCCCACTCCAGCGGGGAGCGGGTGTCCCACACGGAGGCCAGCTCGCCGAAGCCCGGGATGGACTTGGCGGCCATGGAGCCGAGCGGGCCCGCCGAGATGAGGTTGCAGCGGATGTTCTGCTTGCCCAGGTCGCGGGCGATGTAGCGGCTGGTCGCCTCCAGGGCGGCCTTGGCCGGGCCCATCCAGTCGTACTGCGGCCAGGCGAACTGCGCGTCGAAGGTCAGGCCGACGACCGAGCCGCCGTTCTGCATCAGCGGCAGGCAGGCCATCGTGAGCGACTTCAGGGAGTACGCCGAGACGTGCATGGCGGTGGCGACCGACTCGAACGGCGTGTTCAGGAAGTTGCCGCCGAGGGCGTCCTGCGGGGCGAAACCGATGGAGTGGACGACGCCGTCGAGGCCACCCAGCTCCTCGCCGACCACGTCGGCCAGGCGGGCGAGGTGCTCGTCGTTGGTGACGTCCAGCTCGATGACCTTGGTGGGCTTCGGCAGCTTCTTGGCGACGCGCTCGGTCAGGGTGGGCCGCGGGAACGCGGTCAGGATGATCTCGGCGCCCTGCTCCTGGGCCAGCTTGGCGGTGTGGAAGGCGATGGAGGACTCCGTCAGCACGCCCGTGATCAGGATGCGCTTGCCGTCGAGGATTCCGCTCATGGTGATCAGTGACCCATTCCCAGTCCGCCGTCAACCGGGATGACGGCTCCAGTGATGTACGAGGCGTCGTCCGAGGCGAGGAACCGCACCGTCGCGGCGATCTCCTCGGGCTGCGCGTAACGGCCGAGCGGCACCTGAGAGACGATGTTCTGGCGCTGCTCGTCGGTGAGCACCTTGGTCATGTCGGTGTCGACGAAACCGGGCGCGACGACGTTGAAGGTGATGTTGCGCGAGCCCAGCTCCCGGGCGAGGGAACGCGCGAAGCCGACCAGGGCGGCCTTGGATGCGGCGTAGTTCGCCTGACCCGCCGAGCCGAGCAGGCCGACCACGGACGAGATCAGGACGACGCGGCCCTTCTTGGCGCGCAGCATGCCGCGGTTGGCACGCTTGACGACACGGAAGGTGCCCGTGAGGTTGGTGTCGATGACCGAGGTGAAGTCCTCCTCGGACATGCGCATGAGGAGCTGGTCCTTGGTGATGCCCGCGTTGGCGATCAGGACCTCGACCGGACCGTGCTGCTCCTCGATCTCCTTGTAGGCCTGCTCCACCTGCTCGGGGTCGGTGATGTCGCACTTGACGGCCAGGCAGCCCACATCCGTCAGGGCGGCCGGCGGCTCACCCGAGCGGTATGTGATCGCGACCTTGTCGCCGGCATCGGCGAATGCGCGGGCGATGGCGAGGCCGATGCCCCGGTTGCCTCCGGTGACGAGAACCGAGCGGCTCAACGGATCACCCTTTCGATAGCGGTTGCACACATCCGCCCGAACACCTGGATGACAGGCGGCTTCAGCGAAAACCTATCGGTAACGGCACGCGCACGGGCGAGCGGGCACCGACAGTGGCGTGGGGATGTCACTGTCGGGTCTCTACAGAACGCGTGGTTCCGGGGACCGAAAGGTGTGGTCCGCCGGGCCGGTCCCGGGACATGATCGGAGCCGACAGGCCACGACAGCAGGGAGACCTCCGTGCCGCATTCCATCGACGAAGCCTTCACGGCGCTTCCCCTAAGGGCCCTCGCCGACGCCGCGCTCGCGCGCGCGCGTGCGCTGGGGGCCGAGCACGCGGACTTCCGGTTCGAGCGGGTGCGCAGCGCGTCCTGGCGGCTGCGGGACGCGAGGCCCGCCGGATCGTCGGACACCACCGACCTCGGGTACGCGGTCCGGGTGGTGCACGGCGGCACGTGGGGCTTCGCCTCCGGGGTGGACCTGACCATGGACGCCGCCGCCAGGGTCGCCTCGCAGGCCGTGGCCATGGCCAAGCTGTCCGCGCAGGTGATCAAGGCCGCCGGGTCCGACGAGAGGGTCGAGCTGGCCGGCGAGCCGGTGCACGCCGACAGGACGTGGATCTCGTCGTACGAGATCGACCCGTTCTCGGTGCCGGACGAGGAGAAGTCCGCGCTGCTCGCGGAGTGGAGCGCGCGGCTGCTGGCCGCGCCGGGCGTCGACCATGTGGACGCCTCGCTGCTCACCGTGCACGAGAACAAGTTCTACGCCGACACCGCCGGGACCGTGACCACCCAGCAGCGGGTGCGGCTCAATCCGCAGCTGACGGCCGTGTCGGTGGACGAGTCGAGCGGGGAGTTCGACTCCATGCGCACCATCGCCCCGCCGGTGGGTCGCGGCTGGGAGTACCTGACCGGCACCGGCTGGGACTGGGACGGCGAACTGGAGCGGATCCCGGAGCTGCTCGCCGAGAAGATGCGGGCGCCGAGCGTGGAGCCGGGCCTGTACGACCTGGTGGTCGACCCCTCCAACCTGTGGCTGACCATCCACGAGTCCATCGGGCACGCCACCGAGCTGGACCGCGCCCTCGGCTACGAGGCCGCCTACGCCGGCACCTCCTTCGCCACCTTCGACCAGCTGGGCAAGCTGAAGTACGGCTCCGAGCTGATGAACGTCACCGGCGACCGCACCGCCGAGCACGGCCTCGCGACCATCGGCTACGACGACGAGGGCGTGGCGGCGCAGTCCTGGGACCTGGTGAAGGACGGCACGCTGGTCGGCTACCAGCTCGACCGGCGGATCGCGCGGCTGACCGGGTTCGAGCGGTCCAACGGGTGCGCGTTCGCCGACTCGCCGGCGCACGTGCCGGTGCAGCGCATGGCCAACGTGTCCCTCCAGCCGGACCCGGCCGGGCTGTCCACCGAGGACCTGATCGGCGGTGTCGACCGGGGCATCTACGTCGTCGGCGACCGGTCCTGGTCGATCGACATGCAGCGCTACAACTTCCAGTTCACCGGCCAGCGCTTCTTCAAGATCGAGAACGGGCGGATCACCGGGCAGCTGAAGGACGTCGCCTACCAGGCCACGACCACGGAGTTCTGGGGCTCCATGGCCGCCGTGGGCGGGCCGCAGACCTATGTCCTCGGCGGTGCCTTCAACTGCGGCAAGGCCCAGCCGGGCCAGGTGGCGGCCGTGTCCCACGGGTGCCCGTCCGCCCTCTTCAAGGGCGTCAACATTCTGAACACCACGCAGGAGGCCGGTCGATGAGCGCCCGTACCCACAGGCCGCACGAGGTCGTCGAGCAGGCGCTGGCGCTGTCCCGGGCCGACGGCTGTGTCGTCATCGCCGACGAGCACTCCACCGCCAACCTGCGCTGGGCGGGCAACGCGCTCACCACCAACGGGGTGACGCGGGGCCGTACGCTCACCGTGATCGCGACCGTGGACGGCGCGCAGGGCACCGCCTCCGGTGTGGTGTCCCGGTCCGCGGTCACCGCCGAGGAGCTGGAGCCGCTGGTGCGGGCCGCGGAGGCCGCGGCGCGCGGTGCCGGGCCCGCCGAGGACGCGCAGCCGCTGGTCGGCGGGGTGCCGGAGTCCCCGGACTTCACGGACGCGCCCGCCGAGACCTCCTCCGCCGTGTTCGCCGACTTCGCGCCGGCGCTCGGCGAGGCCTTCGCACGCGCGCGTGCCGGCGGCAGGGAACTGTACGGCTTCGCCAACCACGAGCTGGTCTCGACGTACGTCGGGACGTCCACCGGGCTGCGCCTCAGGCACGACCAGCCCACCGGCACGCTGGAGCTGAACGCCAAGTCACCGGACCGTGCGCGCTCGGCGTGGGCCGGCCGGTCCACGCGGGACTTCAAGGACGTCGACCCGGGCGCCATGGACGCCGAGCTGGCCGTACGGCTCGGCTGGGCGGAGCGGCGCCTGGAGCTGCCCGCGGGCCGCTACGAGACGCTGCTGCCGCCGACCGCCGTGGCGGACCTGCTGATCTACCAGCTCTGGTCGGCGTCGGGCCGGGACGCGGCCGAGGGCCGGACGGTGTTCTCCAAGCCCGGTGGGGGCACGCGGGTCGGTGAGAAGCTCAGCGAGCTGCCGCTGACCCTGCGCAGCGACCCGAACGAGCCCGGCCTGGAGTGCCCGCCCTTCGTGGTCGCGCACTCCTCCGGCGGCGACCAGTCGGTGTTCGACAACGGGCTGCCGGCCCACGCCACCGACTGGATCTCCGAGGGCGTGCTGAAGCACCTGACCACCACCCGGCACAGCGCGGGGCTGACCGGGCTGCCGGTCGCCCCGGTGCTCGGCAACCTGATCCTGGACGGCGGTGACGACCGTTCCCTGGAGGAGATGGTCGCGGACACCGAGCGCGGGCTGCTGCTGACCTGCCTGTGGTACATCCGGGAGGTCGACCCGGCGACGCTGCTGCTGACGGGCCTGACCCGGGACGGCGTCTACCTCGTGGAGAACGGGGAGGTGACCGGGCAGGTGAACAACTTCCGGTTCAACGAGTCGCCGGTGAACCTGCTCGGCCGGGCCACGGAGGCCGGGCGGACGGAGAAGACGCTGCCGCGCGAGTGGAGCGACTGGTTCACGCGGGCCGCGATGCCCGCGCTGCGGGTCCCCGATTTCAACATGAGCTCTGTCAGCCAGGGCGTATAACCTCGTAGGCGTTCGTGGTCGGGTGTCACCCGGCTGCCCGAAGATCATCAAGGAGACACGAGAACCGTGACGGACATCGTCGACGAGCTGAAGTGGCGGGGGCTCATCGCCCTCTCCACGGACGAGGACGCACTGCACAAGGCGTTCGCGGACGGCCCCGTCACGTTCTATTGCGGCTTCGACCCGACCGCGCCCAGTCTGCACCTCGGCAACCTCGTGCAGATCCTGACGATGCGCCGCATCCAGGAGGCGGGCAACCGTCCGCTGGCGCTGGTCGGCGGTGCCACGGGCCTCATCGGCGACCCGAAGCCCACGGCCGAGCGCACGCTGAACGCGCCGGAGGTGGTGGCCGGCTGGGTGGAGCGGCTGCGCGCGCAGATCGAGCCGCTGCTCCACTTCGACGGGCCGAACGCCGCGGTGATGGTCAACAACCTGGA
Organism: Streptomyces canarius; assembly: GCF_014650735.1. Lineage (NCBI taxonomy): Bacteria > Bacillati > Actinomycetota > Actinomycetes > Kitasatosporales > Streptomycetaceae > Streptomyces > Streptomyces canarius. Next base: position 26,938 of record NZ_BMVN01000004.1, read on the forward strand.
CTGGACCCAGGGCCTGTCGGCCATCGAGTTCCTGCGGGACATCGGCAAGTACTTCCGGGTCAACAAGATGATCGCCAAGGAGGCCGTCTCCCGCCGGCTCAACTCCGACGCGGGCATCAGCTACACCGAGTTCAGCTACCAGATCCTCCAGGGCATGGACTTCCTGGAGCTGTACCGGCGGCACGGCTGCACACTCCAGACCGGCGGCAGCGACCAGTGGGGCAACCTCACCTCGGGCACGGACCTGATCCACCGGGTCGAGCCGGAGGCCGTGGTGCACGCGCTGGGCACCCCGCTGATCACCAAGGCGGACGGCACCAAGTTCGGCAAGACCGAGTCCGGCACGGTGTGGCTGGACCCCGAGATGACCACGCCGTACGCGTTCTACCAGTTCTGGGTCAACGCGGACGACCGGGACGTCTCCAAGTTCCTGCGCATCTTCAGCTTCCGGTCCCGTGAGGAGATCGAGGACCTGGAGCGGCAGACGCAGGAGCGTCCGCAGGCCCGGGCGGCGCAGCGGGCGCTGGCCGAGGAGCTGACGACGCTGGTGCACGGCGCCGGGCAGACGGCCGCGGTGATCGCCGCGTCCCGCGCCCTGTTCGGGCAGGGCGAGCTCGCGGAGCTGGACGAGCGGACGCTGGCGGCGGCGCTGTCCGAGGTGCCGAACGTCCAGGTCACCGAGCTGGCTGCGGTGACCGACCTGCTCGCCGAGGTCGGCCTGGTCGCCAGCAAGTCCGCCGCGCGGCGGACCGTGAAGGAGGGCGGGGCCTACGTGAACAACGTGAAGGTCACGTCCGAGGACGCGGTGCCGTCCGCCGGGGACCTGATTCACGGGCGGTGGCTGGTGCTGCGGCGCGGGAAGAAGAATCTGGCCGCCGTGGAGGTCACGGGCGCCTGAGCGTCGTAGGAGCGTGGGGCAGCCGGCGACCGCGTTGCGGCCGGTCGTGCGGGGCTCCGCGCTCCTTGCGGCTCAGGCCCGCTGCTGCTTCCGCTTGCCCAGCGTCGCCATGTACAGGGCGTCCACCGCGGCGACGATGATGATCGCGGCCACGAGCTGGAAGATGTGACGGCTCCAGTCGATGCCGCGGGTCGACGCCACGCCGACGGCACGGGCGACCGCGTTGCCCACGATGGCGCCCAGCATGCCGCAGATGGTGGTCAGCCACAGGGGGCTGTGCTGCTTGCCCGGGATGATCGCCTTGGCGATGAGACCCAGCACGAATCCCACGATGATCGCCCACAACCAGCCCATGGCTGCCTCCTCGTACGGCTCGACGTGAGCATTACGGCCAGTGTGGTTCGGTCCGCCGGACGGCGCATGTCGGGTTCCCCCGTACGCGGCGGGGCCCCGGGCGTCGTCGCAGGCCGGTGGCGACCCGGTCTCGAAGGCGGCGCGGGCGCGGCGTACCGTGGGAGGTGTCCCGGCCGGTTCCCCGCCGGAAGTGGACGAGGGTGCGGGCCGGGGAGAGTCCGATGTGGGCGGATGGTGGAATGTGATGCGGAAACAGCACGGCGGCAGCGTCCAGGTGTTCCGGATCACCGGCGCCCGGGCCGGACTCGCCGAGGATGTCCGGGGCCGGCAGCGGCGGTATGTGATCTCCATGGGGATCCGTACCGTGTCGGTGATTCTCGCGGTCTCCCTGTGGAACGTCGAGCGGTACGTCGCGATCGTCGCGCTCGTGCTCGGCGCGATCCTGCCCTATATCGCGGTGGTGATCGCCAACGCGGGCCGGGAAAGGCCGCCGTCCCTGCCGTCCACGTTCGTCACCGCGCCGATGCGGCCGATGATCGCGCCGTCAGGGGCCGAGGACGGACGGTCGGATTCCACGTGGGAGTCGGTGCGGGAATCCGCGGCGCGGGACGTGCCGACGAATCCGGCGCCCGAAGCGCGCGGTGAGCACACCGATCCGGTCTGAGCACGGCGGACGCCCGGGAAGCGGAATGCGACCATGTGGCAAGCTCAAGAAAAGCTCAGATCAATCCTGTTGTTCCAGTGCCGGGCGGCGGGGTACCCGTGACATACTGCGTACGCGCTCCGCATCCCCCGTCGGAGCGATGGACCGACGCCGGGCAGCTCCCCCCGTGGCTGCCCGGCGTCGCCTTGTTTGAGCCCATGAGACGAACCCGAGACGAACCGTGAGTGACGAGACCCCGATCTGCTCCGCCAAGGGCTGCCGTGCCGCCGCCGTGTGGGTGCTGGCGTGGAACAACCCGAAGGTGCACACACCGGAGCGGCGCAAGACATGGCTGGCCTGTGAGGAGCACCGCGAGCACCTGTCGCAGTTCCTCGGGGTGCGGGGCTTCCTGAAGGACGTGGTGGCGTTCGACGAGTGGCGGGGGGCCGAGGGACCCTAGCCGCCGATCGCGGACATCGGGCGGTCCGGCTGGACGAACGACGGGTCGTCCAGGCCCGCTCCCGCCTTCTTGCCCCACATGGCGAGCTTCCAGATGCGGGCGATCTCCTCGTCCGGGGCGTCCGAGCGCAGGGCCGTGCGCAGGTCGGTCTCCTCCGTGGCGAACAGGCAGGTGCGTATCTGGCCGTCGGCGGTCAGGCGGGTGCGGTCGCAGGCCGCGCAGAACGGCCGGGTGACCGAGGCGATCACACCGACGCGGTGCGGGCCGCCGTCCACCAGCCAGCGCTCGGCCGGGGCCGATCCGCGTTCGGCCGCGCCCTCGGGGCTGAGGTCGAAGCGGGTGCGCAGGGAGGCCAGGATGTCCCCGGCGGTGACCATGCCCTCGCGCTTCCAGCCGTGCTGGGCGTCCAGGGGCATCTGCTCGATGAAGCGCAGTTCGTAGTCGTGCTCCACCGCCCAGGCGAGCAGGTCCGGGGCCTCGTCGTCGTTCAGCCCCGGCATCAGGACCGCGTTGACCTTGACGGGGCTCAGCCCGGCTTCGCGGGCCGCCTCCAGGCCCTCCAGCACGTCCTTGTGGCGGTCGCGGCGGGTGAGGGTCTTGAAGACGTCGGGGCGCAGGGTGTCCAGGGAGACGTTGACCCGGTCCAGGCCCGCGGCCTTCAGCGCGGTCGCGGTGCGCCTGAGACCGATGCCGTTGGTGGTGAGGGACATCTGCGGGCGCGGCTCCAGCGCCGCGACGCGTTCCACGATGCCGACCAGGCCCGGGCGCAGCAGGGGCTCACCGCCGGTGAAGCGGACCTCTTCGATGCCGAGCTCGCGGACCGCGATGCCGATGAGGCGGACGATCTCGTCGTCCGTGAGCAGGTCGGGCTTGGCCAGCCATTGCAGGCCCTCCTCGGGCATGCAATAGGTGCAGCGCAGATTGCACCGGTCGGTCAGCGAGACCCTCAGATCGGTGGCCACTCGGCCGTAGGTGTCGATGAGCACGTGGGTCCCCTCCCTCTCCCGGTCACTCGTCGCCGGGCGCGCGTGCGTCGTCCGTCACCTGCGAGCCTACGTGACGCCGCTGACATCGACACGGCACGATCCCACGAGGTACGGCCCGACCGCGTCGTAGGACCGTACAGTCCGTGCCGACGCGGTCGTCCGTACGCACCCTCCGCGGGCTTGTGTCAGTGCGCTCCGGTGCCGGTCAGGGACCGCACCTCCAGTTCCGCGTACTTGTCCGCGTCCGGGGTCTCCTTCGACAGCAGGGTGCCCACGACGCCGAGCAGGAAGCCGACCGGGATGGAGATGAGCCCGGGGTTCTCCAGCGGGAACCAGTGGAAGTCGACGCCGGGGAACATCGAGGTCGGCTTGCCGGAGACCACCGGGGAGAACAGCACCAGGCCGACCGCGGTGACCAGGCCGCCGTAGATGGACCACAGGGCGCCCGCGGTGGTGAACCGCTTCCAGAACAGGCTGTAGAGGATGGTCGGCAGGTTGGCGGAGGCGGCGACCGCGAAGGCGAGGGCGACCAGGCCGGCCACGTTCAGGTCGCGGGCCAGGGCGCCGAGCACGATGGAGACCGCGCCGATGCCGACGGTCGCCCAGCGGGCCGCGCCGATCTCCTGCTTCTCGGTGGCCTGGCCCTTCTTGATGACGTTCGCGTAGATGTCGTGCGCGAACGAGGACGACGAGGCCAGGGTCAGGCCGGCGACGACCGCGAGGATCGTGGCGAAGGCGACGGCGGAGATGGTGGCGAGCAGGACGGCTCCCCAGTTGGAGTCGACGCCGCCCAGATGCAGGGCCAGGAGCGGTGCCGCCGTGTTGCCCGCCTTGTTGGAGGCGATGATCTCGTCCGGTTTGATCAGTGCGGCGGCGCCGAAGCCGAGGGCGAGGGTCATCAGGTAGAAGGCGCCGATCAGGCCGATCGCCCAGATGACGGACTTCCGGGCGGCCTTGGCGGTGGGGACCGTGTAGAAGCGGATCAGGATGTGCGGAAGGCCGGCGGTGCCCAGGACCAGGGCGATGCCGAGCGAGAGGAAGTCCAGCTTGGTGGTGCCGGTGGCGCCGTACTTCAGGCCGGGTTCCAGGAAGGCGCTGCCCTTGCCGCTGTTGTCGGCGGCCTTGCCGAGCAGGTCGGAGATGTTGAAGTCGAACTTCAGCAGGACGAGGAAGGTCAGCAGCAGGGCGCCGATGATCAGCAGGACCGCCTTGACCATCTGGACCCAGGTGGTGCCCTTCATGCCGCCGATGGTGACGTACACGATCATCAGCACGCCGACCAGGGCGACGATGCCGATCTTGCCGCCGTCGCTGGTGATGCCCAGCAGGAGCGAGACGAGGACGCCGGCGCCGGCCATCTGCGCCAGCAGGTAGAAGATCGACACGACGATCGTGGAGGTGCCGGCGGCCGTGCGGACGGGACGCTGGCGCATCCGGTAGGCCAGCACGTCGCCCATGGTGTAGCGGCCGGAGTTGCGCAGCGGCTCGGCGACCAGGAGCAGGGCGACGAGCCAGGCGACGAGGAAGCCGATGGAGTACAGGAAGCCGTCGTAGCCGAACAGGGCGATGGCGCCGGCGATGCCGAGGAACGACGCGGCGGACATGTAGTCGCCGGAGACGGCGAGTCCGTTCTGGAAGCCGGTGAACTGCCGTCCGCCGGCGTAGAAGTCGGCGGCGTCCTTGGTCTGCCGGCCGGCCCAGACGGTGATGACGAGGGTCGCGGCGACGAACACCGCGAACAGGGTGATGATCAGCGTCCGGTGCTCGCTCGCCTCGCCGGCGGCGAGCAGGGTGTGCGACGCCCGGCCGGTGGCCGACAGGGTGTGCTGCGCGGGGCTCATGCTCCGCCCTCCATCCGGGACTTGATGGCCTCGGCCTTCGGGTCGAGCTTGGCCGCGGCGTGCCGCGCGTACCACCAGGCGATGAGGAACGTGGTGAGGAACTGGGCGAGGCCCAGGACGAGGGCCACGTTGATGGTGCCGACGACCTTGGTGCCCATGAAGTCGCCCGCGTAGTTGGACAGCAGGACGTACAGCAGGTACCAGGCGATGAAGGCGATGGTCAGCGGGAAGGCGAAGGAGCGGTGGGCGCGGCGCAGTTCACCGAACTCCGCGCTCTGCTGCACCTCGGTGAACTCCTCGGTGGAGGGAAGGGAAGCTGGGTGTTTCGCGGGTGGCGGTGTCTCGGTGGCCACGGGCTCTCCTCGCGTGACGGGCATGCGCTGTCTGGCTTCACAGAACCGGGCTTACGTTACCGGTAGTCGCGGGGCGACTCCGGTGGGTGATCCCGGCGCGGGGGCGCCGGTTTCGACGGGCCCCCCGTCCACGGTCACGGCGCCCCGCGCGGGCCGGTTCAAGTCCCCCGGGCTCTTTCGGAGATCGGGCGCGGCAGATAGCTTCGGCCTGCACCACCCGCCATGTACCTGCCCGAACACGACCGTGTCCGGGCGGTTTCGTATCCGGATGATGTGGAGATCCCATGGCTCATCTGCGCTCCAGACGCCGGCTCGCGCTCGCCGTGCCCGTCGTGCTGTCGCTGACCGCCTCGCTCGGCTTCCTGCCGTCGGTGGCCTCGGCGGCACCCGCCGCGGACACGGTGGCGCGGGCGGCGGACGGCCCGAATCTCGCCTACGTGGTCAACACCCGTACGGACGACCGCACGATCGCGTCGGTGCGGCGGGAGATCGCGCGCAACGGCGGCACGGTGGTGGCCGGTTACGACCGGATCGGCGTCATCGTCGTCCACTCCGCGAACCCGGACTTCGCCGCGCGGATGCGGGCGGTGCGCGGGGTCGACTCCGCGGGCGCCACCCGGACCGCGCCGCTGAGCGCGGCCGGGACGACAGACGAGGGCGCGGCGCAGGTGCTGTCCCGGGCGGAGCAGGCGCGGCTCGCGGCGGGCGCGACGGCGGGCGAGGAGCCGCTGGAGGCGGACCAGTGGGACCTGCGGGCGATCGGTGCCGACCGCGCCGCGAAGGTGAATCCGGGCAGCCGGAACGTCACGGTCGGGGTCATCGACACGGGCGTGGACGACACCCACCCGGACATAGCCCCGAACTTCTCCGCGTCCCAGTCGGCGAGCTGTGTGAGCGGCAAGGCGGACACGACGTACGGCGCGTGGCGGCCGGCGGACGCCGACCACTACCACGGCACCCATGTGGCCGGTGAGATAGCCGCCGCCCGCAACGGCATCGGCGTGGCCGGTGTGGCGCCGGGCGTAAAGGTCGCGAGCATCACGGTGGCGCAGCCGGACGAGACGTCGCTGTTCTACCCGGAGAGCGTGGTCTGCGCGTTCGTGTTCGCCGCGGATCACGGCATCGAGATAACCAACAACAGCTACTACGTTGACCCATGGCTGTACAACTGCATGGACGACCCCGATCAACGTGCCATCGTTGATGCGGTCAACCGGGCCCAGCTCTACGCCCAGCGCAAGGGCACGCTCAACGTCGCCTCCGCGGGCAACTCCAACGACGACCTGGACGCCGACGCCCTCGTGGACGACTCCAGTCCCGACGACTCCACGGCCCAGACCCGCACGATCGACCCGCACGAGTGCTTCGACGTGCCGACCCAGCTGCCCGGTGTGGTGACCGTGAGCGCGGTGGGCGTGAAGGGCACCAAGTCGTACTACTCCAGCTACGGCCAGGGCGTGGTCGACGTGGCGGGGCCGGGCGGCGACAAGTACCAGATCCCGGACACGCCGTCGAAGAACGGCCGCGTCCTGTCCACCCTGCCGAACAACCAGTACGGCTTCCTCCAGGGCACCTCCATGGCCTCCCCGCACGTGGCCGCGGTGGCCGCGCTGCTCAAGTCGGCCCACCCGCACGCCACTCCGGCGCAGTTGCGGGCGCTGCTGAAGGCCCAGGCCGACAACCCGGGCTGCCCGGCCGGACCGTACGACGGTGACGGCGACGGGGTCGTGGACGCGACCTGCGCCGGTGGCAAGCGGGTCAACGGCTTCTACGGCTTCGGGGTCGTCGACGCGCTGCGCGCGGTCGAGTAGCCGGACGGCAGCCCGCACGCCGCCGTCGTCCGACGGCGCTTCACCCGCACTTCCCGTACGACGCGCTCGTACCGCGAACGAACTGGAGAGAACACCCATGACAGCGCCCACGTCGCGCTACCGCCGCGCCCTCGCCCTCCCCGCCGGGATGGCCCTGGCCACGGCCCTCGCGTTCCTGCCCGGCGTCAACGCCTCTGCCGCCACCGGCACCCCGGCGGCCTCCGCCGACGGGCCGACGCTCAGCTATGTCGTCAACGTCCGCCCGGGACACGCCGTGTCGGCGCGCGTCCAGCAGGCGATCGCCGAGGCCGGGGGCTCGGTGGTGGTCGCGTACGACCGGATCGGCGTGATCGTCGCCCACTCGGCGAACCCGGGCTTCGCCCAGCGGATCCGCTCCGTGCGCGGAGTCGACTCGGCCGGAGCCACGCGCAACGCGCCGCTGCCCGCCCAGTCCACCACCGACATGGGCACGCCCAGGACGCTGAGCGCCGGGGAAGCCGCCCAGGTGACGGCGGCCGACGGCCAGGACCCGCTGGAACCGCTCCAGTGGGACCTGCCCGCCATCAAGGCCGACAAGGCGCACGAGAAGACGCTGGGCAGCCGGGACGTCACGGTCGCCGTCATCGACACGGGCGTCGACGACACCCACCCGGACATCGCGCCGAACTTCGACCGCGCCGCGTCCGCCAACTGTGTGTCGGGCAAGCCGGACACGACGGACGGCGCCTGGCGGCCGAGCGCGTCGGAGAGCCCGCACGGCACGCATGTGGCGGGTGAGATCGCCGCCGCGAAGAACGGCGTGGGCGTCACCGGTGTGGCACCGGGCGTCAAGGTCGCCGGCATCAAGGTCGCCAACCCGGACGGCTACTTCTACACGGAGGCCGTGGTCTGCGGCTTCGTGTGGGCGGCCGAGCACCACGTCGACGTGACCAACAACAGCTATTACACCGACCCGTGGTACTTCAACTGCACCACCGACCCGGACCAGAAGGCGCTCGTGGACGCCGTCACCCGGGCCTCGCGGTACGCGGAGCGCAAGGGCGCGGTCAACGTCGCGGCGGCGGGCAACGAGAGCTACGACCTCGCGTCCGACTCGATCACCGACCCGGTCTCCCCGAACGACGGCACGCCCTCGGACCGGGTGATCGACCCGCACGAGTGCTACGACATACCGACCCAGCTGCCGGGTGTCGTGACGGTGGCGGCGACGGGTGCCAAGGGCCTGAAGTCGTCCTTCTCCAACTACGGCCTCGGGGTCATCGACATCGCCGCGCCCGGCGGCGACTCGACGGCCTACCAGAAGCCCGAGCCGCCGGCGACCAGCGGCCTCATCCTGGGTCCGCTGCCGGGCGGCAAGTGGGGCTACATGGCCGGTACGTCCATGGCGACCCCGCATGTCGCCGGCGTTGCCGCATTGATCAAGTCAACCCATCCGCACGCCTCCGCGGCCCTGGTGAAGGCGCTGCTGTACGCCGAGGCCAACCCCACGCCGTGCACGGACCCGTACGACATCAACGGTGACGGCAAGGTGGACGCGGTGTGCGAGGGGTCGAAGAACCACAACGGCTTCTACGGACGGGGCACGGCGGACGCGCTGGCCGCGGTGACCCGGTAGGCCGTCCTGGAGGACCACGCGTCGGCACCCTCGCATATTGATTGAGTCAATACTGCATAGTGCAGTCATGACTTCTATCGCGTACGCGTGGTCCGCTCTGGGCGGCGATCCCGCCCGTCTCGCACGGCTCACCACCGTCGCGCGGGAAGGCGCGCTCCCGGCGCGCCTTCCCGTACGGCGGCTCGCCCGGGCATGCGTCGGCGCGTGCGCGCTGGCCGCCGCGGAACTGGCGGCCCACCGGGCCGGTCTCGCCGAGGTGCCCGGTGTCCGGGTCGACGACGGCGCCGTCGCCACCGCCTTCCACAGCGAGCGGGTCCTCCAGGTGGACGGCCGTGCGCCGACGGTCTTCGCACCGCTGTCGCGGTTCTGGCGCACGGCCGACGGCTGGGTGCGCACGCACGCCAACTACCCGCACCACCGGGCCCGGCTGCTCGGCGCGCTCGACCTGCCGGCGGACGCCTCGGCCGAGGAGGTCGCCGGCCGGCTCGCCGAGCGTTCCGCCCGGGAGACCGAGGACACCGTCTACGACGCCGGTGGCCTCGCCGTGGCCCTGCGCACCCCGCAGGAGTGGCGGGCGCACCCGCAGGCCGCCGAGGTGGCCGCACGGCCGCTGGTCGAGCGCGCCCGACTGGATCCGGCACCCGCGCGCGTGCTGCCGCCCCTGGACCCGGCCGCCGCCGTCCTGCTGCCCGCCGCCGGGCTGCGCGTCCTGGACCTGACCCGGGTGCTGGCGGGCCCGGTCGCCACCCGCACCCTGGCCCTGCTCGGCGCGGACGTGCTGCGCGTGGACGCCCCCCGGCTGCCGGAACTGCCGGACCAGCACGCCGACACGGGTTTCGGCAAGCGGTCCGCCACGCTCGACCTGGCCGCCGGCCGGGAGACCTTCGAGGAACTGCTGCGCACCGCCGACGTCGTGGTGACCGGGTACCGGCCGGGCACGCTCGACCGGTTCGGACTCGCACCGCGCGCGCTGGCCGAGCGGCGCCCCGGCCTGGTCGTGGCCCAGGTGTCGGCGTGGGGCGGGTACGGGCCGTGGGGCGGACGGCGCGGCTTCGACAGCCTGGTGCAGGTCGCGACCGGCATCGCGGCAACCGAGGGCTCGGCGGAGCGGCCCGGCGCGCTGCCCGCGCAGGCGCTGGACCACGGCACCGGCTATCTGCTGGCGGCGGCCGTGCTGCGGGCACTGACCGAGCAGTCGTACGACGGCGGGAGCCGGCTGGTCCGGCTGGCGCTGGCCCGGACCGCCCACTGGCTGACCGACGGCACCCTGTCCACGGCGGCCGAGGGGGCGCCGTACGCCGGCCCCGACGCCTGGCTGGCCGAGACGGACAGCCCCCTGGGCCGCCTCCGGCACGCCCGCCCGGCCGTGTCCTTCACCGGCGGCCCCGCCGACTGGGCGCGGCCTCCGGTGCCGTGGGGGTCGGACCCGGCGGAGTGGCGGTGACGGGTTGATCCGGCTGTGGACGGCGTCGACCGTTGACGGATGGTGACGGAATCGGTCCAGCCTCGATCCAGCGCTGGTTCAGCCGTTGGTCACCAGCACCTTGAGCGCGGTGCGTTCGTCCATGGCCTTGTAGCCGGCGGGTACGTCCTCGATGCCGACGGTCATGTCGAACACCGGCGAGGGGTCGATCGTGCCGTCGAGCACGTCCGGCAGCAGGTCGGGGATGTAGGCGCGGACCGGCGCGACACCGCCGCGCAGGGCGATGTTCCGGTCGAACATCACGCCGAGGTCCAGGCCGGTGCCGCTGCCGTGGGGCACGCCGACGAAGCCGATGGCGCCGCCGTCGCGGGCGATGTTGACGGCCGTCCGCATGGACTGCTCGGTGCCGACCGCCTCCACGACCGCGTGGGCACCCTGCCCGCGCGTGAGCTCACGGACGGCCTCGACGGCCGCGTCCCCGCGCTCGGCGACGACGTCGGTGGCGCCGAACCGGCGCGCGATGTCGGTGCGCACCTCGTGCCGGCCGAGCGCGATGATCCGCTCGGCGCCGAGCCGCTTGGCGGCCAGGACGGCGCACAGGCCGACCGCGCCGTCACCGATGACGGCGACCGTGGCGCCGGGCCGGGCACCCGCGCCGAGGGCGGCGTGGTGGCCGGTGCCGAGGACGTCGGAGAGGGTCAGCAGAGCCGACAGCAGGTGGTCGTCGGAGGCCGCGTCCTTGGGGACCTGGACGAGGGTGCCGTCGGCGAACGGCACGCGGAGGGCCTCGCCCTGGCCGCCGTCGTAGCCGACGGCACCCCAGACGCCGCCGTGCTCGCAGGACGTCGTCAGGCCCTCGCGGCAGTAGTCGCAGACGCCGTCGGACCACATGAAGGGCGCGACCACCAGGTCACCGCGCCGCACGGTGCTCACCTCGGAGCCGGTCTCCTCCACGACGCCGAGGAACTCGTGCCCGATGCGCTGCCCCGGCTGCCGGGCCGCCTCGCCCCGGTAGGCCCACAGGTCGCTGCCGCAGATGCAGGCCCGCAGCACCCGCACCACGGCGTCGGTGGGCAACTGCACCACGGGCTCGGGCACCTCCTCCACGCGCAGCTCGAACGGGGCGTGGATGGTGGTGGCGCGCATGGCGGGGATCCTTCTCGTGCGGGGTCGTTCCGGGCGTGCGGACTCGCGCAGGGTGGTGCGGCGTCGCACAGGGTCGTACGGTCGTCGGAGGCCCGGGGTGCCGGGCCCACTTCACCGTACGCCGGGGCCGCCGCCGTCCGCGCGGCCAGGGGTGCCCCGCCCGGTCACACCCCCGCCGCCCCCAGCAGGCTCCCCGCCGCGTACGTCACCGCCATCGCCAGGGCGCCGCCCACCACGTTGCGCAGGACCGCGCGTTTCGGGGCCGCCGCGCCGAGGCGGGCGCTGCTCCAGCCGGTGAGGGTCAGGGCGGCCAGGACCGAGAGGACGGTGACGGCGAGCCGCCAGTCGGCCGGGGGCAGGACGATGGCCAGCAGGGGCAGCAGCGCGCCCACGGTGAACGCCAGGAAGCTCGCCCAGGCCGCGTGCCAGGGGTTGGTCAGCTCGTCCGGGTCGATGCCCAGCTCCACGCGCGCGTGCGCCCTCAGCGCGTCCCGCGCGGTGAGCTGTTCGGCGGCCTCGCGGGCCACCTCGCGGGACAGGCCGCGCTGTTCCAGCAGCTCGGTCAGCTCCCGCAGTTCGGCCTCCGGCTGCTCGCGCAGTTCCCGTTTCTCCACGGCCAGCGCGGCCATCTCGGAGTCGCGCTGGGTGGAGACGGAGACGTACTCGCCGGCCGCCATGGACATCGAGCCGGCGAGCAGACCGGCCAGTCCGGCGGTGAGCAGGGCGCTGCGGCTCCCGGTGGCGCCGGCCACGCCGACGACCAGTCCCGCGGTGGACACGATGCCGTCGTTCGCGCCGAGCACGGCCGCCCGGAGCCAGTTCAGCCGGGCGCCGAGCGCGCCGCCGTGGGGCTCGTCATGGGTGGGTTCCGTCACAGCAGGGAGGATCGCATCCCGGGGGCACGCCCGCCGCGCCGACCCCCCGCGCGCGGGCAGCGGGCCGCTCGCGCCGGGCGCCGGGACCCACCGGTGCCGCACGGAAATCCGCTGGCGCCCGAACTGCCGTACGCCTACTGTTCCTGATCGCGGGGGCGGCTCCGCCGGCGTGCTTCCTTCTCTTCCCACCTCTGGAATCCACAGCGCGCCCACTCTCCGCCCCCGCCCCACCTTCTTCTCCGCACCGGGGGATTCCGCTTGTCCGAACTGGCGTCCGTGCTGCTCCGCCGTCTCCGTACCGTCTACGTCGACCAGGCCGGACCACGCCCGGGCGACCCGTCGACGACGGAGGGGCTCATCGCCCTGGAGGGCGAGCTGCTCGACCGGGGCTTCGCGCCGACGGCACAGCTGCGCGCGGCCCTCGCCTGGCTCGGCCCCGCCGGGCTCGCGGACGCCGGCCGGCGGCTGATCCGGCACCTCGACGCCGAACTGGGCGCGGACCGCACCCATATGCCGCTGTTCCGCTCCTTCCCCGTCTCCGTGCCCGACGACACGTTCGGACTCTACGTCGACCGGGTCTTCGCCCTGCTGCTCCAGTGGCCCGCCCAACCGTGCGTGCTGTGCGGCACGGTGGGCGGTGTGCACCCGGTGGCGCCGTGCGCGCACCTGGTGTGCCGCGCGTGCTGGGACGGCGCCGACTACACCGGCTGCCCGCTGTGCCGCCGCCGGATCGACCCAGCCGACCCGTTCCTGGTGCCGGGCGAGCCGCGCCGCCCCCGGGAGGTGCCGCCCGGCCCGCTGAAGCTGCTCGCACTCGGCACGGACGTCCGCGGGGACACGGTCCGCGCGCTGCGCACGCTGCTGGCCCGGCGCACCCCCCTGCCCGCGCAGGACCGCGCCGACCTCACGGTGCTGCTGGCGCACGCGCCGGCGGACCTCGGCTGGTTCCCGGCGCACATCCCGGTCCGGGAGACGAAGGCGCTCGTGCTCGGCACCCTGCTGCGCGACCGGCACACGCGCGTGGCGGCCACCGATCTGCTCGGCACGCACCTGACGACCGCCACGGACGTGCTGCGGCTGCTGTGCGTGTGGTCCGGCGGCGCGGCGGACCTCATGGCGCCGCCCCGGCTGCGCTCGCTGCCCCGCGCGCTGCGCCGCCGGCTGCTCGGCCTGCTCGACTCCTTCGCCGTGCCCTCGCTGGTGGAGGACGTCCTGCGGCACCCGGCCGCGTGGAAGCGGGCCGCCGAGACCCTGCACCCCTTCGAGCACCACGCCCGCCGTCCCGGGGCCGCCCTCGCCTTCGCCGTGCTGCGCGGCACGCCGGTCGCGGACGGCAGCGCCCTGGGCGAGGCCCTGCTGCGCACGGCCGCCGCCCACCCGGAGGCCGTCCGGGTCGCGGACGGCCGGATCCGGGCGGCCACCTGGCGCGCGCGTGCGGAACAGGCGCTGGCCGGGCGGGACACCGGCGCCGCGCTCGTCCTCCTGGCACAGCGGCCGGGCGAACTGCTGCGCCGGCTGGACCACCTGCTGCGGCTGCGCGAACTCGACGTACTGCCCGAGGAGTTCGCGGAGGTGCTGCGGCGGGCGCTGCCCGGGGCGGGTCCCGGCCCGCTGCTGGCCGCGCTGGGCCGGCTGCGCGTCCGTCATCTCCCCGGCGAGCGGCGGGTGTTCCTCCCGCGCGGGCAGGTCACGCACGCGTACACGGCCGACGACACGCGCCCGCCGCTCGCCGAGGCGGTCACCACGCGCGTGTGCGCGCTGCTGGAGGCGGAGGCGCTGCGCCGCCTGGCCGGCGGGTCCCGGTTCGACCTGGCGGTGCTGGACTCGGCGCTCGCGGGGCTCGCGGTGCCCTCCGCCGAGCGTGCCGCCGCCAAGGCCCTGGTGTCGGTGCCGCGCGGCAGCACCCAGCCCCTGCCCGCCGGTGAGGTGCTGCGCCTGTTCCTGCACTGGACGGAACCCGAGAGGACCCGGGTGGACCTGGACCTGTCGGTGGCGCTGTACGACGAGGACTGGGAGTTCGCCGGTCTGTGCGACTACACGAACCTCGTGTACGGCGACCGGTGGGCCGTCCACTCCGGCGACCTGACGTCGGCTCCGGCTCCGGACGGCGCCACCGAGTACGTCGACCTGGACCTCGGCGCGCTCGGCGGGCGGGGCGTGCGGTACGCGGTGCCGGTCGTCTTCAGCTTCAACGGCATCCCGTTCGAGGAACTGCTCGACGCCTTCGCCGGTTTCATGGCACTGCCGTCGGCGGCGGAGGGGGCGCGCGGCGCCGGGTACCACCCGCGCGCGGTACGGCAGCGCTACGACCTGGAGGGCGACTCGCGCATCCACGTGCCGATGCTGGTCGACCTGCGCCGGCGCACGTTCCTGTGGACGGACCTGCACCTGCCGTCGGCCGAGGGGTATCACGACGTGGCCCGGCACCGGGGGGACCTGGGCCGGGTCGCCCGGGACCTGTTCCGGTACTTCGCGCACGGCCGTACGACGCTGTGGGACCTCGCGGTGTGGCACGCGGCGGCGCGCGGCGACGAGGTGTTGGTCGTCCGGCGCGCGCCCGCCGCCGACGAGCTGTGGCACTACCGGCGCCGGGACGGGGAGACGGACAGCGCGTTCGCCGCCCGGATCCGGGCCCTTGAGGCGCCGGAGCGGCGTGAGCCCGCGGGGGACGCGGCGGACGCCGACGCCCGTGCGGGTGAAGCGGCGGCGAAGAAGCGCGTGTTGCTGGCGCTGGTGCACGGCGGGGTGGCACCGGAGGGCGCGACCGGGGAGGTGTACCGGCTGCTGCCCGGCCCCGCCGACGGCTGCGGGCTCGCGCCGCTGACGGCGGGGGACCTGGTGGCGGCGCTGGGGTGAGTTTCGCAGCAGCGCCGAACTCGCCGTCCCATGGGCATGGGTGTGCGGTGGCCGAGCGGGAGGGCGAGCCCGGGTTGGGTGCGAACGGGACCTGAGGGACCGCGCTGTCAGTCGTGGCCCGTATCCTCAGTGACCATGCTCGAAGACCGTGCGACCGCAGTGTCCTCCCCCACCCAGTGGCCGGCCACGTATCCGCAGGGATACGCGGTCGTTGACGTGGAGACCACCGGCCTGGCCCGGGACGACCGGATCATCTCCGCGGCCGTCTACCGGCTGGACGCGCGCGGTGAGGTGGAGGACCACTGGTACACGCTGGTCAACCCGGAGCGGGACCCGGGCCCGGTGTGGATACACGGTCTGACGAGCGAGACGCTGGCCGGCGCGCCCCTGTTCGCGGACATCGCGGAGGAGTTCGCCGCCCGGCTGGAGGGCCGGGTGCTCGTCGCGCACAACGCCGTCTTCGACTGGCAGATGATCGCGCGGGAGTACGCGCGCGTGCGGCGCGAGGCGCCGGTGCGGCAGCGGCTGTGCACCATCGCGCTGTCGAAGGAGCTGGCACTGCCGCTGCCCAACCACAAGCTGGAGTCACTGGCGGCGCACTTCGGGGTCGTGCAGCAGCGGGCGCACCACGCGCTGGACGACGCGCGCGTGCTGGCGGAGGCGTTCCGGCCCAGCCTGCGGGCCGCGGCGGCGGGCGGCGTACGGCTGCCGCTGCTGGAGTGCCGGCCGCTGACGGAGTGGTCGGACCGGCCCGTGCCCCGGCAGGCGTCGGGTGGCTACGGCGGCTATCGGACCGGCGGTTGGCGCCCGTCCCGCAAAAGGTCCGCATGCCCCTATCCCAACCCAGGGCGCTACGAAGACGGCAAACGCCTCAAACAGGGCATGCGGGTGGCCTTCTCCGGCGACACCTCGACCGAGCGCGAGCTACTGGAGGACCGGGCCGTGGAGGCCGGACTGCACGTCGCCACCAGCATCTCCCGGCTGACCAGCCTGCTGGTGACCAACGACCCCGACTCGGGCACGTCGAAGACGGTGAAGGCCCGCCAGTACGGCACGCCGATCGTGGACGAGGCCGCGTTCGGGCAGCTGCTGGGGGATGTCGAGCCCGCCGACGAGTGAACGCGCCGCGTGTCGAGCCGTCGTACGATCGGGTGATTCCCCACGACTCACCCGGCGCCCGCTCGCCGGGGGATCGGCGACGGCTCACCCTGTGGCGCATGGCGACATGCGAAGTGTGCGGCAACGACTACGGAATGACCTTCGAGGTGCACGCGCAGGGCGCGGTGCACGTCTTCGACTGCTTCTCCTGCGCGATCCACCGCATGGCCCCGATCTGCGAGCACTGCCGGGTGCAGATCATCGGCCAGGGCGTGGAGGTGGAAGGCCACTGGTACTGCGGCGCGCACTGCGCCCGCCAGGAGGGGAGGGCCGGAATCGTCGACCGGGTCTGACCCGGTACCCGCCCGAATGCGCCCCACGGCCCGGAGGTACCGTCGTGGGGTGCACCGCTACCGCTTCCTGTTGTCCCGCCAGTGGGTGATCCTCACCCTCGTCGCGATCGCGCTGATCCCGACGATGATAAAGCTGGGCTTCTGGCAGCAGCACCGCTACGAGCAGCGCACCGCACGCAACAACCTGGTCTCCGCGGCGCTGCACGCCGAGCCGGTCCCGGTCGAGCGGCTGACCTCCCCCGGGCACACCGTGACCCGCGCCGACAAGTACCGCACGGTCACCGCGACCGGCACCTTCGAGACCTCGAAGGAGGTCGTGGTCCGGCGCCGGACGAACTCCGACGGCGAGGTCGGCTTCCACGTCCTCACCCCGTTCGTCCTCGACGACGGCAAGGTGCTGCTCGTCAACCGCGGCTGGATCCCGGCGAACGGCGCGCAGACCGCCTTCCCGAAGATCCCCGCCCCGCCGGCCGGCCGGACCACCGTCAGCGGGCGGCTGATGGCCGACGAGACGACCTCGGCGAGCGGCATCAAGAACGTCGAAGGCCTCCCCGACCGGCAGATCATGCTGATCAACAGCGCGGAGGAGGCCCGGCGGCTCGGCGCGCGGGTGCTCGGCGGCTACGTCCAGCAGACGGCGCCCGAGCCCAAGGGCGGCTCCCCGGAGCAGATCTCCGACCCGGGCAGCGAGGACGCCCCGCTGAACTACGCGTACATGATCCAGTGGTGGCTGTTCGCGGCAGGCGTGCCGGTCGGCTGGTGGTTCCTGGTCCGGCGGGAGCTCCGCGACCGGGAGGAGGCCGCGGCCCAGCAGCAGCCGAAGGAGAGCGAACCGGCCACGGTGTGAGCGGGCGGCGCCTCCCGTCCGGCCGGGCGCGGTGTCCCCCGCTGCCCACCGGCTTCGGCGCGGACACGTCACTCCCCCGGCGCACCACCTGATTGGCCCCCTGGTCCCCAGGGAAGCCGCATCCCGTGAACGCGCGCATCGAGGACTACGCCCTCATCGGCGACGAGCAGACCGCGGCCCTGGTCGGCAGGGACGGCTCGATCGACTGGCTGTGCCTGCCGCGCTTCGACTCCGGTTCCTGCTTCGCCCGGCTGCTGGGCGACGAGGACCACGGCTACTGGCGGATCGCGCCGAAGGGGGCGGACGTCTGCACGCGCCGCGCCTACCGGACCGACACCCTGGTGCTCGACACCGAGTGGGAGACCGCCGACGGGGTGGTGCGCGTCACCGACCTGATGCCGCAGCGCGACCGCGCCCCCGATGTCGTACGGATCGTGGAGGGCGTCAGCGGCCGGGTCACCGTCCGCAGCACACTGCGCCTGCGCTTCGACTACGGCTCGGTCATGCCGTGGGTGCGCCGCTCGGACGGCCACCGGGTGGCCGTCGCCGGGCCGGACTCCGTCTGGCTGCGCGCCGAGCCGGCCGTGCACACCTGGGGCGAGGACTACGGCACCCACGCGGAGTTCACCGTCGCGGAGGGCGAGCGGGTCGCGTTCGTACTGACCTGGCACCCCTCGCACGAGAAACGCCCGCCGCTCACCGACCCGTACGAGGCGCTGGAGAGCAGTGTCACCGACTGGCGGCGCTGGGCCCGCCGGTGCCGGTACGACGGTCCGTACCGGGACGCGGTCGTCCGCTCGCTCATCACCCTCAAGGCGCTCACCTACGCCCCGACCGGCGGGATCGTCGCGGCGGCGACCACCTCACTACCCGAACAGCCGGGCGGCGTGCGCAACTGGGACTACCGGTACTGCTGGCTGCGCGACTCCACCCTCACGCTCGGCGCGCTGCTCTCGGCCGGCTTCCAGGACGAGGCCGGGGCCTGGCGCGACTGGCTGCTGCGCGCGGTCGCCGGCAACCCGGCCGACCTTCAGATCATGTACGGCGTCGCGGGCGAGCGGCGGCTGCGGGAGATCGAGCTGCCCTGGCTGCCCGGCTTCGCCGGCTCCTCCCCCGTACGCGTCGGCAACGGCGCCGTCGACCAGCTCCAGCTGGACGTGTACGGCGAGGTGATGGACTCGCTGTCGCTGGCCCGCTCCTCGGGCCTGCCCACGAAGCCGCACATGTGGGCCATGCAACGTTCGCTGATGACGTTCCTGGAGTCGGCGTGGCGGCAGCCGGACGAGGGCCTGTGGGAGGTGCGCGGCGGCCGGCGCCAGTTCGTGCACTCCAAGGTGATGGTGTGGGTGGCCGCCGACCGGGCGGTGAAGACCCTGGAGCGGCACCGGACGTTGCAGGGCGACCTGGAGGGCTGGCGCCGGCTGCGCGACGAGGTGCACCGCGAGGTCTGCGAGAAGGGCTTCGACCGGGAGCGCAACACGTTCACCCAGTACTACGGCTCCCGGGAGCTCGACGCCTCCCTGCTGCTCATCCCGCGCGTCGGGTTCCTGCCGCCGGACGACCCGCGGGTGGTCGGCACGGTCGACGCGATCCGCGCCGACCTCGGCCACGACGGCTTCCTGCGCCGGTACGACACCGAGGACTCGGTGATCGACGGCCTGCCGAGCGGCGAGGGCGCCTTCCTGGCCTGCTCGTTCTGGCTGGCGGACGCGCTGCACCTGACCGGCCGGACGAAGGACGCCCGGGAGCTGTTCGACCGGCTGGTGGGCCTGTGCAACGACGTGGGCCTGCTGGCCGAGGAGTACGACCCCGTGGACGGCTGCCAGCTGGGCAACTTCCCGCAGGCGTTCAGCCACGTCGGCCTGGTGAACACCGCGCTGATCCTCTACGGGGACGACCGGGCAGGATAGGGACCATGGATCTTGGACTGAAGGACCGGGTGTACGTCGTCACCGGAGCGACGCGCGGGCTGGGCAACGCCACCGCGCGCGAACTCGTCGCCGACGGGGCGAAGGTGGTCGTCACCGGCCGGGACGAGCAGCGGGTCGCCGAAGCGGCCACCGAACTGGGCCCGAACGCGGTGGGCGTGGCCGTGGACAACGCCGACGCGGAGGCTCCCGAGCGGCTGATCGCCGCCGCCCGGGAGAACTTCGGCGGCTTCCACGGCGTGCTGGTGAGCGTGGGCGGGCCGCCGCCGGGGTTCGTCGCCGACAACACCGACGAGCAGTGGCGGGCCGCGTTCGAGTCGGTGTTCCTCGGCGCGGTACGGGTCGCCCGCGCGGCGGCGGCCGAGCTGGAGGAGGGCGGGGTCATCGGGTTCGTGCTGTCGGGCTCGGTGTACGAGCCGATCCCGGGGCTGACCGTGTCCAACGGGCTGCGGCCCGGACTCGCCGGCTTCGCCAAGTCGATCGCCGACGAGCTGGGGCCGCGCGGCATCCGCGTGGTCGGCCTGCTGCCGGGACGCATCGCCACCGACCGCATGCGGGAGCTGGACGGCCTGTCCGCCGACCCGGAGGCCACCCGGGCCGCGAACGAGTCCCGCATTCCGTTGCGCAGGTACGGGACGCCCGAGGAGTTCGGACGGACGGCGGCGTTCCTGCTGTCCCCGGCGGCCTCCTACGTGACGGGGGTCATGGTGCCGGTGGACGGCGGGACGCGGCACGGGTTCTAGGAACCGCGGCCGTCACGTCACCCTCTCCGCGCGGTGTCTGACCTCGCCCAGCCGGACCTCCGCCGGAAGCGACGCCAGGCCCGCCGACTCGCGCGCGTGGGCCAGCGCTTCGGTGGTGAACGTGGTCAGGGCTCCGGCCGGGGCCGCGTCCGCTTCCAGCCGGAGCCAGGCCCGCACCACCGGAGCCGTACGGCGGCCCCGCAGGAGGACGCGCGCCCGGGCCACGCCCGGCTGGGCCGCCGCTTCGGCCGCCAGGGCGTCCTGGAGGGCCGCGCCCCGCAGGTGCGCGGCCCCGCCGTCGCCGGTGTCGATCAGCAGCTCGGTCAGCCGGCGGCGGCGCAGCGCCGCCGTCAGCCAGGCCAGGGCGAGCAGGACGAGGAGGGTCAGGGCGGCGATGACCGCCGGCCACCACCAGGGGGCGTTCCGCCAGTGGGTGCGTTCGGCCCTGCTGAGCAGGACGTCGTGCGGACCGGTGTGCGGCCACCAGGAGGGAAGCCGCACGCCCAGTCCGACGGCCAGGACCACGCCGCCGAGGGCGAGCAGCAGCAGACCGGTGAGGGCCAGCAGGACGCGGTGGAGACCGCCGCGCATCGCGCTCACTCCTTCCGTCCGGGCCGGGCCACACGCACGGCCGCCCTGGGCGGGTGCGCCAGTCCGAGGTCCCGGACCGCCTCGGCGAGCGCGGTGTCCAGGTCGGCTCGTACGTCGTCCGGGTCCCGGAAGTGCGAGGCCACCCGGACGTCGGCCTTCCGGCGGCCCATCCGCACCCGTGCCGCGCGTACGCCGGACACCTCCACGACCCGGTCGCGCAGGCGCCGCCGCTCCGCGCCGGATCGCGGCCCGGACGTCGGGGTGCGGGCGCCGCATCGGCAGCAGGTCGCGCAGGCCGGGGATGACCGCGAGAACGATCAGCCACAGGCCGAGCGCGGCGGCCACGCCCGCGCCGACCCGTACCCAGAGGTCGTCCAGGGGCCGTTCGGCGAGCTGCCGGGCGAGGGCACGGCGCCAGCGCATCGCGGGGCGGTGGGCGCGCACGGCGGCGACGTCGTACAGCAGGAGTCCGGCACCGGCCGTCAGCAGGGCGGCGACGAGGGCGGCGGGGACGCGGCGCGGCGACCAGAACCGGCCGCTGCCCTTCCCGGCGGGCGGGGCGGCACCGGGCGGCTCGGCGACGGCCGGGGTGCCCCGCGTCTCGCTCATCGGTCCGTCCCCTGACGCGTCGTACTCTTCGGCCGGTCCCTGACCCGTCGTCGGGTGCAGTCGTTCCACCTCGACGGCGACCTCCGGCACCCGCATGTCCGTCAACGCGCCCACGCGCGCGGTGACATGGCGGCGTACGGCGGCGCAGCGGGCGCCGATGTCGCCGGGATAGCCGAGTTCGACGCGGACGCGGACCCGGGCCGTCTGCTGGGCCACGACGACCGTGGCGTGCGGCGCGGCGGCGGGACCGGGCAGCGGCGCGAGGGCCTCGCGGGCGGCCTGCGCGGCGATCTTGGCCACCACCCGGTCGGCGATCCGGGTGGCACCGCGCTCGGCCGGCGGCACGAGGGGCGGCGCGGGGGACGGTGTGCCGGTGTCGGGTGTGCCGGTCCCGGCGCTCACCGGGGTCGCCGCCGGTCCCGCCGCTCGTCGCGGGTGCGGAAGACGTCGCCGAGTTCCAGGTCGCCGTCGGCGAACCGGCCGGCGAGGAAGCCGACGGCGCCCAGCGCCGCGACCAGGAGGAAGGCACCGAAACCGCCGAAGTAGCCGGCGAACCCCAGCGCCATTCCGACGATCATGCCGACCACGGCCATGCTCATGCGGTGCTCCTCAGCTCGTCGGGCGTGCGGTCTCGGGTGCCGGGTGTCACTGGATCCGGAGCTCCGTCGCCTCTTCCTCCTCCTCGGGCAGCTTGACGTCGCTGACCGCGATGTTGACCTCGACCACTTCCAGGCCGGTCATGCGTTCCACGGCGGCGATCACGTTCTCCCGCACGGCGCGGACGACATCGACGATCGCGACGCCGTAGTCCACGACGATCTCCAGGTCGAGCGCGGTCTGCACCTCGCCGACCTCGGCCTTGACGCCCCGGGTCACCGACTTGCCGCCGCCGGGCACCCGGTCCCGTACGGCGCCGAAGGTGCGGGCGAGGCCGCTGCCCATGGCGTGGACGCCGACCACGTCCCGGGCGGCGAGCCCTGCGATCTTCTCCACGACGCCGTCGGCGATGGTGGTGCGGCCCCGGGCCGCCGGGTCGCCGCCGCCGCGCCGGGTGGCCTTGCGGGCCGGCACCTGCGGTTCGTGGGCGCCTTCAGGGGTGATCGTCGTGTCGGTCATCGCCGTACGTCCCTTTCGGTCCTCGCCCCGCCCGGTCGTCGTCCTCCGACCACGCTAAGCAAGGTTGCGCCGCCGCGCGCCGTGGATACGGCAGGCTGCTGGAATGACGGTGGACCGGTGGACACAGTTGGTGCGGCACCAGGTGGGGCTGGGCAGGCTGCTGCCGCTCGGCGGCCCGCGCGACGGCGCGTGGATCACCGAGGAGGCGGCCGGGGCGGTGCTGCGGCGCGCCGCGGCGGACGGGGCGCCGGGGGTGCGCCTGGGCGCGCTGCGGATCGCGCTCGCCGATCCGCAGGACGTGCCGGAGCCCGTCGTGCCGGCGCCGCCGAGCGCGCTGCCACCGGGCCCGCTGCGCGTGACGGCGGACTTCGCCGCGACGGCCGTGGAGCCGTTGCCGACGGCGGCGTCCCGGCTGCGGCTCGTCCTGGCGGGGGCCGCGACGGAACGGCTCGGCCTCGCGGTCACGGAGATCGATCTGCGGGCGACGGACCTGCTGGAGCCTGACCTGCTGGAGCCGGAGTCGCCGGAGCCTGACCTGCTGGAGCCGGCCGCCCCGGCGGGCGGCGCACCGCAACCGCCACCCGCCCGCGAGCCGATGGGCACGGACGGGACCGCCGTGACGGAGGCGGCCCTGGCCGTCCCCGGGGTGCTCCGGCTGACGGGGTCCCTGGGCGGCCCGGGCCGGGCGGTGCACATCGAGGAGCACGCCGGCGCGGTCGCCCTGCCACGCCGTCACATCCGCGTGGAACTGGCGACCGACGCGACCCACCGAGCCGTGGACGTGGCCCGGCAGGTCCGCGCGGCCGTGCGGGACGCCCTGCCGGACCACCCGACGGTGGCGGTGCTGGTCACCGCGGTGGACTGACCGGCTGTCGGCTCATTCGCCGAGGCCGGCCAGGTCCCGCAGCCGTCGAGCCTGGGCGGCCCGCTCGGCCGCGCGCTGCTCCTCGTAGGTCCGGTCGAGGGCACCACGAAGCAACGCCTTGGTCTCCACCACCGCGTCCCGTGGCGCCGCCATGATCGCTGCCGCCAGGTCCCGCACGGCCCCGTCCAGTTCCCCGGCGGGCACGGCGAGACTCGCCAGCCCGCTCGACACCGCTTCCTCGGCGCCGACGAACCGCCCGGTCACGCAGATCTCCAGCGCACGGGCGTACCCGACGAGGCCCACCAGCGGGTGGGTGCCGGTCAGATCGGGGACGAGGCCGAGGCTGGTCTCGCGCATGGCGAACTGCACGTCGTCGGCGACGACGCGGAGGTCGCAGCCGAGCGCGAGCTGGAAGCCGGCCCCGATGGCATGCCCCTGGACGGCGGCGATGGACACGATGTCGGTCCGCCGCCACCAGGTGAACGCCTCCTGGTATTCGGCGATGGTCGCGTCGATCCCGGCGTCGTCACGACGCGCGAGGTCGATGAAGGTCGGCTCGCCCGGAATCCCCTCCGGGGTGAACATCTGGCGGTCCAGCCCGGCGGAGAAGGACTTGCCCTCGCCACGCAGCACCACGACCCGGACGGAGCCCGGCAGCAGCCGCCCGGCCTCGGCGAGCGCCCGCCACAGGGCGGGGCTCTGCGCGTTGCGCTTGGCCGGGTTGGTCAGCGTCACCGTGGCGAGCGCGTCGTCGACGGTGAGCCGTACGCCGTCCTTGTCGAGTGCGGGAGCGAGGTCCTGCTCGGGCCAAGCCATGGGGCGCCTCCGATGGGTGCGGTCAGCAGAGCGAAGCTAAGTGACTGCACAGTAACCACCCGGCCGGTCGGTCTGCCGACCGGGTGGCCACCACCGAAGCCGATGGGCCGCCCGGAGTCAGGACGAAGCGGCCTTCTTACCCCGGGTCGCTCCGCCACGCCCACGGAGCGTGACGCCCGACTCGCTGAGCATCCGGTGCACAAAGCCATACGAGCGGCCGGTTTCCTCGGCCAGCGCCCGGATGCTCGCACCGGAGTCGTACTTCTTCTTCAGGTCTGCCGCGAGCTTGTCGCGCGCGGCGCCGGTCACCCGGCTGCCCTTCTTCAGAGTCTCGGCCACCCGTGCCTCCTCATGGGAAGTGCGCTCTGGTCTCCTCATGATCACCCCTCTTGGGCGTGATGGCCACCCATTCGGCAAGGTCCGTGAGACATCGTTGTGACGACAGGAGCCGATCCCCACAAGCGGAATAGGGGATTCCATGGGGTGCGGCCCATAGGGCCGTCCGGGTGGATTCGTGAAGTGCCAGGTCAGGAACGCACAGCGGCCGATCCCCCGACAACCGGGGGATCGGCCGGAAAATGCGTGTACGACACACCGCGGTACGAGGAGATCTCACACAGATGATGGATCACCGATGGGCCGAATGATCCAGACGCGGTGGATCAATCTTTCGATCACGCGAGGGCGACGAGATCCGCGTAGTCGGAGCCCCACAGGTCCTCGACGCCGTCCGGCAGCAGGATGATCCGCTCCGGCTGGAGCGCCTCGACGGCGCCCTCGTCGTGGGTGACGAGGACGACCGCGCCCTTGTAGGTGCGCAGGGCGCCGAGGATCTCCTCGCGGCTGGCCGGGTCCAGGTTGTTGGTCGGCTCGTCCAGGAGCAGCACGTTCGCCGAGGACACCACCAGG
Source organism: Streptomyces canarius (assembly GCF_014650735.1). Classification (NCBI taxonomy): domain Bacteria; kingdom Bacillati; phylum Actinomycetota; class Actinomycetes; order Kitasatosporales; family Streptomycetaceae; genus Streptomyces; species Streptomyces canarius. The sequence continues at coordinate 52,074 of NZ_BMVN01000004.1, forward strand.
GTCGCCAGGGCGAGCCGGGTCTTCTCGCCGCCGGAGAGGACCCCGGCCGGCTTGTCGACGTCGTCGCCGGAGAACAGGAACGAGCCGAGCACCTTGCGGACCTCGACCAGGTCCATGTCGGGGGCGGCCGAGCGCATGTTCTCCAGGACCGTGCGGTCGGCGTCCAGGGTCTCGTGCTCCTGCGCGTAGTAGCCGAGCTTGAGCCCGTGACCGGGGACGACCCGGCCGGTGTCCGGCGTCTCCACGCCCGCGAGCAGCCGCAGCAGCGTGGTCTTGCCGGCGCCGTTGAGGCCCAGGATGACCACCCGGGACCCCTTGTCGATGGCCAGGTCGACGTCGGTGAAGATCTCCAGCGAGCCGTACGACTTCGACAGGCCCTCGGCCATCAGCGGGGTCTTGCCGCAGGGCGCGGGCTCCGGGAAGCGGAGCTTGGCGACCTTGTCGGACATCCGGACGTCTTCGAGGCCGGAGAGCAGCTTCTCGGCGCGGCGGGCCATGTTCTGCGCGGCGACCGTCTTGGTGGCCTTGGCGCGCATCTTGTCGGCCTGGGCGTTGAGCGCCGCGGCCTTCTTCTCGGCGTTGGCCCGCTCGCGCCTGCGGCGCTTCTCGTCGGCCTCGCGCTGCTGCTGGTACAGCTTCCAGCCCATGTTGTAGATGTCGATCACGGACCGGTTCGCGTCCAGGTAGAACACCTTGTTGACGACCGTCTCGACCAGGTCGACGTCGTGGGAGATCACGATGAAACCGCCGCGGTAGGTCTTCAGGTAGTCCCGCAGCCAGATGATCGAGTCCGCGTCGAGGTGGTTGGTCGGCTCGTCCAGGAGCAGGGTGTCCGCGTCGGAGAACAGGATGCGGGCCAGCTCGATACGGCGGCGCTGGCCACCGGAGAGCGTGTGCAGCGGCTGGCCGAGCACCCGGTCGGGCAGGTTGAGGGCGGCGGCGATCGTGGCGGCCTCGGCCTCGGCGGCGTACCCGCCCTTGGTGAGGAACTCCGTCTCCTGGCGCTCGTACTGCTTCAGGGCCTTCTCGCGCGTGGACCCCTTGCCGTTGGCGATGCGCTCCTCGTTCTCGCGCATCTTGCGGATCAGCACGTCCAGGCCGCGCGCGGAGAGGACGCGGTCGCGGGCGAGGACGTCCAGGTCGCCGGTGCGGGGGTCCTGCGGGAGGTAGCCGACCTCGCCGGAGCGGGTGATCGTGCCGCCGGCGGGGATGCCTTCGCCGGCCAGGCACTTGGTGAGGGTGGTCTTGCCTGCGCCGTTGCGGCCGACGAGGCCGATGCGGTCACCCTTGGCGACACGGAAGGTGGCGTTCTCGATGAGGACGCGCGCGCCGGCGCGCAGCTCGATACCGGAGGCGGAGATCACGGACAGACTCCAGGGCGTACAGGGGTTGGCGGGTGGGCGGCTGAGGACGTTCCCGCCGTCTAATGCGCGAGGAGAATGGCCATGAGGGAAAGTCTAACGGGGCCGTGCAAGCGGTTTTCCGCCTCCAGGCGTCCGGGGCGCGGACGCGGGAGATCGTTCCCCAGCGGGGTGCGGCCGGGCGCGATCCGGCCCAGGTCGTCCAGGGCCACGAGCTGGCCGGTCCACGCGGCGTCCGCGCAGGGCTGGGCGAGGAGCAGGGCCGCGCCCCGGCGGACGGCGCCCTCGGGACGGAAGGCGCAGCCGTTCCGGGCGGGCAGCACCCAGCGCAGGTCGCCGTCGGCGGTGCGGTACGCGGTGACGCGGCGGGGGGTGACGACGGCGAGGATGCCGCGGCCGAGGGGGCGCAGCACGCCGGTGCCGCCCTGGGCCGGGAGCCACTCGGCCGCGTCGGGCAGGGCGCGGTGCCAGCGCACGGACCAGCCGTCGGTGTCGGTGAGCAGGCCGTCGTCCCAGAGCGCGATCACCTCCCCGCGCGCGTGCACCACGTCGACGGGACGGTGCCCCGCGCGCGCGTAGCGCCACCGGAGCGCACCGGTACGGCTGTCGTGGCCGGCCACGGCACCGTCCCGCACCCGCGCCGCCCAGGTTCCGGCGTGCGGCCCGGCGGTCAGGAGCCGGTCGCCGTAGGGGACCGGCCGCAGCTGCCGGGCCGCGCCGAGGAGGCCGAGGGTGACGACGGCCAGGAGGAGGGCGACGGCGAGGCGGCCCACGGGTGGAAGTGCCACCTCGCCCCCTTTGGGTACCACCGTCCCGGATCAGCCGCCGAGCGTAGTCACCGCCCGCCGGGCCGGCGGGGTGGCCGGGCGGGCGGGGCGGTAAGTCCCCCCGTTCGGCGGGGCGGGGCGGGGCCGGGCGCCGGACCGCCCGCCGCCATACCCGGCCCGAGCCACGGCGCGGCGCGCTGCGGCCCGTCGCGCCGGAGCGTTGTCAGTGGCAGCTGCGAGACTCGCAGAGCAGGCGGAACCGATGCACGAAGGAGTGATCGGCATGGCGGGCACGGGTGGCGGGACACGGCCGGGCATCTGTCCCACGCTGCTGTACGCGGACGCCAGGGCGGCGATCAGGCAGCTCACGGAGGCCCTCGGCTTCACCGAGCTGTCGGTGTACGAGACGGAGGACGGCAAGGTGATGCACGCCGAGCTGGTCCAGGGCAACGGCGCGGTGATGATCGGCTCCAAGGGTCGCGGCGGCCTCTTCGACGCGGCGATGCAGGACGCGGGACCCGCCGGGGTGTACGTCGTGGTGGACGACGTGGACGCCCACCACGAGCGGGCCGTGGCGCACGGGGTGGAGATCCTGATGCCCCCGACGGACCAGGACTACGGCTCGCGGGACTACCTGGCCAAGGACGCCGAGGGGAACATCTGGAGCTTCGGGACGTACGCCCCCGAGATCGGCGTCTGAGCCGCTCCCCCGGCTACCGCCTGCCCGGTCTCCCGCTCAGCTCCCGGTGTGCACCTGGAACGCGGCCCGGCGGACGGCCTTGGCCAGGGCCGGGTCGGGGTGGGCGGCGGCGAGCGCGACCAGGACCTGCACGGTGCGCGGGTGGCCGACGGCGCGGACCTCGTCGAGCAGCTGGGGGACGGTGGGCTGCACCGCGGACTCCAGGTGCCGGACCAGCATCGGCGCCTCGCCGTGGTCGGCGACGGCGGCGGCGGTGTCCACCCACAGCCAGGTGGCCTCGTCCCGGGTGAGCACCTCGTGGGCGTCCTCCGGGTCGACGCCGTCGTGCTCGGCCAGCCACAGCAGGGCGTACGGCCGCAGGGCCGGCTCGTCCACGACGGACCGTACGTCGGGCTCGGCGGGGGCGCCGACGACGCGCAGCGCCTCGAAGGCCAGGCCGCGCAGCAGGGCGTCGTCGCCGCGGGCGGCGCCGATCAGCTCGGTGACGGCGCTGCCGACGGGACGGGCGGCGAGCCAGGCGCGGTACTCGGCGCGGGCCGCGTTGGGCCGGAGCTGGGCGCAGCCGCGCAGCATGTCCTCGGCGGACTGCTCGATGTTGCCGGCGGGGCTCTGCGCGGCCACGCAGATCTGCTCCAGCTTGACCCAGACCGCCCAGTTGCCGAGCGGGGTGAGCGTGGCCTGGCCGTCGCCGTAGGTGAGCGCGCCGACGCAGGCCAGGGCCCGCAGCGCCCAGTCGAGCAGGGGGTTGAGCGGGGCGTCCGCGGCCGGGGCGGCATCCGCCGGGCCCGGGGCTTCGGCGGGCTGTCCGGTGCCGGGCTCGTAGGCGACCTCGCAGCGTTCGGTGCGCAGTTCGGTGACCCGCTGCTGGAGCAGGTCGAGCAGCTGCTCGACGGGGACCGGTCCGGCGGACAGCTGGAGGAAGGAGAGCACCTGGGGCATGGCCGAGACGACCTCGGCGACGGCGGCCGGCTCGTGCCCGTCGGGTTCGGGGCAGGCGAGCGACCAGGCGTCGAAGAGGGCGACCCAGCCGCGCAGCACGGCGCTGTCGTCGCGGTCCCAGGCGCGCAGCCGCCAGCCGGGGCGCGCGCTGTCGCCGTGCACCTCGACGAGTCCGGCGAGGCGGGCGGTGTCCCACTCGGCGCGGACCTGAGCGGCGCTCAGGCCGAGGTCGGCGGCGGCGCGTTCGGCGGTGGCGGCGGAGAGGGTGGCCTTGCCGTCGGTGGTGGCACCGGCGCGGCCGGGGCCGAGTGCGGCGTCGGCCCAGCGGGCGACGCGGACCGCGCCGGCCAGACCGGCGCGGGCCATTCCGGCCAGTTCTGCCGGGGCGGGGGTGCCCTCCGGCGGCCGGGGTGCGGGGCGGCGTGGGCGCCGCTGGTTCACAGCTCTGGGGGCGGCGGCCAGGGGTCGCGGTCGGACGAGTCGGAGCCTGGAGTCGCGCGGGATACGGGACGTCACGGGTGCAGTCTTCCGGTTGACGGTCCGAAAACCCAAACGGAATGTCACGGCGGGCGACGGGGCTGGCCAACGCACCGGGCGCGGAAGGGGCCGAGGAGGCACGATCACGCCAGTCGTACGCCCTTAAACGGAATGTTTCGCGCCGGTGACGGCGGCCCCGGGCGCGCGGGCGTCACGCCGGCCCGGAAGCCCGTGGAGTCACAGCGGACCCTTCTGTCACATCAGCGGGGTCAGGAACCGCCGCAGCCGCTCCTCGTACTCCTCGGGGTCCGCGTTCCACATCGCCGCGTGCGGGGCGCGCGCGACGGTGTGCAGGGCGACCAGGTCGGTGCGGCGCCGGGCGAACCTGCGGGAGAACTCCCAGGGGGCGACCCGGTCGTCCGGGCCGTGGATGATCAGGGTGGGGACCCGGAGCCGGTCGGGGTCGGCGGTCTCGGCCACCCGGTCGGCGTGCAGTCCGGCCCGGCCCTGCGCGGCCCGGACGGCGAGCGGCAGCAGCGGTTGCGGGGTGTGGCGGGCCCTGGCCAGGGCCCGCAGGGTGGCCTCCCAGCTGAGCACCGGCGAGTCCAGGACGAGTCCGGCGATGCGGTCCCGGACCGCGGAGTGCTCGGCGGCGCGCAGGGCCATGGTGGCGCCGGTGGACCAGCCGAGCAGGACGACCCGGCGGGCGCCGTGGCGGACGGCGTGGCGGATCGCCGCCTCGACGTCCCGCCACTCGGTGTCGCCGAGGTGGTTGAGGCCGTCGGGCGGGCGCGGGGCGCCGAGATCGCCGCGGTAGGCGAGGGCGAGGACGGGCAGCCGGCGGCCGTGCAGGAAGCCCATCACGTTCATGGCGTGTTCCCGGGTGGTGCCGAGGCCGTGCACGGCGATCACCCAGGTGTCCCGCCGGCCGGGCACGAACCAGGCGGGCAGGGCGCCCAGCTCGCCGGGCACGTCGACGTCGGCGTGGTCCAGGCCGAGGGCGGTGCCGGGGTCGCCGACGTACAGATTCGGGGTGAGCCAGACCGCGTCGCCGGGGGCGAAGGTGCCGTGGGTGACGCGTTCCAGACGGCGTACGACCGTGTCGGCGGTGTGCTGGGCCGCCTCCAGGACGGGGCCGACGACCGCGTGGGTGCCGTCGCCGGCGAGGCCGTAGGTGCCGGGGCGCAGGGCCGCCAGGTCGCGGGTGAGCGTGATCTGGCCGGCGGCCGTGCCGTGCACGGTGAGGCGGGGCTCGGTGGGCAGCGGGCGGCCCGCCGGGGCCTTCAGCGCGGCGTCGCTGGCGAGCCGGCCGGCGGCGACGGACGCCATCCCGGCGGCCAGGACCGCGGTGAGCCCGGCGACGGTGGCTTTGACGGTGCGCACGGCTCCAGTGTCGGCGGGGCCGCGGCCACCGGCCAGCGGAAGGGAGGACCGTCGGGGCGCGGGCGGGTGCGGCACCACCGGGTGCGTACGTCGTGGCTGGGCGCCGTTGCGGCGCGTCGAGGACAGCAAGGGGTCACCTCCGTTGGCCGTATCCCTTCAAGCGTTCCCCGGCCTCGGTCAGTTGTGCCTCCGTCAGCAGGGACGGGGTCAGGCCCGGCACGGAGGACGCCGTGAGCCACAGGCGGCACATCCACTCCAGCTGGGCGGTGCGGTCGTAGGCCTGGTCGAGGGTGGCGCCGTAGGTGATCGTGCCGTGGTTCTGGAGGAGGCAGCCGGAGCGGCCGGCGAGGGCGCGGAGCATGTTCTCGGCCAGCTCTCCGGAGCCGTAGGCGGCGTAGGGGGCGACCCGGACGGGGCCGCCGAGGGCGGCGGTCATGTAGTGGACCGGCGGCAGTTCGGGCACGAGCGTGGAGACCGCGGTCGCGTGCACGGCGTGGGTGTGGACGACGGCGCGGGCGTCGGTGGTGCGGTAGACGGCGAGGTGCATGGGCAGCTCGCTGGTCGGCGCGAGCGTGCCGAGCACCTGGCGTCCGGTGAGGTCGACGCCGGTGATGTCGTCCGGGGTGAGCCGGTCGTAGGGGACTCCGGACGGGGTCACCAGGACGAGGTCCCCGACGCGGGCGGAGACGTTGCCGGAGGTGCCGACCACCAGTCCGTCGGCGACGGTCCGGCGTGCCGTCGCGACCAGTTCCGCCCAGAGCCGTGCCTGGTCCTGACGCGCGTCCCCTTGCCGCACGTCCCGTTGTCCGCCGTCCTGTCGCGCGTCCTGCCGCCCGCCCTGGTGCCCGTCGTCCGTGTTCCGCAGCGCTTCAGCCATGCCGTGATCCTGCCAGCCGGACCGGCGGCGGAGCGGCCGGTCCGGTGGTTCCCGTGCGGAAACGATACGGCCGAACGGGCGGATCTCGGTACGAAACGCCATAAATCGACACAGATGCGGTGATCAGCGGGCCTTCAATGATCCCTCTTGCCGACTGGACGTCCACTCCGGGGGAGCCGTATGGCCCGTGAACGCACCCTTGTCCGCCGCCGCGCCGGTGTCCTCACGGCGGCCACGGCGGCCCTCGCCCTCGCGACCGCCACGACCGCGTCCGCCGGACCACTGGGGCCGACCGGCGCGCCGGAGACGGCCGCACCCCCGGCCCCGGGCGCGCTGCCGCTCCTGACCGGAAACCCGCCCAGGGGCCACGACGTGTCGTCCTACCAGAGGCGGGTCGACTGGACAGCCGCCCGGGCCAAGGGCGCGCGGTTCGTCTACGTCAAGGCGACCGAGTCCACGGGCTACCGCAACCCCTACTTCTCCGGGCAGTACTCCGGCGCCCGCGAGGCGGGACTGATCCGGGGCGCGTACCACTTCGCCCGGCCGGACCGGTCCTCCGGCGCCGAGCAAGCCGCGTACTTCGTGCGGCACGGCGGCGACTGGCGGGCGGACGGCTGGACACTGCCGCCCGCGCTGGACATCGAGTACAACCCGTACGACGCGAAGCACAAGTGCTACGGACTGGGCAAGGCCCGGATGGTCCGCTGGATCCGGTCGTTCAGCAACAGGATCAAGGAGGAGACCGGCCGCCGTCCGGTGATCTACACCACCACCCAGTGGTGGAAGCTGTGCACCGGGAACAGCCGCGCCTTCTCCTCCTCCCACGCCCTGTGGATCGCCCGCCACGGCACCTCGCGGCCGGGCGCGCTGCCGGGCGGCTGGCGGTACTGGACGTTCTGGCAGCACGACGTCAAGGGCAGGCTGCCGGGTGACCAGAATCTCTTCAACGGCTCCCTGAGCCGGCTGCGGCTCTTCGCGCGCGGCCACTAGCCAAGGCGCGCTTGGCCGACGACGTGAAAACGGAACCCCGTACGCGCGTTACCGACACCCCGAAGCCCGCCCCAGTTCATCTTCCGTTCACCCAGGTTGCCTACGTTCATCCAGCCAATGACCTCGAACGATTGCCTGGGTAAATGGAAAGCTTCTCGCTGATCCTCGCGATTGTGGTGGTAACCGCTCTCGCGTTCGATTTCACGAACGGTTTCCACGACACCGCGAACGCGATGGCCACCACCATCTCCACAGGCGCCCTGAAGCCGAAGATCGCGGTTGCCATGTCCGCCGTCCTCAACCTTGTGGGCGCCTTCCTCTCCGTGGAGGTCGCGAACACGATCTCCAAGGGTCTCGTCGACGAGACCGGCATCCGTCCCGAGGTCATCTTCGCCGCCCTGGTCGGCGCGATCCTCTGGAACCTGCTGACCTGGCTGGTGGGCCTGCCCTCCAGTTCCTCGCACGCCCTGACGGGCGGCCTGGTCGGCGCCACCGTCGCCTCCGCCGGCTTCGGTGCCGTCCACGGTGACGCCCTGGTCACCAAGGTGCTGCTCCCGGCCGTCGCCGCGCCGATCGTCGCGGGCCTCGCCTCGCTGCTGGCCACCCGCTTCTCCTACGGCGTCGGCACCGCCGACGGCGAGGCCACCCGCAAGGGCTACCGCGCCGGCCAGATCGCCTCCGCCGGCCTGGTCTCCCTCGCGCACGGCACCAACGACGCCCAGAAGACGATGGGCATCATCACCCTCGCCCTCGTCGCGGGCGGCTCCATCGCCCCCGGCTCCAACCCTCCCACCTGGGTGATCCTCTCGGCGGGCATGGCCATCGCACTCGGCACCTACATCGGCGGCTGGCGCATCATCCGCACCATGGGCAAGGGCCTGACCGACCTGGAGCCGCGCCAGGGCTTCGCCGCCCAGACCAGCGCCGCGACCGCCATCCTGGCCTCCTCCCACCTCGGCTTCTCCCTCTCCACCACGCACGTCGTCTCCGGCTCGGTGATGGGCGCGGGCCTCGGCCGCAAGGGCGGCGTGGTCCGCTGGTCGACCGCGACCCGCATGTTCGTCGCCTGGGCGCTGACCCTCCCGGCCGCCGCGCTGGTCGGTGCGGGCGCCGAGTCCGTCACCGACCTGGGCGACTGGGGCACCGCCGTCGTCGCCGTCTTCCTGGTCGCCGCGAGCGCCGCGATCTGGAAGATCTCCCGCCGCGAGGTCGTCGACCACACCAACGTGGTCGAGGAGGCCGGCGAGCCGGCCGGTGTGGTCACCGCCGCCATCGCCGCCGTGACCCCGCCCCCGGCGGGCCTGGTCACCGAGGACCTGACGGCCGTGATCGCCGCCCCGGCCACCGAGCCCTCCCCCGCCGCCCCGGCCGCCCCGCCGGCCGCCGCGGTCTGACCCCGCGCACACGGTTACTGAAGGAAGCATCCCCATGAAGATCGACTGGGCGGCCCTCGGCTCCGTCTTCGGCGTCAGCCTCGCGTTCACGGTGGGCCTGGTGGTCCTGTTCACCCTCGGCATCAACGGCCTGTCGCGCCGTGAGAAGGCCGCGGCCCGGGGCGGGTCCGCCGCCCTCGCCGTCACCGGCGCCTACGTGTGCTTCGCGGCCTGTGCGGCGGCGGTGGCGTACGGGATCTACCTGATCGTCGTCAAGCCCTGACGGTCCGACACCCGACGCCGGCCCCGCCGGGCCTCCGCTTCAGCGGGACCGGCGGGGCCGACGCATGTCGTCCGGCCACCGTCCGGCAGACCGGCGATGTGGGCCTCAGCACAGTCCGGCGTCCCAGGTCAAAGGCAAGTTGACGGCCGTTCCGGGCACGTGGTGGACTGCCCAGGCCATGTACGGCGGCAAGAGAGGAAGCCGGTGCGAATCCGGCGCGGTCCCGCCACTGTCACCGGGGAAGAACCCCGGGAGCCAGGAACTCTCACCGCCGATTTCACGTCGAACCAGGGCGCGGACACCCTGAGTGAGGACACATATCGCCATGCTCGGCTGCCGATCGAGGACCCGTACCAGGACCGTTCCTGTTCCCACGGCCGGCTGAGCCGATGGGTGCCGATCGCACATACGCGTACGGCGCCGCCGCCGGCGTCCTCGGTGACCTGCTCCTCGGCGATCCGCGCCGCGGGCATCCGGTCGCCGCGTTCGGCCGGGCGGCCGGGGCCGTGGAACGCGCCCTGTGGCACGACCACCGTGGCTGGGGCGCGCTGCACACCGCCGTGTGCGCCGGTGGCGCCGTCGCCCTCGGCGCGCTGACCGCACGCGCCGTACGCCCCTCCCGTACCGCTTCCGCCGCGCTGGCCGCCGCCGCCACCTGGGCCGTCGTCGGCGGCACCTCGCTCGCCCGGGAGGCCCGCACTGTCGGGCGTGCCCTTCAGGCCGGGGACGTCGAGGCCGCCCGCGCCCGGCTGCCGCACCTGTGCGGCCGGGACCCGCAGGCGCTGGACGCCGACGGCATCGCCCGGGCCGTGGTCGAGTCGGTCGCCGAGAACACCTCCGACGCCGTGGTCGGCGCGCTCGTCTGGGGCGCCGTGGCCGGGGTCCCGGGTCTGCTCGGCTTCCGGGCGGTCAACACCCTGGACGCGATGGTGGGTCACAAGTCGGTCCGCCACCGGCGCTACGGCTGGGCCTCCGCCCGCCTGGACGACGTCGCCGGCTGGCCGGGGGCCCGGCTGACCGCCGTACTCGCCGCCGTGGCCGGACCCGATCCGCGCGGCGCCGTGCGCGCCTGGAGGGCGGACGCGCGGCGGCATCCGAGCCCCAACGCCGGGCCCGTGGAGGCATCCTTCGCGGGCGCCCTCGGCGTGCGCCTGGGCGGGACGCTCTCCTACGGCGGCCGGGTCGAACACCGCCCGGTGCTGAACGGCGCCACCGGACGGCCGGTCCGCGTCACCGACATCGACCGGGCCGTACGGCTCTCGCGCCGCGTCGGCCTGCTCGCGCTCGGCACCACGCTGGCCGCGCGCTCCCTGATGAAAGGACGTGGGAAGTGAACGGTGGTCTCCTCGTCGCCGGCACCACCTCCGACGCGGGCAAGAGCGTCGTGACGGCGGGCATCTGCCGCTGGCTGGTGCGCCAGGGCGTGAAGGTCGCGCCGTTCAAGGCGCAGAACATGTCCCTGAACTCGTTCGTCACGCGCGAGGGCGCGGAGATCGGCCGGGCGCAGGCCATGCAGGCCCAGGCCTGCCGGGTGGAGCCGACCGCGCTGATGAACCCGGTGCTGCTCAAGCCCGGCGGCGAGCAGAGCAGCCAGGTGGTGCTGCTGGGCAAGCCGGTGGGCGAACTGAGCGCGCGCGGGTACCACGGCGGGCGCCAACAGCGGCTGCTGGGCACGGTGCTGGACTGCCTGGCTCAGTTGCGGGGCACGTATGACGCGGTGATCTGTGAGGGGGCGGGGAGCCCGGCCGAGATCAACCTGCGGCGGACCGACATCGTCAACATGGGGATCGCACGGAACGCGCGGCTGCCGGTGCTCGTCGTCGGCGACATCGACCGCGGGGGCGTGTTCGCCTCCTTCTTCGGCACCGTCGCCCTGCTCTCACCGCAGGACCAGGAGCTGGTCGCCGGGTTCCTGGTGAACAAGTTCCGGGGCGATGTCAGCCTGCTGGAACCCGGGCTGGACATGCTCCGGGACCTCACCGGGCGGCGCACGTACGGCGTGCTGCCCTTCCGGCACGGGCTCGGCATCGACGAGGAGGACGGGCTGAGGGTGTCGCTGCGGGGCACCGTACGGGAGTCCACGGTCGCTCCCCCGGTCGGCGAGGACGTGCTGCGGGTCGCCGTGTGCGCGATCCCGCTGATGTCCAACTTCACCGACGTGGACGCGCTGGCCGCCGAACCGGGCGTGGTCGTGCGGTTCGTGGACCGGCCGGAGGAGCTCGCGGACGCCGATCTCGTCGTCGTCCCGGGCACGCGCGGGACCGTACGGGCGCTGGAGTGGCTGCGGGAGCGGGGGCTGGCCGACGCCCTCGTCCGCCGGGCCGCGCAGGGACGCCCGGTCCTCGGTATCTGCGGCGGCTTCCAGATCCTCGGCGAGCACATCGAGGACGACGTCGAGTCCCGCGCCGGAGCCGTCCCCGGGCTCGGCGTCCTGCCCGTCCGGGTGCGGTTCGCCCGCGAGAAGACCCTCACCCGGCCCAGCGGCGAAGCCCTCGGCGAGCGGGTCGACGGCTACGAGATCCACCACGGGGTGGCCTCGGTCGAGGGCGGCGAACCCTTCCTGGACGGCTGCCGGGTGGGCCAGACCTGGGGCACCCACTGGCACGGCTCGCTGGAGTCGGACGGCTTCCGGCGGGCCTTCCTGCGCGAGGTGGCCGCCGCCGCGGGCCGCCGCTTCGTGCCCGCGCCGGACACCTCCTTCGCCGAGCTGCGCGAGGAGCAGCTCGACCGGCTCGGCGACCTGATCGAACAGCACGCGGACACGGACGCGCTGTGGCGGCTCATCGAGTCGGGCGCGCCGCAAGGACTGCCTTTCATTCCACCGGGAGCGCCCGCATGAGCACAGTGTTGTTGTTGTCGACCGCCGACACGGATCTGCTGGCCGCCCGGGCGTCCGGCGCCGGCTACCGCATCGGCAACCCCACCCGCGTCGACGTCGCCGGAGAGCTGCCGGGCCTGGTCGAGGGCGCGGACCTCGCCGTCGTACGGCTGCTGGGCGGCAAGCGGGCCTGGGAGGACGGGCTGGCCGCGCTGAAGGCGTCCGGCGTCCCGACCGTGCTGCTGGGCGGCGAGGCCGTGCCGGACGCCGAGTTGATGGCGGAGTCGTCGGTGCCGGCCGGTGTGGTCGCGGAGGCGCTGAAGTACCTGGTCGAGGGCGGTCCCGAGAACCTGCTGGAGCTGTCCCGGTTCCTGTCGGACACCGTGCTGCTGACCGGCGAGGGCTTCGAGGAGCCGCGCCGGATGCCGGAGTTCGGCGTCCACGGCGCGTACGAGGTCCAGGACGGCCGGCCGACCGTGGGCGTGCTCTTCTACCGGGCGCACGAACTGAGCGGCAACACCGCCTTCGTGGACACCCTGTGCGAGGCGATCGAGGCGCGGGGCGCCAACGCCCTCCCGGTGTACTGCGGTTCGCTGCGCGGCGCGGACCCCGCCCTGTACGAGCTGCTGGGGCGGGCCGACGCGCTGGTCGCCACCGTGCTCGCGGCCGGCGGCACGCACGCCTCCCAGGCGTCGGCGGGCGGTGACGAGGAGTCCTGGGACATCGGCGCGCTCGCCGACCTGGACGTCCCGGTGCTCCAGGGGCTGTGCCTCACCTCCTCGCGGGCCGCGTGGGAGGAGTCCGACGCGGCCCTGTCCCCCATGGACGCGGCGATGCAGGTCGCGATCCCGGAGTTCGACGGCCGGTTGATCACCGTGCCGTTCTCCTTCAAGGAGCAGGGCCCCGACGAGGTCCCGGTGTACGTCGCCGACCCCGAGCGGGCCGCCCGCGTGGCCGGGATCGCCGTCAGGCACGCCCGGCTGAAGCACAAGCCGAACGCGGAGAAGAAGATCGCGCTGGTCTTCACGGCGTACCCGACCAAGCACTCCCGGGTCGGCAACGCGGTCGGCCTGGACACGCCCGCGTCGGCGGTCCGGGTGCTGGACGCGCTGCGGGACGCCGGGTACGGGGTCACGGAGTACCCCTCGGGCGGCGACGAGCTGATCCACCGGCTCATCGAGGCCGGCGGGCACGACGTGGAGTGGCTGACCGAGGAGCAGCTGGCCGCCGCGCCCGCGCGGGTGCCGCTGGCCGACTACCGGGCGTGGTTCGAGAAGCTGGACCCCGGGCTGCGGGACGCGATGACCGAGGCGTGGGGCGAGCCTCCGGGCGGCCTCTACGTGGACGGCGACGACATCGTGCTGGCCAGCCTCCGGTTCGGGAACGTCGTCGTCATGATCCAGCCGCCGCGCGGCTTCGGCGAGAACCCGATCGCGATCTACCACGACCCCGACATGCCGCCCTCCCACCACTACATGGCGGCCTACCGGTGGCTGGAGGCCGCCGCATCGGAGGGGGGCTTCGGCGCGGACGCGATCGTGCACATGGGCAAGCACGGCACGATGGAGTGGCTGCCGGGCAAGGGACTGGGCCTGTCGCGCGGGTGTGCCCCGGACGCCGTGCTCGGCGAGCTGCCGCTGATCTACCCGTTCATCGTCAACGACCCCGGTGAGGGCACCCAGGCCAAGCGGCGCGGGCACGCCACCGTGGTCGACCACCTGGTGCCGCCGATGGCCCGCGCGGACACCTACGGCGACCTGGCCAAGCTGGAGCAGCTGCTGGACGAGTACGCCCTCGTCTCCGACCTGGACCCGGCGAAGGCCCCGGCCGTCCGCGCCCAGATCTGGACGCTGGTCAAGGCGGCGGAGCTGCACCACGACCTGCACGTGGACGAGCAGCCGGACGACGAGGCGTTCGACGAGTTCGTCATGCACATCGACGGATACCTGTGCGAGATCAAGGACGTGCAGATCCGCGACGGCCTGCACATCCTGGGCGGCGGCCCGGTCGGCGAACCGCGCGTGAACCTCGTACTGGCCGTGCTGCGCGCTTCCCAGGTGTGGGGCGGCCGGGCCGACGCGCTGCCCGGTCTGCGGGCCGCGCTGGCGGCGCACTTCGGCATGGTGGAGAAGGAGCTGCTGGCCGAGCCGGGCGTCCCGGTGAAGGTGCCGGTGGAGCTGACGGACCTGGTCGACGGCCCGTCCCGGACCGCCGCCGACACCATCGACCTGCTGGAGCAGCTGTGCCGGCGGATCGCGGAGGGCATGGAGGCGCGGGCGTGGGACCGTACGGTCGTCCCCGCCGTCCTGCGGGGCGTGCTCGGCGCCGAACTCCCCGCCGCGGTCGCGGTGCTTCAGTTCGCGTGCGACGAGGTCGTACCGCGACTGGCGCGGACCACCGACGAGATCGGGCACATCCTGCGGGCGCTGGACGGCGGTTACGTCCCGGCGGGCCCGTCGGGCTCCCCGACCCGGGGCCTGGTCAACGTCCTGCCGACGGGCCGCAACTTCTACTCGGTCGACCCCAAGGCGATCCCGTCCCGGCTGAGCTGGGAGGTCGGCCAGTCGCTGGCGGACTCGCTGGTGCAGCGGTACCTGAGCGACACCGGGGAGTACCCCCGGTCGGTGGGCCTCACGGTGTGGGGCACGTCCGCGATGCGCACCCAGGGCGACGACATCGCCGAGATCCTGGCGCTGCTGGGCTGCCGCCCGGTGTGGGACGACGCCTCGCGCCGGGTGACCGGCTTCGAGGTGATCCCGCTCGCGGAGCTGGGGCGCCCGCGCATCGACGTCACCGTCCGCATCTCCGGGTTCTTCCGGGACGCGTTCCCGCACGTGGTCGGGCTGATCGACGACGCGGTGCGGGCGGTGGCCGAGCTGGCGGAGCCGGCCGAGTCCAACTACGTGCGGGCGCACGTGGAGGAGGACGCGGCCGGGCACGGCGACCGGCGCCGGGCCACGGCCCGGATCTTCGGCTCGAAGCCGGGGGCGTACGGCGCCGGTCTGCTGCCGCTGATCGACGCGCGGAACTGGCGCAGCGACGCCGACCTGGCCGAGGTGTACGCCGTCTGGGGCGGCTACGCCTACGGGCGCGGGCTCGACGGACGGGCGGCGCGCGGGGACATGGAGACGGCGTTCCGGCGGATCGCGGTGGCGGCGAAGAACGTCGACACCCGTGAGCACGACCTGGTCGACGCGGACGACTACTTCCAGTACCACGGCGGCATGGTCGCCATGGTCCGGCACCTGACGGGCGCCAACCCCGAGGCGTACGTGGGCGATTCGGCCGTACCCGACCAGGTGAGGACCCGGACGCTGGGCGAGGAGACGCACCGCGTGTTCCGGGCGCGGGTGGTGAACCCGCGCTGGATGGCGGCCATGCGCCGGCACGGCTACAAGGGCGCCTTCGAGATGGCGGCGACCGTGGACTACCTGTTCGGCTACGACGCGACGGCGGGCGTGGTCGACGACTGGATGTACGAGAAGCTCAGCGCCGAGTACGTCTTCGACCCGGAGAACCGGGACTTCATGAAGAAGTCCAACCCGTGGGCGCTGCGCGGGATCACCGAGCGGCTGCTGGAGGCGGCGGACCGGGGCCTGTGGGCGGAGCCGGACGCGGACACGCTGGAGCGGCTGCGCGCCACGTATCTGGAGCTGGAAGGCGACTTGGAGGGCGACCAGTGACCACCCCGTTCCCCTTTACGGCCGTCGTCGGCCAGGACGATCTGCGGCTCGCGCTGCTGCTGAACGCCGTGTCGCCGGCGGTCGGCGGCGTGCTGGTGCGCGGCGAGAAGGGCACCGCGAAGTCCACGGCGGTACGGGCGCTCTCGGCGCTGCTGCCGGAGGTGGCCGTCGTCCCCGGGTGCCGGTTCTCCTGTGACCCGGCCTCCCCCGATCCCGCCTGCCCGGACGGGCCGCACGAGTCCGGCGACGGCGTCGAGCGCCCCGCGCGGATGGTCGAGCTGCCCGTCGGTGCCTCCGAGGACCGGCTCGTCGGCGCCCTCGACATCGAGCGGGCGCTGGCCGAGGGCGTGAAGGCCTTCGAGCCGGGCCTGCTGGCCGACGCGCACCGGGGCATCCTCTACGTCGACGAGGTGAACCTGCTCCACGACCACCTGGTCGACCTGCTGCTGGACGCGGCGGCGATGGGTGCCTCGTACGTGGAGCGCGAGGGTGTGTCCGTGCGGCACGCGGCCCGGTTCCTGCTCGTCGGCACCATGAACCCCGAAGAGGGCGAGCTGCGTCCGCAGTTGCTGGACCGGTTCGGGCTGACCGTGGAGGTGGCCGCCTCGCGGGAGCCGGAGCAGCGGGTGGAGGTCGTGCGGCGCCGGCTGGCGTACGACGACGATCCGGCCGCCTTCGCCGCGCGCTGGGCCGGCGAGGAGGCCGCCGTACGGCAGCGGATCGTGGCGGCGCGGGAGTTGGTGCCGCGGGTGCGGCTGGGCGACGGGGCGCTGCGGCAGATCGCGGCGACCTGCGCGGCCTTCGAGGTGGACGGCATGCGCGCCGACATCGTGATGGCCCGGACGGCGACCGCGCTGGCCGCGTGGGCCGGGCGGACCGATGTGCTCGCGGAGGATGTGCGGCAGGCCGCGCTGCTGGCGCTCCCCCACCGCAGGCGGCGCAACCCCTTCGACGCGCCGGGTCTGGACGAGGACAAGCTGGACGAGACGCTGGAGCAGTTCTCCGGCGAGTCCCCCGACGACGATCCGGACCCCGACGGCCCCGGTGGGGGCGGCGGGCAGCCGGCGCCCGACAGCGGTCCGCGGGACGACGGCGGCAGCGGCGCGCGGCCCGAGGCCGGCGAGGGCGGGCAGCCGCAGGCGTCCGGCGGGCAGGAGCAGTCGGCCGTACGGGCCGCCGAACCCTTCCGTGCCAAGGCGCTGACCGTCCCGGGCGTCGGCGAGGGTGCCGCCGGGCGGCGGTCGCGGGCGCGGACCGAGCACGGGCGGACCACCGGGGCCCGGCGGCCCCGGGGTGCGCTGACC
This sequence comes from Streptomyces canarius, assembly GCF_014650735.1. NCBI lineage: Bacteria > Bacillati > Actinomycetota > Actinomycetes > Kitasatosporales > Streptomycetaceae > Streptomyces > Streptomyces canarius. Next base: position 69,029 of record NZ_BMVN01000004.1, read on the forward strand.
AAGCTGCACCTGGCGGCGACCGTACAGGCCGCCGCGCCGCACCAGCGGGCGCGGGGCAGGTCCGGGCCGGGGCTGGTCGTGCGGCGGGACGATCTGCGGCAGGCGGTCCGGGAGGGGCGCGAGGGGAACCTCGTGCTGTTCGTGGTGGACGCCTCGGGGTCGATGGCGGCGCGGCAGCGGATGAGTGCCGTGAAGGGGGCCGTGCTGTCGCTGCTGCTGGACGCGTACCAGCGGCGGGACAAGGTGGGGCTCGTGACCTTCCGGGGGGCGGCGGCCGAGGTCGCGCTGCCGCCGACGTCCTCCGTCGACGCCGCCGCCGCGCGGCTGGAGTCGCTGCCCACCGGCGGGCGTACGCCGCTCGCCGCCGGGCTGCTGAAGGCCCACGAGGTGCTGCGCGTGGAGCGGCTGCGGGACCCGGCGCGCCGGGCCCTGGTGGTCGTGGTGACCGACGGCCGGGCCACCGGCGGCCCCGAGCCGGTGGCGCTGGCCGGGCGGGCGGCGCGGCTGTTCGCGGCCGAGCAGGTCGCCTCGGTGGTCGTGGACTGCGAGTCGGGGCCGGTGCGGCTCGGGCTCGCCGGGGAGCTGGCCGGTCGGCTGGGCGGTACGGCCGTCACGCTGGACGAGCTGCGGGCCGACTCGATCGCCGGGCTGGTCAGGGATGTGCAGGGGACGAAGAGGAGGGCCGCGTAGTGCCGCAGGGACAGCCGAGTGTCGTACCGGACGACGGGCTGACGACCCGTCAGCGCAGGAACCGTCCGCTGGTCGTCGTGCACACGGGCGTCGGCAAGGGCAAGTCCACCGCCGCGTTCGGGCTCGCGCTGCGCGCCTGGAACCAGGGGTGGCCCATCGGGGTGTTCCAGTTCGTCAAGTCGGCGAAGTGGAAGGTCGGCGAGGAGAACGCGCTCAGGGTGCTCGGCGCCTCCGGCGAGGGCGGGACCGTCGACTGGCACAAGATGGGCGAGGGCTGGTCGTGGGTCCAGCGCGACGCGCAGATGGACAACGAGGAGAAGGCCCGCGAGGGCTGGGAGCAGGTCAAGCGGGACCTGGCCGCCGAGACGTACCGGCTGTACGTGCTGGACGAGTTCGCGTACCCGATGCACTGGGGCTGGGTCGACACCGACGAGGTCATCGACGTGCTGCGCGGCCGTCCCGGCACCCAGCACGTGGTGATCACCGGGCGGAACGCCCCCGAGAAACTGGTGGACTTCGCCGACCTCGTCACCGACATGTCCAAGGTCAAGCACCCCATGGACGTGGGGCAGAAGGGCCAGAAGGGCATCGAGTGGTGATGTCCGTCCCCCGGCTGGTCATCGCCGCGCCCTCCTCGGGCAGCGGCAAGACCACCGTCGCCACGGGGCTGATGGCCGCGTTCGCCGCGCGGGGGCTCGCCGTGTCCCCGCACAAGGTCGGGCCGGACTACATCGACCCCGGGTACCACGCCCTGGCGACCGGGCGGGTGGGGCGCAACCTGGACGCGTACCTGTGCGGGCCGGAGCTGGTCGCTCCGCTGTTCCTGCACGGGTCGCGCGGGTGTGACCTCGCCGTGGTCGAGGGCGTGATGGGGCTGTACGACGGGGCCGCCGGCGAAGGTGAGCTGGCGTCCACCGCGCACGTCGCCAAGCTGCTCCGGGCGCCGGTGGTGCTCGTCGTGGACGCGTCCTCGCAGTCGCGGTCGGTGGCGGCGCTGGTGCACGGGTTCGCGTCCTGGGATCCGCAGGTGCGGGTCGGGGGCGTGATCCTGAACAAGGTCGGCTCGGACCGGCACGAGGAGTTGCTGCGGGAGGCGCTGGATTCGGCCGGGGTGCCCGTTCTCGGAGTACTGCGACGGGTGGCCCAGGTGGAGACGCCGTCGCGGCACCTGGGGCTGGTACCGGTCGCCGAACGGCGTTCCGCGGCGGTCGAAGCGGTGGCTTCGATGGCTGAGCAGGTGGTACGAGGGTGTGACCTGGACGCGCTGGAGGCACTCGCCCGTACTGCCGGTGCCCTCTCAGGGGGCTCAGCCCCGTGGACCCCCGCCTCGCCCACCCGCCACCGGACTCGGTCCGGCGGGGAGCGCGCCCCTGTCGTCGCCGTCGCGGGCGGGCCCGCGTTCACCTTCTCCTACGCCGAGCACACCGAGCTGCTCACCGCCGCCGGAGCCGAAGTGGTCACCTTCGATCCGCTCCGTGACGAGCGACTGCCCGACGGAACCGCCGGGCTGGTCATCGGGGGCGGCTTCCCCGAGGTGTACGCCGCCGAGCTGTCCGCCAACGAGCCGCTGCGCGAGGCCGTGGCCGAACTGGCCCTCTCCGGCGCCCCCGTGGCCGCCGAGTGCGCCGGGCTGCTCTACCTCTGCCGCGAGCTGGACGGACAGCCCATGTGCGGTGTGCTCGACGCCACCGCGCGGATGACCGACCGGCTGACCCTCGGCTACCGGGACGCCGTGGCCGTCGGCGACAGTGCGCTGGCGCCGGCCGGGACGCGGATGCGGGGCCACGAGTTCCACCGCACCGTCGTCGAGCCGGGCGCCGGTGCCGCTCCCGCCTGGGGCGTACGGGCCCCGGCCCGGCGGGTCGAAGGTTTCGTACAGCAGGGCGTGCACGCGAGTTATCTGCACACGCACTGGGCGTCCGAGCCCGGTGTCGCCCGTCGGTTCGTGGAGAGGTGCCGGACGTCATGAGCAGCAGGCTGGTCGGAGTCGGGGTCGGTCCCGGTGATCCGGAGCTGGTGACCGTGAAGGGGGTCAACGCGCTGCGCGCCGCCGATGTCGTCGTCGTACCCGTCATGGCCGCGCCCGACGGAACAGACGGCGGGGAGCCCGGACGGGCCGAGGCGACCGTGTCGCACTACGTGCCCGCGGAGAAGGTCGTCCGCGTGGTGTTCGCGCTGAACGAGCGGAGCGACCGGGCCCGGCGCGAGGCGGCCTGGGACGCGGCCGGGCAGCGGGTCGCCGAGTTGCTCCAGGCGCACGGGTCGGTCGCGTTCGCCACCATCGGGGACCCGAACGTGTACTCGACGTTCACCTATCTCGCGCAGACCATCGCGGAGCTGGTGCCGGGTGTCACCGTGGAGACCGTGCCCGGGATCACCGCCATGCAGGATCTCGCGGCGCGCTCCGGGGCCGTGCTGACCGAGGGCACCGAGCCGCTGACCCTCGTGCCGGTGACGGCCGGGTCGGCGGTGCTGAAGGAGGCGCTGGCCGGGCCGGGGACGGTCGTGGCGTACAAGTTCGGGCGGCAGGCCGCCGAGGTCGCGCAGGCGCTGCGGGAGACCGGGCGGCTCGGGGGCGCGGTGTGGGGCTCGGCGCTGGGGCTGCCGGAGGAGTCGGTCCGCCCGGCCGCCGAGCTGGACGGGACGCCGCTGCCGTACCTGTCGACGCTGATCGCGCCGCCGCGCCGGGACGACGGCCGGGGCGGAAAGCTGTGACCCGGCGGCCCGGGTCACCCCGTGACGCCCACCACCAGCCAGATGAAGGCCGCGCCCGCGACCGTGCACAGCAGGGTCGAACGGGCGGGGTGCTCATGGTGGGCCTCGGGGAGGATCTCCGCCGCGGCGAGGTACAGCAGTGCGCCGCCGAACAGGCCGAGATAGCCGCCGAGGACGCCCGCCGGGACGGTGAGGAACGTGGACGCGGCGGCTCCGGCGACGGGTGCGACGGCGTCCGCGACGAGCATGGCGAGGGCCTTGCGGCGGGCGTTGCCGTACAGGCTGGTCAGAGTGAAGGTGTTGAAGCCGTCCGCGAAGTCGTGGGCGATGACGGCGAGCGCGACCGCGGTCCCCATGCCGCCGCCCACCTGGAAGGACGCGCCGATCGCCACGCCGTCCATCAGGCTGTGGCCCACCATCGCCCCGGCCGCCGTGAGGCCCACCTCGGGGGCTCTGTGGTGGTGCTCGTCGGCGCCGTGGGCGGCGCGACGGGCCGCCAGCAGGCGTTCCACCAGATGGGCGAGGAGGAAGCCGGCCAGGAACAGCAGGAGCGCGACCGGGACGCCGTGGACCTCGCTGCCCGCCGTCCGGAGGGCCTCCGGCAGCAGGTCCAGGCCGGCCACGCCGAGCATCAGCCCGCCGGCCAGGCCCAGCACCAGATGGCGGCGGTCGGTCACGCGCTGTGCCGTCCAGCCGCCGGCCAGCGTCATCAGGAACGCGCCGAGCGCGACGAAGACCGCCATAGGCCCTTGCTATCGGATCGACCCGCGTTCCCGCACGTCCGACAGCCACAACCGCAGTACTCGTAGGAGAGGACCGATTCCCATGGCCGATGCCCCCACCGGCAAGGTGACCTTCGTCGGTGCCGGCCCCGGCGCCGCCGATCTGCTGACGTTCCGTGCCGCGCGGGCCATCGCCGAGGCCGACGTCGTGATCTGGGCCGCGAGCCTGGTCCAGGCGGAGGTCCTCGAACACGCCCGCGAGGACGCCGAGATCCTGGACTCGGCGACCATGTCGCTGGAGGACGTCGTCGCGGTGTACCGACGCGCGTTCGAGGAGGGGCTCGCGGTGGCCCGTATCCACTCCGGCGACCCGGCCCTGTGGGGCGGCACGCAGGAGCAACTGGACCGCTGCCGGGAGATCGGCATCGCGACCGAGGTCGTCCCGGGCGTGTCCTCCTTCTCCGCCGTGGCCGCGCTGGCGCAGCGCGAGCTGACGATTCCCGAGGTCGCGCAGTCCGTGGTGCTGACCCGGCTGGGCGGGGGCAAGACGCCGATGCCGCCCGGTGAGGAGGTGCGCGAGTTCGCCCGCCACGGCACCACCATGGCGATCTTCCTGTCGGCGGCGCGCAGCGGGCAGCTGGTGCGGGAGCTGCTGGAGGGCGGCTACCCGACGAACACCCCGGTGGTGATCGCGTACCAGGCGACCTGGCCCGAGGAGCTGGTCGTCAGGTGCACGATCGGCACGCTGGAGGAGACGGTCAAGGAACACAGGCTCTGGAAGCACACGCTGTTCCTGGTCGGCCCGGCGCTGGACGCACACGGGACGCGTTCGCACCTGTACCACCCGGGTCACTTCCACGGCTACCGGAAGGCCGACCCCGAGGCGCGGCGGGCGCTGCGCGAGCAGAGGGCGAAGAGTTGATCACCGTCGTCGGTACGGGGACCGGGGCGCCGGTGCCGGTGGACGTCCTGGCCGGGGCCGCGCTGGTCGTCGGCGGGCGGCGGCACCTGGACGCCGTACGGCTGCCCGAGGGGGCGGAGCGGGTCGTGCTCGGCCCGCTGGCGCCCGCCCTGGAGACCATCGCCGGGTACGTCGGCAAGGAGCTGCCAGTGGTCGTGCTGGCGTCCGGGGACCCGGGGTTCTTCGGGATCGTGCGGGCGCTGGCCGAGCGGTTCGGCACCGGGCTGCTGGACGTGCGGCCGGGGGTGTCCTCCGTGGCCACCGCCTTCGCCCGGATCGGGCTGCCCTGGGACGACGCGGTCGTGGTCAGCGCGCACGGCCGCGAGCTGCGGACGGCGGTGAACGTGTGCCGGGCGCGGCCGAAGGTGGCCGTGCTGACCGGACCGGGCGCCGGGCCGGCCGAGCTGGGGGCCGCGCTCCCCGGTGACCGGACCCTGGTCGTGGCGAGCGCGCTCGGCGATCCGCGGCGGGAGCGCGTGGAGCGGGTGACGGCCGCCGAGGCGGCGGCCCGGGACTGGGGTACGGCGGTGAGCGTGGTGCTGTGCCTGGACGAGGCGCGGGCGCTCGGTGCGGTGCGGACGGTGGCCGGGGTGCCCGGGGCTCCGGCCCGCTGGGCCCTGGAGGAGAACGCGTTCGCGCACCGGGACTCGATGATCACCAAGTTCGAGGTGCGGGCCCTGGCCCTGGCCCGGCTCGGGCCGCGCCTGGGCGACCTGGTGTGGGACGTGGGCGCCGGGTCGGGCTCGGTCGCGGTGGAGTGCGCGCGGCTCGGTGCCGCGGTCGTCGCCGTCGAGAAGACCCCGGACGGGGTGGCGCGCATCCGTGCCAACGCGGACGCCCACGGCGTCGACGTGGACGTGGTGCACGGCTCGGCGCCGGACGCCCTGGCGGGGCTGGCCGGCGATCCCGACGCGGTGTTCGTCGGCGGCGGGGGCCGGGAGCTGCCCGCCGTGGTGACCGCGTGCGCGCGGCGGGCCCGGCGGACGGTCGTCGTCGCCATGGCCGCGCTGGACCGGGTGCCGGCGGCCCGGCAGGCGCTGACGGACGCCGGGTTCACCTGCGACGGGGTGCTGTTGCAGTCCTCGCGCCTCGCGCCGCTGCCGGGGGACGTGACCCGGCTGGCGGCCACCAATCCTGTGTTCCTGCTGTGGGGCGTGAGAACCCCGGCGTCTAGTGAAGGAGTAGTCCAGTGATCGGCCTCATTTCCGCCACCGCGGCGGGGGCGGCGGCGCGGGACCGGCTGGCCGCGGCCTGGCCGGAGCGTACGCGCGTCTACGAGGGTCCTGTCGGTCAGGCCGTACGGGCCGCGTTCGCGGAGTGCGAGCAGCTGGTGTGCTTCCTGGCGACCGGGGCGGTGGTACGGCTGCTCGCGCCGCTGCTCGCCGGCAAGGCGGCCGACCCGGGCGTGGTGTGCGTGGACGAGGGCGGCCGGTTCGCGGTGTCGCTGCTCGGCGGGCACGCGGGCGGCGCCAACGCGCTCGCCCGCGAGGTGGGTGCGGTGCTGGGCGCCGAGCCGGTGGTGACGACCGCGACGGACGCCGCCGGGCTGCCGGGCCTGGACACGCTCGGCCTGCCGTACGAGGGGGCGGTCGCCGCGGTCTCCCGGGCGCTGCTGGACGGCGAACCGGTCGCGCTGGAGGCCGAGGTGGTCTGGCCGCTGCCGCCGCTGCCGGTCGCGCCCCAGGGGGCGTACACGATCCGGGTCACCGACCGGGCCGTCGCGGCGGGCGAGCGGGAGGTGCTGCTCAGGCCGCCGTCGCTGGTGGTCGGGGTCGGCGCGTCGAAGGGCGCGCCGGCCGAGGAGGTCCTCGCTCTGGTCGAGGAGGCACTGCGGGAGGCGGGGCTCTCGCCGCGGTCGGTCGCCGAGCTGGCCACCGTGGACGCCAAGGCTCAGGAGCCGGGCATCGTGGCCGCCGCCGAACGGCTCGGGGTGCCCCTGGTGACGTACCCCGCCGAGGAACTGGCGGCGGTCGAGGTGCCCAACCCGTCCGACGCGCCCCTCGCGGCCGTCGGCACCCCGTCGGTCGCGGAGGCCGCCGCCCTGGTCCGGGGCGGGGAACTCCTCGTCCCCAAGCGGAAGTCGGCCGCGCGGCCCGCGATGGCGACCTGTGCGGTCGTCCGGCGTCCGGGGCGCGGGCGGCTCGCGGTCGTCGGCCTCGGGCCGGGCGCCCGGGACCTGCTCACCCCGCGCGCGGCGGCCGAGCTGCGGCGGGCGTCGGTGCTGGTCGGCCTCGACCAGTACGTGGACCAGATCCGCGATCTGCTGCGGCCTGGCACCCGGGTGCTGGAGTCGGGGCTCGGCGCGGAGGAGGAGCGGGCCCGGACGGCGGTCGCACAGGCCCGCGCGGGGCACGCGGTGGCGCTGATCGGCAGCGGGGACGCGGGCGTGTACGCCATGGCCTCGCCGGCGCTCGCCGAGGCCTCCGACGACATCGACGTGGTCGGGGTGCCCGGGGTGACGGCCGCGCTGGCCGCCGGGGCGGTCCTGGGCGCGCCGCTGGGCCACGACCACGTGTCCATCAGCCTGTCCGACCTGCACACGCCGTGGGAGGTCATCGAGCGCCGGGTGCGCGCGGCGGCCGAGTCGGACCTCGTCGTGACCTTCTACAACCCGCGCTCCCGGGGCCGCGACTGGCAGTTGCCCAAGGCGCTCGCGATCCTCGCCGGACACCGGGAGCCGACGACGCCCGTCGGTGTCGTCCGCAACGCCTCCCGGCCGGACGAGGCCGCCCGGGTCACCACGCTCGCCGCGCTGGACCCGGCGACGGTCGACATGATGACGGTCGTCACCGTGGGCAACACGGCGACCCGTCGGATCGCGGGGCGCATGGTGACGCCGCGCGGCTACCGCTGGCAGGCGTCGCAGGAGGGGGCCAGGTGAACCGCGTCGTCCACCCGATCGAGCAGGAGTCCTACCGGCGGCTGCGCGCCCGCCTGGACACCTCGCACTTCCCGCCGCTGACCCGGGCGGTGGTGGAGCGGGTCATCCACTCCGCCGCCGACCTGGAGTACGCCAACGACCTCGTCATGGACGAGGGCGAGCTGGTGACGGCGCACGCGGCGCTGCACGCCGGGGCGCCGGTGGTCGTGGACGTCGAGATGGTGGCCGCCGGGATCACCCGGCGGGAGACCGTCTGCCGGCTGAGGGACGCGGTGGCCGGGCCGGGGCTGACCCGGTCGGCGCACGCGATCCGGCTCGCGTACGAGCAGGTCGGTCCCGGTGCCCTCTGGGTGATCGGCAACGCGCCGACCGCGCTGGAGGAGCTGCTGACCCTGGACGCCGCCCCGGCGCTCGTCATCGGACTGCCCGTCGGCTTCGTCGGCGCGGTCGAGTCCAAGGCCGCGTTGCGGATGAGCGGGCTGCCCGCCGTGAGCAACGTGTCCGAGAAGGGCGGGTCGGCGGTCGCGTCCGCCGCGCTCAACGCCCTGCTGTACCACCCCGTTTCACACTCCGAGGAGAACGCGTGACCACCCCGCCCGCCCTGCTCATCGCCGGCCACGGCACCCGTGACGACGCCGGAGCCGAGGCGTTCCGCGACTTCGTCCGGGAGCTGGGGCGCCGCCACCCCGGGCTGCCCGTCGCCGGCGGCTTCATCGAACTGTCCCCGCCGCCGCTGGGCGAGGCCGTCGCCGAGCTGGTCGGACAGGGCGTACGCCGGTTCGCCGCCGTGCCGCTGATGCTGGTGTCCGCCGGGCACGCCAAGGGCGACATCCCGGCCGCGCTGGCCCGTGAGAAGGAGCGGCACCCGGGCATCTCGTACACCTACGGCCGTCCGCTGGGCCCCCACCCGGCGCTGCTGAACGTGCTGGAGCGGCGGCTGGACGAGGCGCTCGGCTCGTCCGCCCGCACCCCGGAGGACCGGGCCGACGTCACCGTGCTGCTGGTCGGGCGCGGCTCCACCGACCCCGACGCCAACGCCGAGGTGTTCAAGGCGGCGCGGCTGCTGTGGGAGGGCCGGGGGTACGCCGGGGTGGAGACGGCGTTCGTGTCGCTCGCGGCGCCGGACGTGCCGAGCGGGCTGGACCGGTGCGCGGCACTGGGGGCGCGGAGGATCGTCGTACTCCCCTACTTCCTCTTCACCGGCATCCTGCCGGACCGGGTGCGGCAGCAGACCGAGGGGTGGGCCGCGGCGCACCCGGAGGTCGAGGTGCGCTCGGCCGATGTCATCGGGCCCGAGCCGGAGTTGCTGGACCTGGTGATGGAGCGGTACGAGGAGGCCGTCAAGGGTGATCTGCGCATGAACTGCGACTCGTGCGTGTACCGGATCGCGCTGCCGGGCTTCGAGGACAAGGTCGGGCTGCCGCAGCAGCCGCACTTCCACCCGGACGACGACGACCACCACGGGCACGGGCACCACCATCACGGGGGGCACTCGCACAGCCATGCGCACTGAAGCGGCCGGCGGGTCCGGTGACGATCTGCGGCACCACGGGGACGCCGAGGTGCGGGACGACGGGGCCGCCCTGGTCGACCTCGCCGTCAACGTCCGCGCGGACACGCCTCCGCCGTGGCTGCGGGAGGAGATCGCCGGTTCACTGTCGTCCCTCGCGGCCTACCCGGACGGGCGGGCCGCGCGGGCGGCGGTGGCGGCGCGGCACGGGCTGCCGGTGGAGCGGGTGCTGCTGACGGCGGGGGCGGCGGAGGCGTTCGTGCTGCTCGCCCGGGCGCTGAAGGTCCGCCGGCCGGTCGTCGTGCACCCGCAGTTCACCGAGCCGGAGGCCGCGCTGCGGGACGCGGGGCACAGCGTGGACCGGGTGCTGCTGCGGGAGGAGGACGGGTTCCGGCTGGACCCGGCGGCCGTGCCGGAGGAAGCCGACCTGGTGGTGATCGGCAACCCCACGAATCCGACGTCGGTGCTGCATCCGGCGGAGACGGTCGTCCGGCTCGCCCGCCCGGGGCGGACGTTGGTGGTGGACGAGGCGTTCATGGACGCGGTGCCGGGTGAGCGGGAGGCGCTGGCCGGGCGGACCGATGTGCCGGGGCTCGTCGTGCTGCGCAGCCTCACCAAGACCTGGGGGCTGGCCGGGCTGCGCATCGGGTACGTCCTGGCCGCGCCCGAGGTGATCGCCGAGCTGGAGCGGGCCCAGCCGTTGTGGCCGGTGTCGACACCGGCGCTGGCGGCGGCGGAGGCGTGTGTGGCGCCGAGGGCGCTGGCGGAGGCGGGGCACGCGGCGCACCGCATCGCCGGGGACCGGGCGCACCTGGTGGCCGGGCTGGCCGCGTTCGCCGCCCGCGGCGTGCGGGTGGTGGAGCCGGCGGAAGGGCCGTTCGTGCTGGTCCGTATGCCGGGGGCGGCCGGGGTACGGCGGCGGTTGCGGGAGCTCGGTCATGCGGTGCGGCGGGGTGACACGTTTCCGGGGCTCGGTCAGGAGTGGGTGCGCATCGCCGTGCGGGACCGGGTGACGGTGAACGGGTTCTTGCAGGCGCTGTCGGCCGCACTGGATTCGTCCGGCTGAACAGACCGAAGCACCAACCGCCGCCCCGGCTCGCCTCGTTGAGCTGCTCGGTCAGCTCTTCCGGCGTCGGGCCACCGCCACCGCTCCTCCGCCCGCCAGCAGCAGGGTCAGTGCGCCGCCCGCGATGTACGGGGTCGCCGAGCTGCCGCCGGTCTCCGCGAGGTCCGCTTCGGCGGGGGCGCCCTGGGGGCGGGGGCCGGCGGCCGGGTCGTGGCTCGGCACCGGGGTCGTGGCGGGCGGGGCCATCGGGGACTCGCAGGTGGCCCTGGCCAGGGTGACCGTGCCCTCGACGTCGGCCACGTTGAGCTTCAAGGGGTTGACGGAGACCGTGAGTTCGAGGGCGGTCGCGGCGGCCGTACGGGTCGTGGTGCTCCGCCGGGAGAGGTCGAGGCGGACCTCGCCGACGCCGGGCACCTTCACCTCGGACGGGCCGCCGGCGGTGAGGGTGACGCGCTTGCCGAGGACGGTGACGGCACCGAGGACGTTCGCGGAGGCGACCGGTGCCTTGCCGGCCTCACAGGTCGCCTTGGCGGTGATCGTGTCGGCCTCGATCAGGGACAGCAGGGGCAGACCGGGGACGTGCAGCTTGGCGTGGGCGATCCGGACCGAGCCCTCGGCGCGCCGCGCGGTCACCGTGGCCCCGGCCTGGGCGACGTCCGCGCCGAGGACGGTGAACGGTTTGCCGCCGTTCACGCCGTCGAGCCGGGCGGACAGCGCGGTGCGGTCGGCGCTGCGGGGTGCCTGGACCTCGTTGAGGGAGACCGCGAGCGGGACGTTCACGGTCTTGTTGAGCAGGGACACGTCGAGCCCGGTGCGCAGGACGACGGCGGAGGCGCGACCGTGGTCACCGGTCGCGTGCGCGGCGCCCGCGCCCCCCAGGACCACGGGCGCCGAGGCGAGGGCCGTGGCCGTCGCGAGGACGGTGAGACGGCGTGCGGGCATGCGGAAGTTGTTGCTGTTCAAGGCGGTGGGACCCCCCAGACGGAACCTGCTTGGGACCCGTCAACCTTGTCCCCGGTGTGGGTGAACGGTCAGCGATCCGGGGCTACTTCACTCCAACGTGGCGTTTCCGCACGCCGATTCGATTCCAGGGCGAAATCGGCGGGATCACGGGAACGCCTACTCGACCACCCGTCCGTTCAGCACCACCCGCCGGGGCGCCGCCAGCACCCGTACGTCCGCCCGGGGATCGCTCGCGTACACCACGAGGTCGGCCGGGGCGCCCTCCTCCAGTCCGGGCCGGCCGAGCCAGGCGCGGGCGGCCCAGCTGGTGGCGGCGAGCGCGTCGGCCGGCGGGATGCCGGCGGCGACCAGTTCGGCGACCTCCTCCGCGACCAGCCCGTGCGGCAGTGTGCCGCCGGCGTCCGTGCCGACGAAGACCGGGATGCCGGCGTCGTAAGCGGCGCGCACGGTGTCGTAGCGCCGCTCGTACAGCCGGCGCATATGGGCGGACCAGCGCGGGAACTTCTTCTCGCCGCCGTCCGCGAGCCGGGGGAAGGTGGCGATGTTGACGAGGGTCGGGACGATCGCGACGCCCCGCTCGGCGAACAGCGGGATCAGGTCCTCGGTGAGGCCGGTGGCGTGCTCGATGCAGTCGATGCCCGCCTCGACCAGGTCGCGCAGGGAGTTCTCGGCGAAGCAGTGGGCGGTGACCCGGGCGCCGAGCCGGTGGGCCTCGGCGATGGCCGCCTCCACGGCCTCGCGGGGCCAGCAGGGGGCCAGGTCGCCGAGGTCGCGGTCGATCCAGTCGCCGACCAGCTTGACCCAGCCGTCGCCGCGCCGGGCCTCCCGGGCGACGTGGGCGACGAGGGCGTCCGGTTCGATCTCCCAGGCGTAGTTGCGGATGTAGCGGCGGGTGCGGGCGATGTGCCGGCCCGCCCGGATGATCTTCGGGAGGTCGTCGCGGTCGTCGATCCAGCGGGTGTCGGAGGGCGAGCCCGCGTCACGGATCAGCAGGGTGCCCGTCTCGCGGTCGGTGAGCGCCTGCTTCTCGGCGGTCTCCGTGTCGACCGGGCCCTCGGCGCCCAGGCCCACGTGACAGTGGGCGTCGACCAGGCCGGGCAGCGCCCAGCCCTCGACGGTGGTGGTGTCGCGGGCCCCGGCGGGGCGGTCGTAGGACACGCGGCCCCCGACCACCCACAGCTCGTCACGGACGTCGTCCGGCCCCGCCAGGACCCGGCCCTTCACGTGCAGCACCGCACCATCGCTCATGCCCGCACCCTAACGACCTAAGGCTCGGACTTCCCCACCTGGTCGGAGGTCTCCTCCTCGACCTCGGCCATCGCCGGGTCGAGCAGCCGGGAGAGGAAGTGCCGGGTGCGCTCGTGCTGCGGGTCGCCGATCACCCGGTCCGGGCTGCCGTCCTCGACGATCACGCCGCCGTCCATGAAGACGACCCGGTCGGCGACCTCGCGGGCGAAGGTCATCTCGTGGGTGACGACCATCATCGTCATGCCCTCCCGCGCGAGCCTGCGCATGACGGCGAGGACGTCGCCGACCAGCTCGGGGTCGAGCGCGGAGGTCGGCTCGTCGAAGAGCATCACTTCGGGGCCCATGGCGAGCGCCCGGGCGATGGCGACGCGCTGCTGCTGGCCGCCGGAGAGGGAGGACGGGTAGGCGTCCGCCTTCTCCGAGAGGCCGACGCGGGCGAGGTTCTCGGCGGCGACGCGCGCGGCCGTCTCCTTGTCCCGCCCGAGGACGCGGCGCTGCGGCAGCGTGAGGTTCTCGGTGACGTTCAGGTGCGGGAAGAGGTTGAACTGCTGGAAGACCATGCCGATGCGGCGGCGTACGGCGTCGATGTCGACGTCGGGGTCGGTCACCTCGGTGCCGCCGACGAAGACCTGGCCCTTGGTGGGCTCCTCCAGCAGGTTCACGCAGCGCAGCAGCGTGGACTTGCCGGAGCCGGAGGGGCCGATGACGCAGACGACCTCGCCCTGGCCGATCTCCAGGTCGATGCCGCGCAGCACCTCGTTGTCGCCGAAGGACTTGTGCAGTCCTCGGACCTCGATCTCCGGGCGGCTCACCGGATCGCCTCCTGGGCCTTGGATTCCATACGGCGGACGACGAAGCTGAGCGGGATGGTGACCAGCAGGTAGCACAGGCCCGCGACCAGGATCGGCGTGGAGTTGGCGGTCGTACTGGCGAGGTCGCGGCCGAACTTGGACAGTTCCCGCTCCTCCAGGGTGACACCGAGGAACAGCACCAGCGAGGAGTCCTTGAAGAGCAGGACGAGTTCGTTGGTGAGCGGCGGCAGGATGATCCGGAAGGCCTGCGGGATGATGATGGAGACCATGGCCTTCGCGGGCGAGAAGCCGAGCGAACGGGCCGCCTCCATCTGCCCCTTGGGCACGGCCTGGATGCCGGCCCGGATGGTCTCCGCCATGTACGCGGCCGAGACCAGGCCGAGCGCGAGGGCGACCTTGCCGTAGGTGCCGCCCGGGATCTCCGTGCCGGGGAAGGCGAGGGGCACGGCCACGCCGACGAAGATGAAGATCAGCAGGGCGGGCAGCCCGCGGAAGATCTCGATGTAGACGCTCGCCAGCCAGCGGTAGGGGCCCACGGAGGACAGCCGCATCAGCGCGATGACCATGCCGAGGACGAGTCCGACGACGAAGCCGGACAGCGTGTAGAGCACGGTGTTCTTCAGCGCCAGCGTGATGACGTCGGGGAACATCTGCTTCGCGATGTCCGCCTGGGCGAACTGGTTCTGGAGCCGGCCCCAGTCGGCCGTGACCGCGAAGGCGATCACGGCGGCGGCGAAGACGGCGTACTGGACGCCGCGCGACAGGCCGCGCTTCTGACGCCGGGTCAGTCCCTTCTTCTTCGGCTGGAGGGCTGTGTCCGTGTCGGTCATGAGGCGGCGGGAGAGGCGACGGAGGCCTCGTACGGGCCGATCCACTGCTCGTAGATCTTCTTGTAGGTGCCGTCGGCCTTGGCGGTCTTGAGCGCCTTGTTGATGGCGTCGAGCAGCGCCTTGTTGCCCTTCTTGACGGTGAAGCCGTACTGCTCACCGGTCTTGAGGTTGTCCACGACCTTGAACTTGTCCGCGTTGGCCTTGTCCTTCAGCCAGCCCTGGACGACCGGGTAGTCGATGACGACGGCCTGGACCTGGCCGGTGCGCAGGCCGTTGAGGACGGCGTCGGAGGACTCGAAGGAGATCGGGTCGTAGCCCTTGCTCTTGACGTAGTCCTCGCCGGTGGTCTGCGCCTGGGCGCCGAGCTTCTTGCCCTTGGCCTTGACGTCGGCGAGCGAGTTGATCCCGCTGTCCTTGTCGACGAGGACGGCCTGGGTGGCCTCGAAGTACGGGTCGGAGAAGTCGACGTTCTTCTTGCGCTCGGCGGTGATGGTCATGCCGGCGGCGGCCAGGTCGCACTCGCCCGAGTTCAGGAAGGCGCCCGTCTTGAAGTTCTCGAAGGGCGTGTCGAGGATCTGCTGCTTGACGCCGAGGTCCCGCGCGACGAGGTCGATGAGGGAGACGTCGAAGCCCTGCACCTTGCCGTTCACCTCCGACTGGAACGGCGGGTACGGCAGGTGGGTGCAGGTGGTCAGCTGACCGGCCTTGGCCAGGTGGACACCCTTGACCGTGGTCTTGCCGCTCCCCGAGTCGCTGGAGGAGCAGCCGGCCGCGACGAGCACGAGTGCGGCGGTCGCGGTGGTGGCGGCCAGAAGGCGGGTCCGGCGCCCGACGAGCGTTTTCATGGGGAGGTCTCCTGTCGGGGAACTAAGGGTTCCGATTATAAGGAAGTGTTTGAGTCTCTCAAATCAAACCCATGGCCAGGCAGCCCCTCGACCTAAGATCGAGGGAGTCGGCCCCCGAGAGACGAAGAGAGCACCGCCGTGACCCACCCCTTCCTCGACCTGCCCCCGCTCACTGCCGAGCGTTTCGCCGCCATCGAGGACGGGGTGGCCCGGCTGCTGGACACCCGCCAGGACGTCCTGATCACCCAGGGCGAGGCGCTGCTGCCACTGGAGGGCGCGATCCGCTCGGCGGCCGGTCCGGGCACGGTGGCCCTGAACGTGATCACGGGCCCCTACGGGCAGACCTTCGGCAACTGGCTGCGCGACGCCGGCGCCACGGTGCACGACCTCTCCGTCCCCTTCCACACGGCGGTGACCGCCGGGCAGGTCCGGGAGGCGTTCGCCGAGCACCCGGAGATCGACTTCGTGTCGCTGGTGCACGCCGAGGCGGCGACCGGCAACACCAACCCGGTCGCGGAGATCGGCGAGGTGGTACGGGAGCAGGGCGCCCTCTTCTATCTGGACGCGGTGGCCTCGGTCGGCGCGGAACCGGTGCTGCCGGACGCGTGGGGCGTGGACCTGTGCGTGATCGGCGCGCAGAAGGCGATGGGCGGCCCGGCGGGCGTGTCGGCGATCTCCGTGAGCGAGCGGGCGTGGGCCCGGATGGCCGCCAATCCGAACGCCCCGCGCCGCTCCTACCTGTCCCTCCTGGACTGGAAGGACCGCTGGATCGACGCCGGCCGCAAGGCGCTGCCGCACGCGCCGGCGCAGCTGGAGATGCTGGCGCTGGAGGCGTGCCTGGAGCGGATCGAGTCGGCGGGCCTGGAGTCGGTGATGGCCCGGCACCGGCGCGCGGCGCTGGCCTCGCGGGCCGGCGCGGTGGCACTGGGCGGGGGCCTGGAACCGTATGTGTACGAGGAGAGGGACGCGGCACCGGTCGCCACGACCCTCCGGGTGCCGTCCGGCGTGGTGGCCTCCGACCTGGTGGCCCGCGCTCTGGCGACCGACCCCGCCCTGCCGCTGGCGGCCGGCGGCGGCGCCCTGGCCCGGGAGATGATCCGGGTCAACCACTACGGTCCCGACGCGACGCGGGGCGCGGTCCAGAACTCCCTGGCGGCACTGGGCGCGGCGCTCGCCGCGCAGGGCCTGCCGGTGGACCCGGCCGCCGCCCGCGGGGCCGTGGAGAACGCCTGGCGCTGAGCAGCAAGCGGCCATCACCCCGGAACGCAACGAAAACGGCTCGCGCACACCGCGCGGGCCGTTTTCACATCTTGAATTCCAATTACTCTCACAAACTCCGCCAATTCTCCGGACGATAGCTTCCCGTCTTCTTCTGCCCGCTTTTTGCAGAGCTAAACAAGGGACTTTGCCGACAGGTTTCCCGCGCTTTCCAGGCTGTGACACACTCCACAACAGATGAGATTTGTCCCGATTTGTTGCGGGGTATTTCAGACATTTCACCGGTCAGGCAGGAACCCTCCGCACTCGCTCCCGTGCATTTTCGAATTCGCCTCGCTAAATTCCTGCCGCATGACTGCCGCACCCGCAGACCTGCTCATCGAACGGCCGGCGACGACCGACGGAGCCACGCTCTGGCGTCTCGCCAAGGAATCGAAAACCCTCGATCTGAACTCCTCCTACAGTTATCTGCTGTGGTGCCGGGACTTCGCCGGCACCTCGGCGGTGGCGCGCGGCGCGGGCGGGGAGCCGGTCGGCTTCGTCACCGGATACCTGCGGCCGGACCGCCCGCGCACGCTGCTCGTCTGGCAGGTGGCCGTCGACCCCGCCCACCGGGGCCACGGCATCGCCGCCAAGCTGCTGGACGGGCTGACCGCCCGGCTCGTCGCCGAGCGGGGGATCACCGGGATCGAGACCACCATCACGCCCGGCAACACCGCCTCCGAGCGGCTGTTCACCTCCTTCGCCGAGCGGCACGGCGCGCAGGTGACCCGCGAGGTGCTGTTCCCCGCCGAACTCTTCACGGACGGCCCGCACGACCCCGAAGTCCTGTACCGCATCGGCCCGTTGACCGACTCCACCCCCCACTGAGGAGCGATTCACCGTGACCATCACCCAGCCCGACCTCAGCGTCTTCGAGACCCTGGAGTCCGAGGTGCGCAGCTACTGCCGCGGCTGGCCCACCGTCTTCGACCGCGCGCGGGGCAGCCGGATGTACGACGAGGACGGGCACGCGTACCTCGACTTCTTCGCCGGTGCCGGCTCACTCAACTACGGCCACAACAACCCCGTCCTCAAACGGGCGTTGCTCGACTATCTGGAACGGGACGGCGTCACCCACGGCCTGGACATGTCGACCACGGCCAAACGCACCTTCCTCCAGACCTTCCAGGACCTGGTCCTGCGCCCGCGCGACCTGCCGTACAAGGTCATGTTCCCGGGGCCGACCGGCACCAACGCCGTGGAGTCGGCGCTGAAGCTGGCGCGGAAGGTGAAGGGCCGCGAGGCGATCGTGTCGTTCACCAACGCCTTCCACGGCATGTCGCTGGGCTCCCTCGCCGTGACCGGCAACGCCTTCAAGCGGGCCGGCGCGGGCATTCCGCTGGTGCACGGCACGCCGATGCCGTTCGACAACTACTTCGACGGCACGGTCCCGGACTTCCTGTGGTTCGAGCGGCTGCTGGAGGACCAGGGCTCCGGGCTGAACAAGCCCGCCGCCGTGATCGTGGAGACCGTGCAGGGCGAGGGCGGCATCAACGTCGCCCGGCCCGAATGGCTGCGCGCGCTGAAGGAGCTGTGCGAGCGGCAGGACATGCTGCTGATCGTCGACGACATCCAGATGGGCTGCGGCCGTACCGGCGCGTTCTTCTCCTTCGAGGAGGCCGGCATCACGCCGGACATCGTCACCGTGTCGAAGTCGATCAGCGGCTACGGGCTGCCCATGTCGCTGTGCCTGTTCAAGCCCGAGCTGGACGTGTGGGAGCCGGGCGAGCACAACGGCACCTTCCGCGGCAACAACCCGGCCTTCGTGACCGCGACCGCCGCGCTGGAGACGTACTGGACCGACGGCTCGGCCATGGAGAAGCAGACCCGCGCCCGTGGCGAGCAGGTCGAGCGGGCCCTCGTCTCCATCACCGAGGAGAACCTGGCCGACGTGAGGGAGTACCGCGGCCGTGGGCTCGTGTGGGGCCTGGAGTTCCACGACAAGTCCCGGGCCTCCCGGGTCGCCCGCCGCGCCTTCGAGCTCGGGCTGCTGATCGAGACGTCCGGCCCGGAGGGCGAGGTCGTCAAGCTGCTGCCGGCCCTGACCATCACGCGCGAGGAACTGGACGAAGGACTCAGCGTCCTCGCCCGCGCCGTCCGCGAAACCGCCTAGCCACACCCAGCAAGCCAGCAAGCCAGCAAGGAGGAAGTGCACCCCCATGATCGTCCGTTCGTTCAAGGACATCGAAGGCACCGACCGGCACATCAGGGCGAAGTCCGGCACCTGGGAGAGCAAGCGGATCGTCCTCGCCAAGGAGCGCGTCGGCTTCTCCCTGCACGAGACCATCCTGTACGCCGGGACGGAGACGTCGATG
Organism: Streptomyces canarius; assembly: GCF_014650735.1. Lineage (NCBI taxonomy): Bacteria > Bacillati > Actinomycetota > Actinomycetes > Kitasatosporales > Streptomycetaceae > Streptomyces > Streptomyces canarius. The sequence continues at coordinate 87,847 of NZ_BMVN01000004.1, forward strand.
TGGTACGCCAACCACATCGAGGCCGTCGTCTGCACCAAGGGCGAGGCCGAACTCACCGACCAGGAGACCGGGAAGACGTACACCATCACCCCCGGCACCATGTACCTCCTCGACGGACACGAGCGGCACACGCTGCGCGTCAAGGAGGACTTCCACTGCGTCTGCGTGTTCAACCCGCCGGTGACCGGCCGGGAGGACCACGACGAGAACGGCGTCTACCCCCTGCTCACCGAGCCCGAGGAGGTGTGAGAGCCCATGACCACCGCCACCGTGAAGGACCTCTACCCGACCCGCGGCACCACCGAGGTGACCGTCCCCCGCCAGGACCCCGTCGTCTGGGGCGCCCCGGACACCCCGGGCCCGATCGAGACGGCCGACCTCCAGGCGTACGAGCGGGACGGCTTCCTCGCCGTCGACCGGCTGATCGGCCCGGACGAGGTCGAGGTCTACAAGCGTGAGCTGGACCGGCTGGTCGCCGACCCGGCGATCCGTGCCGACGAGCGCTCGATCGTGGAGCCGAAGTCCAAGGAGATCCGCTCGGTCTTCGAGGTGCACCGGATCAGCGAGGTGTTCGCGAACCTGGTGCGCGATCCGCGCGTGGTCGGCCGCGCCCGGCAGATCCTCGGCTCGGACGTGTACGTCCACCAGTCCCGGATCAACGTCAAGCCGGGCTTCGGCGCGAGCGGCTTCTACTGGCACTCGGACTTCGAGACCTGGCACGCCGAGGACGGCCTGCCGAACATGCGCACGGTGTCCGTCTCGATCGCGCTGACCGAGAACCACGACACCAACGGCGGCCTGATGATCATGCCGGGTTCGCACAGGACGTTCCTGGGCTGCGCCGGTGCCACGCCGAAGGACAACTACAAGAAGTCCCTCCAGATGCAGGACGCGGGCACGCCGTCGGACGAGGCGCTGACGGCGCTGGCGGGCGAGTACGGCATCCGGCTGTTCACCGGCAAGGCCGGCTCGGCGACCTGGTTCGACTGCAACTGCATGCACGGCTCCGGCGACAACATCACGCCGTTCCCGCGCAGCAACGTCTTCATCGTGTTCAACAGCGTGGAGAACGCGGCGGTGGAGCCGTTCGCGGCGCCGGTGCGGCGGCCGGAGTTCATCGGGGCGAGGGATTTCACCCCCGTGCGGTAGCCGCTTCCCGATCACCGGGCCGGGGCCTCCTCGTGTGGGACATCAGGCCCCGGCCCGGTCGTGTCAGCCGGACAGCGCCTCCAGCAGCCGGTCGACGTCGGCGGCCGTGTTGTAGAGGTGGAAGGCCGCGCGCAGGTTGCCCGCGCGGTCGGAGACCTCGATGCCCGCCTCGCTCAACTCAGGCTGCCGGGAGCCGAGTCCGGGGACCGAGACGATCGCCGAGCCGGGAGCGGGCACCGGCTCGTGGCCGAGATCGGTGAGGCCCGCGCGGAACCGGTCGGCGAGGGCGGTGTCATGGGCGTGCACGGCGTCCGAGCCGAGTTCCTCGATCAGCTCCAGCGAGCGCCGCAGGCCCGCGAAGGTGAACAGCGCGTGGGTGAGGTCGAACCGCCGGGCGGAGTGGGCGAGTTCGGCCACCGGGCCGTAGCAGCTGTCCCACGGACGCTCGGCCGCGACCCAGCCGGCGAGCAGCGGGGTCAGCCCGCCGAAGTCCTCGGGGACGGTGAGGAAGGCGGCGCCGTGCGGGCCCAGCAGCCACTTGAAGGAGACGCTCGCGGTGAAGTCGTAGGCGTCCGCCGCCACCGGCAACCAGCCGGCGGCCTGGGAGAAGTCGACGTAGGTGCGGGCGCCGTGGGCGCGGGCGGCCTCGCGCAGGGCGGGCAGGTCGGCGATCCGGCCGTCGGCGGACTGCGCGGCGCTGACCGCGACGAGCGCGGTCCCCGGCCGGACGGACTCGGCGATCCGCTCCAGCGGGACCGTGCGGACCTTGAGGTCGCCGCGGACGTGGAAGGGGTTGAGCACGGAGGTGAAGTCGTCCTCGGCGGTGAGGACTTCGGCGCCCGCCGGGAGCGAGGCGGCGATCACACCGGTGTGCGCGGCGACCGAGGCGCCCGCCGCGACCCGGGTGGCCGGGACGCCGGTGAGCCGGGCGAACGCGGCCCGGCTCGCCTCCACGTCCTCGTACAGGGAGGTCAGCGGCCGGCCCTCGGCCCGCAGCAGCGCCGCCTCCTGGAGGGCGGCGACGGTACGGGCCGGCAGCAGGCCGTTGCTCGCGGTGTTGAGGTAGATGCTCTTCGGGGTGAACTCGGCGCGGACGATGCTCTCGAACGTCTCCGTGGTCTCCATGGGTCCACTCTGCGGCCCAGGCACCTACGCGTCCATCGCGAATTTTTACCCGGTTCCTCTTAGCGGCACTTATACGACCGCTCCGACCTGTGCTTTCAGCCCTGCTGCGGCACCGCGCACCCGTCCGGCCCGCACGCCTGGGCGTCACCCTGCTCGACGAGCTTCAGCGGCGAGCGCTCACCCCAGGCCTGGGTGAGCGCCTGGGTGAAGACCTCGGCGGGCTGGGCACCGGAGACGCCGTACGTCCGGTCGAGGACGAAGAACGGCACACCGGTCGCGCCGAGCTGGGCGGCCTCGCGCTCGTCGGCGCGGACCTCGTCGGCGTAGCGGGACGGGTCGGCGAGCACCGCGCGGGCGGCGTCGGCGTCCAGTCCTGCCTGCGCGGCCAGCTCCACCAGACGTTCGTCGCCCTCGGTGAAGACGGACCGCTCCTCGGCGAAGTTCGCCCGGTAGAGGATCTGGATCAGCTCGTCCTGCCGGCCCTGCTCCTTGGCGAAGTGCAGCAGGCGGTGCATGTCGAAGGTGTTGCCGTGGTCGCGGTCCCGGGTGCGGTAGTCCAGGCCCTCGGCGGCGGCCTGGGCGGCCAGGTTGTCCTCGCCGGCCTGGGCCTGCGCCTCGCTCATGCCGTACTTCCTGGTCAGCATGGTGATCACCGGCTGGACGTCGCCCTTGGCGCGGCCCGGGTCCAGCTCGAAGGAGCGGTGCACCACCTCGACCTGGTCGCGGTGCGGGAAGGCAGCCAGCGCCTTCTCGAAGCGGGCCTTGCCCACGTAGCACCAGGGGCAGGCGATGTCGCTCCAGATCTCGACGCGCATGTCTTCGGCTCTCTCCAGGTCGTACGGGCGCGGGGGCTCTCCCCGGGCCGGTACATGAACGTTCAAGCAGCCGGTTTCATTCCCGGGGCGGCACGCAGAAGTACAGGCAGAGGTGGTGGCCGCCGTCGGCGGGCGGGTGCGCGGGGTCCGGGAGCCGGCCCTGGTGGGCGTAGAAGGCCTGGGCGCGCCGGTTGTCCATTGTCCACGTGATCGATGTGGAACTGGTACAGCTTGCCGGCGGGGCCGTCCTGCGGGGGCCGGAAGGAGGCGACACCGGTGGTCGTGCCCTCCTCCACGACGCAGAGCACCTGCCCGTCGGGGCGCTCGACGGCGCCGCGCCGGACGGCGGCCCAGTCGATGCCGTCGTCCGGGAGGCCGTCGGGGTAGTACGTCGAACGGGCCCTGCGGTGCAGTGCGGCCATCCGCTCGGCCTCGGCGGGCAGGGCGGTGCGGATCACACGGTGCCCCTGACAGGGTCATGATCATGCAGGGGGAGGACGCGGCCGACCGCCGTCCGGTTCCGCGGCGGCTCGACCGGAGTCCGGCAGGCGGTCTCCTCAGCCGCCGTCCCGCAGGTCGCCCGGTCCGCCGTGCCTGAACGCGATGTGGTCGTAGGTCACCGCGCACCCCTCCCCCACCGGCGACTGCGCCATGAACCCGACCAGCGCGGCACCGGTCTCCTCCTCCTCGCCCAGGGTGAAGAACCGGACGAAGGTCCAGCGCGCGCCGTCCCGGGAGGCGTGGAAGGCGAAGGCCCGCCCCGTCCGGCTGACCCGCAGCCACACCGAGTCCCCGTCCACCGTGAAGGAGTTGGCGTCGTCGGAGTGCCCCCGGGTGACCACCGTGCACACGGTGGGCACGTCCGGGGAGTACTCCAGACAGAGCTTGGCCCAGGCCCGCTCGCCGACATGGACGTACAGCACCCCGGCGTCGAACGCGTCACGGAACCCCACGGAGACCCGGGCGATCAGCTGGAAGTCCCCTTCCGGCGGTGCACCGAGCAGCCGGGGCGCGTCGGAGGCGGGTTCCAGTGCGTCGCCGTCGGGCGGCACGAACCGGTCCTGGCGCGGTCCGGCCCGCCCGGTCAGCACACCGTCCTCGTAGGACCAGTCGCCGTCCGGCCCATGAGCCTTGAGAGGGAAGGGCACCTCAGGAATGTCCAAGTCCGTCAACCTCTCCTCACCCCCTACGGCACTACCGCTCCAGCACCCCGTTGAACCGCCGGGGAAGCCCGAGCGGATTGTCGTCGCGAAGCTCGTCCGGCAGCAACGCCTCGGGCGCGTTCTGATAGACGACCGGCCGCAACCACCGCTCGATGGCCGTACCGCCCACGGAGGTGGACGTGGACGTCGTGGCCGGGTAAGGGCCGCCGTGATGCTGCGCGGGCGCCACCGCGACCCCTGTCGGCCAGCCGTTGACCAGCACACGCCCGGCGAGCGGCGTCAGCTCGGCCAGCAGCTCCGGCCCCCGACCCCGCCCGGCGGCCTCGTCCGAGGACACCTGGACGGTCGCCGTCAGGTTGCCCGGCAGCCGCGACAGCACAGCCGTGGCCTCGGCCTCGTCCGCGTAGCGGGCCACCACGGTGACCGGCCCGAAGCACTCCTCCAGCAGCAGGTCGTACGCCCCCTCCTCGGCCAGCTTCTCCGCCGGCACCGTGAGGAACCCGGCGCTGACCGCGTGTTCGCCGCCCGCGCCCGGGGTGACCGGCGACTCCACGTCCGGCAGCTCCGCGCGCTCGGCGACCCCGGCGACGAAGTTGTCCCGCATGCGGTGGTCGAGCAGCACCCCGGCGTCGGTGTCGCTGACGGCGTCGGTCAGGGACTTCACCAGCCGGTCGCCGGACGCGCCGGACGGCACCAGCACCAGGCCGGGCTTGACGCAGAACTGGCCCACGCCGAGGGTCATCGACCCGGCGAGCCCGCCGCCGATCTCCTCGGCCCGCTCGGCGGCGGCGGCCTCGGTGACCAGGACCGGGTTCAGCGAACCGAGTTCGCCGTGGAACGGGATCGGCACCGGGCGGGCGGCGGCGGCGTCGAACAGCGCCCGTCCGCCCCGTACCGAACCGGTGAAGCCGGCCGCGGCGACCAGCGGGTGCTTGATCAGTTCGACGCCCGCCTCGAAGCCGTGCACGAGTCCGACGACGCCCTCGGGGATGCCGTGTTCGGCGGCGGCCCGGCGCAGCACCTTGGCGACCAGCTCGGACAGGGCCGGGTGGTCGGGGTGGGCCTTGACCACGACCGGGCAGCCCGCGGCCAGCGCGCTCGCGGTGTCACCGCCGGCGACGGAGAAGGCGAAGGGGAAGTTGGAGGCCGAGTAGACCGCGACGACACCCAGCGGCACCTTGTAGCGGCGCAGGTCCGGGACGGGCGGGGTGGCGGTGTCGTCGGGGTGGTTGATGATGACGTCGAGGAAGGCGCCCTCGTCGACGATGTCGGCGAAGGCCCGCAGCTGGTAGCAGGTGCGGGCGAGTTCGCCGGTCAGCCGGGCGGGGCCGAGCGCGGTCTCGGCGTCGGCGGTCTCGACGAGGCCGTCCTTGGCCGCGTCCAGGCCCGCGGCTGCCGAGCGCAGGAACGCGGCGCGGACCGTGCGGTCGGTGAGGGCGTCGCGCGCGGCGTGGGCCGCCCGGACGGCCGCGTCCACCTCCTGGGCTGTGGCCTCCACCGCAACCTGTTCACGCTGCTTCCCGGTGCGCGGGTCGACACTCCAGACTGGTGCTGCTGCCACCGCGGGTCCCTCCCAGTAAAGGCCGCATTGTCTACGACGATCAGGCTCACCCATCAGTCGCGTTCGATATACTGAACGCTGTCTCTGATGATGAATATGCTGCTCGGAGACTATATAACTCAGTCCTCGTCGAACGAAGGGGTCAAGGGCGATGGCGGCAGGCGACACAGGGGGCGGGGCGCAGGTCAAGTCCGCGGTACGGACCGTTGAGCTGCTCGAATACTTCGCCGGCCGGCCCGGTATGCACTCCCTCGCGGCCGTCCAGGAAGCCGTGGGGTATCCCAAGTCCAGCCTGTACATGCTGCTGCGCACGCTCGTGGAGCTGGGCTGGGTGGAGACGGACGCGACGGGCACGCGGTACGGCATCGGGGTGCGGGCGCTGCTGGTCGGTACGTCGTACATCGACGGCGACGAGGTGGTGGCCGCCGCCCGCCCGACCCTGGACCGGCTCTCCGACGACACCACGGAGACCATCCACCTGGCCCGGCTCGACGGCACCAACGTGGTCTACCTGGCCACCCGTCAGTCCCAGCACTACCTGCGGCCCTTCACCCGCGTCGGCCGCCGGCTCCCGGCCCACTCCACCTCCCTCGGCAAGGCGATCCTCGCCAGCCACACCGACGAGCAGGTGCGCAAGCTGCTGCCGGAGACGCTGCCCGCGCTCACCGAGCACACCCTCACCGACCGGGAGAAGCTCATCGAGGAGCTGCACCAGGTCCGGGAGCAGGGCTTCGCGGTCGACCGCGAGGAGAACACGCTGGGCCTGCGCTGCTTCGGCGTGGCGATCCCGTACCGCACGCCCGCGCGGGACGCCATCAGCTGCTCGGTGCCGGTGGCCCGGCTGACTCCCGCGCACGAGCAGATGATCAAGGACGCGCTGTTCGACGCGCGGGACCGGCTGACGCTGGCGACCCGCAGGCTCTGACCCCGGCGGCCGCGGTCCCGCGGCCGTAGGCTCGGTCGCATGGAGATCGCGCTGCGGGCCGTACGGGACAGCGACCTGCCGGTGTTCTACCGGCAGATGACCGACCCGGAGGCCGTCCGGATGGCCGCGTTCGGCCCGGAGGACCCGTACGACCAGGAGGCCCTCGCGGCCTACTGGCAGCGCATACGGAACTCCTCCGACGTGCTGCGCACGGTCCTGGCCGACGGCGAGGTGGCCGGCAACGCGGCCGTCTACGGCGTGGCCGGCGAGCGCGAGGTGACGTACTGGATCGACCGCGCGTACTGGGGCCGGGGCGTGGCGACGGCCGCGCTGCGGGCGCTGCTCGCGGAGGTTCCCGAACGGCCGCTGTACGCGCGCGCGGCGGCCGACAACCACGCGTCGCTGCGCGTCCTGGAGAAGTGCGGCTTCCGCGAGGCGGCCCGTGCCCGGGGGTACGCGAACGCGCGGGGCCGGGAGATCGAGGAGGTCGTGCTGATCCTGACGGCCGCCTGAAAGGCGGGCCGCGGGACGCCGCACGACATGAACGCCGGATGAGAAAACCGGTCGTACGGGAACGATCGCCCCCGTCTCGATCGTCTTCCCAGCGGGATGAACAAGACGATCAGGCGGGCGTCCGTCTTCGCGCTGCTGCTCGTGCTCGCCCTGCTGGTCAGGGCCACGTGGTTGCAGTTCTACGACGGCAAGGCCCTCGCGGACGACAACGACAACCGGCGGAACGCGATCGCGACCTACTCGCGGCCCCTCGGGAACATCATCGTGGCCGGGAACGCGATCACCGGCTCGACGCGGACGAAGGGAAGCGACCTCGCGTACAAGCGGACGTACACGGACGGCAAGCTCTACGCGGCCGTGACGGGCTACGCCTCACAGGCCTACGCCCCCACCCAGTTGGAGGGCGTCTACAAGGACCTGCTCAACGGCACGGACAACCGGCTGAAGACCGTCATGGACACCGTCACCGGCGAGCGCTCCGAACCGGGCGACGTGCTGACGACGATCGACCCGGCGGTGCAGAAGGCGGCCTACCGCGCGCTCGGCGACAAGAAGGGCGGGGCCGTCGCGATCGACCCGAAGACCGGCAAGATCCTCGCCGTGGCCTCGACGCCGTCGTACGACCCCTCCGCGCTCACCGACGCGAACACGGCCGGCCAGGCCTGGAAGACGCTCAACGCCGACAAGGACAAGCCGCTCACCAACCGCGCGCTGCGCCAGCCGCTGCCCCCGGGCTCGACGTTCAAGCTGGTCGTCGCGGCGGCAGCGCTGGAGGACGGGCTGTACAAGAACGTGGACGAGCCGACCGACAGCCCCGATCCGTACCGGCTGCCGGGCACGGTGCGCGACCTGGCGAACGAGAACAAGTCGGCGCCCTGTGAGAACGCCTCGATCCGCGTCGCCCTGCGGTACTCGTGCAACAACGTCTTCGGCCACATGGCCGTCCAGCTCGGCCAGGACAAGGTCAGGGCCATGGCCGAGAAGTTCGGCTTCGACGACGACGCGCAGGACGTGCCGGTGCGGGCCTACACCAGCGTGTACCCGTCCGGCATGGACCAGGCGCAGACCGCCCTGTCCGGCATCGGCCAGTTCGACGTCACCGCGACCCCGCTCCAGATGGCCATGGTGTCCGCGGCCATCGCCAACGGCGGCAAACTGGTCTCGCCGCACATGGTCTCGCAGATCACCGACAGCGGCGGTGATGTGCTGAAGGACTATGACGACAGCGCCGGCACCAAGGAGATCATCAGCTCCACCACGGCCGAGCAGCTCCAGTCGGCCATGCAGACGGTGGTGAAGGACGGCACCGGTACGAACGCGCTGATCGACGGGGTGACCGTCGGCGGCAAGACCGGTACCGCCCAGCACGGCGAGAACAACAGCAAGACGCCGTACGCCTGGTTCACCTCCTACGGCAAGTCCGACAGCAACGGCAAGGAGGTCGCCGTCGCGGTGATGGTGGAGCAGTCGGACGCGGCCCGCTCGGAAGTGAGCGGCAACGGCCTGGCGGCGCCGGTGGCCAGGGCGATGATGCAGGCGGCCCTGAAGTAGCCCCTCACCTCACCCCGAGGATCTGCTCCACCGGGTCGATCGCGAAGTACACCAGGAACAGCGCCGAGACCGCCCACAGCAGCCAGTTGACCTCGCGTGCCTTGCCCACCACCGTCTTGATGACGACGTAGGCCAGGAACCCGGCGCCGATCCCGTCGGTGATGGAGTACGTGAACGGCATCGCGGCGATGGTGAGGAACGCCGGGACGGCGATCTCGTAGCTGTCCCAGTCGATGTGCTTGACGTGGGTCATCATCAGGAAGCCCACGGCGATCAGCGCGGGCGCCGCCGCCTGGAGCGGGACGATGGTGAGCAGCGGGGTGAGGAAGAGGGCGAGCCCGAACAGGCCGCCGGTGACCAGGTTGGCGAAGCCGGTGCGGGCGCCCTCGCCGACGCCGGCCGCCGACTCGATGTAGGCGGTGTTGGAGGAGGCGGAGCCGACACCGCCGGCGACGGCCGCGGCGCCGTCGATGAACAGCACGCGGCCGATGCCGGGCACCTGGCCCCGCTCGTCCAGCAGCCCGGCCTCCGCGGTGATGCCGACGATCGTGCCCATGGCGTCGAAGAAGTCCGACAGGATGAGGGTGAAGACCAGCAGGACGGCGGTGAGGACGCCGGCCTCGGCGAAGCCGCCGAACAGGCTGAAGTGACCGACCAGCCCGAAGTCCGGGGCGGCGACGACCTTGTCGGGGACCTCCGGCGTGGTCAGGCCCCAGCTCTTGACGTCGGCGACGGCGTTGACGACGATCGCGACGACGGTCATCGTCACGATGCTGATGAGGATCGCGCCCTTCACCCTTCGGGCGAGCAGCGCGACGGTGAGCAGCACGCCGAGGCAGAAGACCAGCACCGGCCAGCCGGTGAGCCGGCCGACGGCGCCGAGCTGGACCGGGACCGTGGTGTGGGCGGCGTCCGGGACGCGGCTGACGAACCCGGCGTCCACGAAGCCGATGAAGGCGATGAACAGGCCGATGCCGACGCCGATGGCCTGCTTCAGCTGCTGCGGGATCGCGTTCATGATCGCTTCCCGGAGTCCGGTGAGCACCAGCACGCAGATGACGATGCCTTCGAGGACGACCAGGCCCATGGCGTCCGCCCAGCTCATCAGCGGGGCGAGCTGGAAGGCGACGACGGCGTTGAGGCCGAGTCCGGCGGCGATGGCGAGGGGCAGATTGCCGCCGACGCCCATGACGACCGTCATCACACAGGCCACCAGGGCGGTGGCGGTGACGAGTTGGCCGGTGTCCAGGGTGTGGCCGAATTTGTCCTTGGCGCTGCCCAGGACGATCGGATTCAGGACAAGGATGTAGGCCATGGTGAAGAACGTGGCGAAGCCGCCGCGTATCTCGCGCCCGAGCGTGGATCCCCGTTCGGAGATCCTGAAGTACCGGTCGACGGACATGGTCCCACTCCTCGTCACCTGAAGATCGGTCGGCGGATTGCTGGCTGGATTGTTCCCCCGTCGCACCCGTTTCAGGTTTTCTCCGTGTTACGTCATCGAGTTCGGCCCCCCGCCTTCCATGAGCGGGGCGGGCGCGACGCGGGCGACGACAGCTATGTCATGACCGGGGTGGCCGGGGGCCGCGCCTACACGGTGACCGGCGACTTCGCCCCGCACGACGGCGCATAGGCCGCGGCTCGGAAACACCCCCGCGCACTCGGCGCGGCGAGGGCCCCGTCGGCCTCCGCCACGGCAGGTGCTGCCGGGGACGGAGGCCGGGTACGAGCGGCTGCTCAGGACGTACGGATGGGCTCAGCCGACGAAGTACGTCGGGTTCGGCAGCTTGTACGTCCGGTCGGCGTGGCCGCCGTCCAGGTCCGAGTACTGGTCGCCGAAGTTGGCGATGATCTCGTAGCCCAGGTCCTCGATGTGCTCGCGCGTCCCGGACTTGTACTGCACGGTCGTGCAGTTCCAGGTGCCCGGGGTGGCGCAGTCCTTCAGGTAGGCCGGCGGGTTGGCCTTGTCCTTGAGGAACATGTGGCCGGCGTCGAGGTTCACGTCGGCGCCGACCTTCTTCAGGTTCTCCACGGCGGCGGCGCGCTGGGCCTCGCTGAGGCCGGAGTTGTAGAAGACCTCGACGCCCTTGGCCGCGGCGTAGCGCACGAGCTCCGGGCTGCCGAAGACGGCGGGCCGGTCGGCGCGGTTCACGTAGTCGTTCCAGGTGCCGGAGTTGTACGTGTAGTTGTACCGCTTCTCGTAGTCCAGGCTGAGCAGCAGCGTGTCGTCGATGTCGAAGACGACGGCCGGCTTCTCGCCCCTGTGGTGCGCCTTGCGGGCCGCCTTGTCGATGTAGCTCTTGGCGTCGGCGTCGATGCGCGCCAGGTCCTTGGCGTACGGGCTGTCCTTGGACGCCTGGTAGACGCCGTCGCTGTCGGCGGTGGTGCCGTAGTAGGTGTCGATGTCCTTCACCAGGACCCCGATGTTGTACGGCTCGTGGGTGGAGTTGGCCGTCGACTGACCGGCGCCGGCCGCGCCCGCGCCGTACAGGGCCGCACCGGCGACGACACAGGCGGCACCGGTCGCGCACGCCTTGAGGGACTTCCGCATGAATTCTCCGGATCTGGTGGATGAGAGTGACGTACCAGGTCGGAGACTGTCTACGCGCATCACGCGGACAGGGCGAGCCCCGTTACCCGATCGATACGCAGCCTTGTTCCGCTCCCACCTGGAGCATTACCTTCCGATTGCCTCGACCGGAGGTTGCCGACGACCGCCTCTGGCTGCGGAAGGGTGCACATGAAGTACGTCACGGCCGTCTGGGACGACGGCGGGTTCCGCGTGGACCCGAGGGCCTACCTGGCCGAATTGCCGCGTCTGCGGGCCGACCTGCCCCCGGGCGCCCGGTCCTTCGCCACCGACCCCGACCACTACGACATCGCGGGCGCCACCCGCTGTGTGAAGGATCTGGAACTGGCCGGGGTCCACCTCGCCACCGACAGGAGCGGCGGGCTGGTCCTGGACTTCGCGCCCAACAAGTTCAAGCACGACTGCGGCCTGCGCATCAGCTACTCGGGCGTGAGGCACTTCTCGATCGACTACGAACACTCCATCGACTGGATGAGCGTCGACACCGTGCTCCTCGACGAAATCCTTCCCGACATCCTTCCCGACGTCCTTCCCGACGAGAACGGCGGCTGCCGGCACGAGATCGCCCTCACCGAGGCGTTGATCACCGTCCGGTGTGAGGACCTGCGAGCCGTGTGGGCGGACGCGGGCTGAGGAGTGGGCGGAGTGCGGTGGGAGAGGGGGTACCAGGTCGCGCGAACGCGCGTCTCCCGCCGCTGGGGGACCGAGCCGTCCCGGCCACCGGCGCGGTGACGGACGGCTCGGCCGAGTCGTCCGGCGATGGCCCGGCCGTCGTCTTCGACGACTACCGGACCATGCAGCCTCCGGCGTCAGGTGCAGGTGTGCGGAGTGTTCGCTCCCGTGATGCGCGTCGGTGTCCGCCTCGCACAGGAGCCGTGGGCGACGGCGCACGCGGTCAGCCGGAGGTTCCGGTGCGGCAGGTCGGCGCCGTGACCGGCATGCAGATGGGAGATCCGGACCGCGGTGAGCCGCGCCGGATCCGTGTGCCGCCGCAACGCGGCGAACGTGCCGGGCCCGGCGTCCACCCACAGCTGCCGGGAAGGGGCGCCGGCCGGCATGGCGGGAGGGTACGACGCCTGCTCCCCGCTTCGGCTCACGGCACCGGTCAGACCTCCATCACCGCGTCGCAGTCCGGGCACACCAGGGACGCGTACGCGGCGGGGTACCACGGCTCCCCGGGGCGGAGGGAAGGGCTCCGGGGAGCCTTCGTCATGGCGAAGGTGTCCTTGCCGCACAGGGTCCGCGGGCCGGCGGCGCCGGGCCTGTCGGGAGCCGCGGGCGCCGCGTGCACCCTGCGGGGGAGCCGTTCCGCGTCGGGCGGTCCGGCCGCGGGGGCGCGTGCGGCCACGAGCTGTTCGAGCTCGTACACGACGACGATCTCGCTCATGTCTCCACCGTAGGCGCGACGGCCCGGGGCGGCCCGTTCACCCGCCGGCGGCGCCGGGCAGGCCGAGTTCGCGGCCTCGGTAGAAGCCCTCGCGTTCCTCGGCGACGAAGGGGGCCATGGCCGCCCGCCGCCGGGCCTCCGCCTCGGAGGTCCGCCACGCGTCGCACGCCTCGCGGGAGTCCCAGAACGACACCCCGGTGATCTCCTGTCCGTCCTCGGACCAGTACGCGTAGGCCCGGTGCAGGCCCTGCGGTGCGGGCTCCGGGCGCCACGCCCTCTCGAAGTCGTCCAGCGTGCCCGGCTGAAGGCGGCGCGTCGTCACCCACACGTAGTGCTCCCGCATGGCGGCTCCCTCCGTACCCGTTCGGCTCGCCCCCTCTCAGGGTCACCGTAGGCCCGATGCGCCGCTTCCGCCGCCCGGCCGCCGCCGGCCGGCCCGCGCCCGCCGGGGTCAGGCCCGGTGCGGCCACCCCGGGTCCCGGCCGCTGAGGCCGACGGCCCGGTCCAGCGGGGGCGCGTCCGCGGGGACCGGGACGACCGGGCCGAAGGGGCCGTCGCCGCGGTCGGGGTCGTCGGCCGCGGCGCGGAGGAAGGTGAGGGCCGAGTCGAGGGCGGCCGGGTCCGAGGCGTAGTCCTGGCCGGTGGCGCGGGCCAGGTCCCAGCCGTGGATCACCAGCTCGTCGGCGACGACGGCGCCCGCGACCGCGCCGGGCAGGTCCACCCCGCCGACGCGGGTGTCGCCGGTCCAGGCGGCCGGGTCGCGCCAGGCGTCGGCCAGCGCGTCCAGCGCCTTCGGCAGCTCCTCGCGCCAGCCGGGGCCGAGGTCCGGGAGGGCGGCGTCCGGGTGGGTGTCGGTGGTCGTGCCGAGGTCCTTGCGGGCGGCGTCCCGGAAGGCCACGGACAGCATCAGCAGGTGGCCCAGCAGGCTGCGCACCGCGTGGTCCGGGCACGGTGTGGCGGCGGTCAGCTGCTCGTCGGTCACCGACTCGGCGAGCCGGGCCACGATCCTGGTCTGCGGGCCGAGGTCCACCATGGTCATGCTCACTCCTTCAGGGTCGCGCTCTCCCTACGAAGGGCTGACCGGCGGGCCCCCGGAAACTCATCGGTGCGGCACAGCGGCTTCCACGGCGCGCGACCGCCGGCGAGGCACCAGACGGCGATCACCGGGTCGCACAGCGCGCAGCCGAACGACGAGTCGTGCGCGAAGGGGATGATCGGGTGGCCCTTGAGGTGGTGGACGACGTCCCACGCGGTGTGCAGCAGCCAGCCGACGCCGATGAACGCCCAGGAGTCCAGGCCCTTGTAGGCGACGCAGGTGGCGAGCGCCGTGAACGCGAACTCCCAGCCGCCAAGGCCGCCGCCGCTGAGGTAGGCGGCTCCGGCACCGGCCACGACGACCGCGTTGAGGCGGCGCCGGTGGGGTTCCGGGACGAGGGACATGAGGGTGACGTAGAGCAGGCCGATGAGAAGGGGGGCGAGGTAGCGCATGCGGCCGACGGTAGGTGCGCGGGCGCGGGTGCCCCAGGGGCTCCAGTGCCAGGTTCCGACGGATTGCCGCCGTCACGTCAGGAGGTGGCCGTCCGGCGTACCTAGGGCACCTGCCCGATCCGCGGCCCCCCGCCTTAGGCCCACGATGACCGGGCATGACGACTTCCTGGACCGTGTCCCGCGTGCTGCGGGACCGCAACGCGGGGCTGTGCCTCACCGGCCTGGTGGTGTCCGCCTTCGGTACCTCCTCGCTGTGGCTGGCGTCGGGTGTGTGGGTGAAGGAGCTGACCGGGTCGGATGGACTGGCCGCCCTGTGCCTGCTCGCGATGTGGGCGCCCACCCTGGTCGGCCCGGCGCTCGGCACGCTCGCCGACCGGTTCCGCCGCAAGCCCCTGCTCATCACGGTGAACCTGGGCCTCGCGGCGCTGCTGCCCGCCCTGTTCGCCGTCGACTCCCGCGGCCGTCTGTGGCTGCTGTTCGCCGTCCTGGTGGTGTACGGCGCCGCCGGTGCCGTCCATGACGCCGCCGAGTCGGCGCTGATGACGGCGGCGGTCGGCCCGGACCTGCTCGGTGACGTCAACGGGCTGCGGATGACGCTCACCGAGGGCATGAAGCTCGTCGCCCCGCTGACCGGGGCGGGCCTCTACACGGCGTGGGGCGGCCCGGCCGTGGCCTGCCTGGACGCCGTCACCTTCCTGCTCGCCGCCGGGCTGTGCGGCCTGCTGCGGGTGCGCGAGGAACCGCCCGTGCGGTCCGGCGACGGCTGGCGGACGCAGACGGCGGAGGGGGTCCGGCACCTGTGGCGCCACCCCGGGCTGCGCCCGCTGGTCCGGGCGGGCGGTACGACGATGCTGCTGACGGCGCTGAGCGGCACCACGGTGTACGCCGTGGTCGACCGCCTCGGCCACTCCCCCGCCTACACGGGTGTGCTGTACGCCGCCCAGGGCGCCGGTTCGGTGGCGGCTGGGCTGCTCGCCGGGCCGGCGCTGCGCAGGCTGGGCGGGCGGCGGTTCGCGGCGGCCGGGATCGCGCTGACCGGGGCCGCGGTGGTGGCGCGGGCCGTGCCGTGGGACCCGGTGGCCCTGGCCACCAGCGTGGCGTGCGGGCTGGGCCTGCCCTGTGTGCTGGTCGCCGCGCTGACGGCGGTGCAACGGGAGACCCCCGGCCCGCTGCTGGGCCGGGCGACGGCCACCGCCGGCACGCTGCTCTTCACCCCGAACGTGCTCGGCCTCGCCCTGGGGGCCGGCCTGGTCGAACTGGCCGGCCCCGGACTGCTGCTGCCCCTCTACGGCCTGGCCCTGCTCCTGACGGCGCTGCCACTGGCTCGACGCACCGCGCATGCCTCCCGGACCGCCGCCACATCACCGTCCGACGCCAACCCCGCGTGATAGACCCGCAGCACCCTCGCCACGCACGCATGCAACGACTGACCAACCCCCGGGCCGCCGCTCCCGCCCTACCGCCTGACACCACTCCCCACGGCGCCACCACTGGCTCAACGCACCGCGAGCGCCCCCCGGACCGCCGCCAGGTCACCGTCCGACGCCAACCCCGCGTGATACAACCGCAACTCCGTCGCACCCTCGGCACGCGCGCGTGCCGTGTCCGCGGCGAGGGTGGCGGGGCTGCCGCCCATCCCCGTGACGACCGTGAAGTTGGCGGCCAGCACGGTGCCCTCGCGGGCCTGCCCGGCGAAGGGCGCCAGCAGGGCCGTACCGCCGGTGCAGGGCACCACCACGCCGTCGGCCACGGACAGGATGTGGGCGGGGTCGACACCGACGTTGGCGCCGCAGTGGTACGGGACCGGGTCGGCGTGCAGCAGGACCTGGAAGCCGTCCGGCGCGGCGGCGCGCACGGCGGTGACGGCCTCCTCCTGGAGGGTGCGGGCGGTGGTGTCGCGCCACGCGCGCGTGGCTGCCGCCGTGTCCTCGCCGAGCAGCTTCTCCACCGTCGGCCAGCCCCCGTCGTCCGCCGCGCCCCGCCACAGCGGCTCCAGCGCCTCGCGTACGGCCCCGGCCAGCGCGTCGGCGTCCAGTCCCCGCTCGCCGTAGCCGGTGCGGCAGGACGGGCAGAAGCACAGGGACATCAGGTACTGCCCGGCGTCCCCGAGGCCGACGCCGGCGGTCTTGTCGTGGGCGTGCAGGTGCTGGAGCCCGTACCAGCCGAGGGACTCCAGTTCGGTGCCGTGCGCGCCGGGGCGTACGGCGGCCTCGGCGGCCAGGTCGACCAGGTACGCGCGCGTGGCGGGCTGGGCGATGCAGGGGGCCCACGGGTAGCGGTCGCCGTAGGCGTTGACGACCGAGGTGTCCGGATGCTCGGCGCCCAGGCGGGAGTTGTGGGCGAGGACGACCCAGGTGTGCACCTCCAGGCCGGCCGCGGCCAGGGCTTCGGCGGCCTCGCCGTAGGCGTTGCCGGGGGCCCAGCGGCCGGCGGGGTAGGGCCGCAGACCGCGGCCCGCCCAGCGGTCGCCCGGCGGGTAGAGCACGGCCGCGTACTCGGCGGTGACGATGCGGTGGCGGGGGTGGCGGGGGGTGAGGGCACGGGTGGAGTGGTAGGCGGAGGCCAGGGTCACCTGCTCCACGCCGAGTCCGGCGATCCGCTCCGGGGCGGCGGGGTCCCCGTTGACGTCCCAGGGGTAGACGAACGCCGACGCCTTCACGCGTCCTCCCCCGGCAGGGCGTGGCCGTGCTCGCTCACGCGTCCTCCTCCAGCAGTTCGTAACCGCGTTCGATGAGCCGGGCGAGTTGTTTGACATGCTCCTCGGCCGGCTCGTGCAGCGGGGGCCGGACCTCGCCCACGTCCAGGCCGCGCAGCCGTACCCCGGCCTTGACGAGGGAGACGGCGTATCCGCGGCCCTGGGCGCGCAGTTCCACGAAGGGGCGGTAGAAGCCGTCCAGGAGGCGCTGGGCGGTGGCCGGGTCGCCCGTCTCCAGCGCGCGGTGGAAGGCGAGGGCGATCTCCGGCGCGAAGCAGAACACCGCCGACGAATACAGGGTGATGCCGAGGGCGCGGTAGGCGAGCTGGGTCTGCTCGGCGGTGGGCAGGCCGTTGAAGTACAGGAAGTCGCCGGGGACCTCGGTGCGGACCGCGCTCACGATCCGCTGCATGAGGTCCAGGTCGCCGAGGCCGTCCTTGAGGCCGATGACACCGTCGGTGCGGGCCAGTTCGACCACGGTCGCCGGGGTGAAGAGGGCGTTGTCGCGCTGGTAGACGATGACGGGCAGGTCGGTGGCGGCGGCGACCTCCCGGTAGTGCCGCAGCAGGCCCTCCTGGTCGGCGAGCACGAGGTACGGCGGCATGGCGAGGAGGCCGTCGGCGCCCGCACCGGCGGCGAGACGCGCGTAGCGGACGGCGAGGGCGGTACCGTAACCGGCGCCCGCGACGACCGGGACGCGTCCTTCGGCCGCCTCGACGGCCACCCGGACGCAGGCCTCGAACTCCTCCGGCAGCAGCGCGTGGAACTCCCCGGTGCCGCAGCAGGCGAAGACGGCGGCGGCACCGGCCGCGACACCGCGGCGCACATGGGTGCGGTAGGTGTCCAGGTCGAGTGAGCCGCCGGGGCCGTAGGCCGTGACGGGGAAGAACAGCGGCCCGCGCGGATCGCTGAGCCGTTCGGTCAGAGGGGCTGGCGTCACGGACTCTCCCTTGAGACACGCCGGTGCATGTTTCTGATCCATGTCCATATTTCTGAACGTGACCACGCTAAAGGGCCCTCTTGGGGCGGGTCAAGCAGGCGAACTCGCACGACGGGAGCGAATTCCCCGTCGTCACGCAAGACTTGACGGTGCCCGGTGGACTCTCTAGCGTGTCCACGTATGTGAATGTCGGCCACAAGGAGAACCGAGGATGCCCGCTCCCCGCACCATCCTGCTCACCGGCGCCGCCGGCGGGCTCGGCACCCTGATGCGGTCCCTGCTGCCGGAGTACGGCTACACGCTGCGCCTGTTCGACGTGCGCCCCGTCGAGGGCGAGCCGGACGCGATCACCGCGGACCTCGGCGACAAGGAGGAGCTGCGCGAGGCGGTGCGGGGCGTGGACGCGATCCTGCACCTCGCGGGGATCTCCCTGGAGGCCCCCTTCGAGAAGATCCTCAGGTCGAACATCGAGGGCACCTACAACCTGTACGAGGCCGCCCGCCTCGAAGGCGTGCCGCGGATCGTCTTCGCCTCCTCCAACCACGCCGTCGGCTTCACCCCGGCCCCGCGCGCGGGCGAGCCGCCGATCCCCATCGACACCCCGCGCCGCCCGGACACCTTCTACGGCCTGTCGAAGTCCTTCGGCGAGGACCTGGCCCAGCTCTACTGGGACAAGCACGGCCTGGAGACCGTCTCCGTGCGCATCGGCTCCTGCTTCCCGGAGCCCACCAGCGTCCGCATGCTCTCGGTGTGGATGAGCCCGGCCGACGGCGCCCGCCTCTTCCACGCGGCCCTGACCGCCGAGGAGGTCGGCCACACGGTCGTCTACGGCTCCTCCGCCAACACCCGCCTGTGGTGGGACCTGACCACCGCGCGGGCGCTCGGCTACGACCCCCGGGACGACTCCGAGCCGTACGCCGAGAAGCTCATCGCCGAACAGGGCGAGCTGGACCCGGAGAACCCGGCCCACGGCCACCTGGGCGGCCACTTCGTGAACGACCCCCCGATCTGGCCGTACTGACCCCCTCCGCCGGCCCCGGGTGGCTCCCGGCGGCCGGAAACGATCGTCCACGCGCGCGGGCGGGCACCGAACGGGCCCGCCCGCCGCCGTGTCCGGGCATCCGCCGTGCCCGATCCCACGCCGCCCCGGACAGCCGCGCAGGTCCGCGACGGGCACGGCCCGCGTGAAGCGGGCACAAGCGGGCAGTATCGGGCCCGCAACAGACCTGGTCAGCGCCGCGCACCGGCGGTAGAACTTCCCCCATGGGCCCGAACGGGCAGGTCCACGGGGAAGTGGGTGACGACATGACCAGCAGGACGGCGGAAGAACGCCAGCGCGAGATCGTGCGGGCCGCCCGCGCCACCGGCTCGGTGGACGTCACCGCGCTCGCCGCCGACCTGGGGGTGGCCAAGGAGACCATCCGGCGCGATCTGCGCGCCCTGGAGGACCACGGCCTGGTCCGCCGCACCCACGGCGGCGCCTATCCGGTGGAGAGCGCCGGGTTCGAGACGACCCTCGCCTTCCGCGCCACCAGCCATGTGCCCGAGAAGCGCCGGATCGCCGCCGCGGCGGCCGAACTGCTCGGGGACGCCGAGACCGTCTTCGTCGACGAGGGCTTCACCCCCCAGCTCATCGCCGAGGCGCTGCCCAGGGACCGGCCGCTGACGGTGGTCACCGCGTCCCTGCCGGTCGCGGGCGCCCTCGCGGAGGCCGACCACATCTCCGTGCTGCTGCTCGGCGGCCGGGTCCGCCCGGGCACGCTGGCCACCGTCGACCACTGGACGACGAAGATGCTGGCCGGCTTCGTGCTCGACCTCGCCTACATCGGGGCCAACGGCATCTCCCGGGAACACGGCCTGACCACCCCCGACCCGGCGGTCAGCGAGGTGAAGGCGCAGGCCGTCCGGGCCGCCCGGCGCACGGTCTTCGCGGGCGTGCACACCAAGTTCGGCGCGGTCAGCTTCTGCCGGTTCGCGGAGATCGGCGCACTGGAGGCGGTCGTGACCAGCACCCTGCTCCCGGCCGCCGAGGCCCACCGCTACTCCCTGCTGGGCCCGCAGGTCATCCGGGTCTGATGCGGCACCCCGTCCCCCGTCCAGGGGTGTTCCGCACCACCGAACGCCCCTTATGTCCCCCTTTCCCCACTCTCAGGAGCGATCCATGCGCACCCCGAGCCGACGGAGGCCGCGAGCCACGCTCGCCCTGGCCGCCGCAGGGACGCTGCTCGCCCCGCTGCTCTCCGGCTGCTGGGCCGGTGCCGGCGGGACCGGTTCCGGCGGCGACTCCATCAACGTCCTGATGGTCAACAACCCGCAGATGACCGAGCTGCAGAAGCTGACCGCCGCCCACTTCACCAAGGACACCGGCATCAAGGTCAACTTCACGGTCCTGCCCGAGAACGACGTCCGCGACAAGATCAGCCAGGACTTCGCCAACCAGGCCGGCCAGTACGACGTGGCCACCCTGTCCAACTACGAGATACCGATCTACGCCCGCAACGGCTGGCTGCACGAGATGGACTCCTACGTCGGGAAGGACCCGTCGTACGACGAGCGGGACGTGCTCAAGCCGATGCGCCAGTCCCTCACCGGCGACGACGGCAAGCTCTACGGACAGCCCTTCTACGGCGAGTCGTCCTTCCTCATGTACCGCAAGGACGTGTTCGCGGCGAAGGGCCTGACCATGCCCGACCGTCCCACCTGGCGGCAGGTCGCCGACCTGGCCGCGAAGGCGGACGGCGCCCGGCCGGGCATGCGGGGCATCTGCCTGCGCGGGCTGCCCGGCTGGGGCGAGCTGATGGCACCGCTCACCACGGTCGTGAACACCTTCGGCGGCACCTGGTTCGACAAGGGCTGGAAGGCGCGGCTGGACTCCCCGGCCTTCGAGAAGGCGACGAGGTTCTACGTCGACCTCGTCCGCGAGCACGGCGAGTCCGGCGCCGCCCAGTCCGGCTTCGCCGAATGCCTGAACAACATGACCCAGGGCAAGGTCGCCATGTGGTACGACGCCACCTCCGCGGCCGGGCTGCTGGAGGCGGCCGGCTCCCCGGTCAAGGGGAAGCTCGGCTACGCCCCCGCCCCCGTCGAGCGCACCGCGTCCTCCGGCTGGCTCTACACCTGGGCCTGGGGCATCCAGCAGGCCTCCCGCAACCCCGACAAGGCCTGGAAGTTCGTCTCCTGGGCGTCGGGCAAGGGGTACGAGCGACTGGTCGGCGAGACCAGCGGCTGGTCGAACGTCCCGGCGGGCAAGCGGGCATCGACGTACACCGACGCCGACTACCGGAAGTCGGCCGCCGCGTTCCAGGAGATGACCAAGGAGGCCATCGAGAGCGCCCGGCCGAACGACCCCGGCGTGCAGCCGCGGCCCGCGCCCGGCATCCAGTTCGTCGGCATCCCCGAGTTCACCGACCTCGGCACCAAGGTCTCCCAGGAGATCAGCGCGGCCATCGCCGGACGGCAGTCCGTCGGCGCGGCCCTGAAGAAGTCGCAAGCGCTCGCCGAGAAGATCTCCAAGGAGTACGAGGGACGATGACAGCGACCACCACGGCCCCCCTCGCGGCCACACCCGCACGGACGGTCAGGCAGCCCTCGGCCCGGCTGCGCGCCTGGGCCACCCGCGCCCCGCTCCTGCCGGCCCTCGTGTTCATGATCGTGGTGACCCAGCTGCCCTTCGTGGCCACGCTGGTGATCTCCTTCTTCGACTGGAACGCCCTCTACCCCAAGGCCCGCCGCTTCACCGGCCTGGACAACTACCGCCAGGTGCTCACCGACGCCGACCTGCGCCACTCGGTGTGGACGACCGTGCTGCTCACGGCGGCCGTGGTGCTGGCCAGCCTGGTCATCGGGCTGGCGCTGGCACTGCTGCTGGACCGGCGGTTCCGCGGCCGGGGCATCGTCCGCACCCTGCTCATCGCCCCGTTCCTGGTAGTGCCGGTGGCCGCCGCCCTGCTCTGGAAACATGTGCTCTACAACCCTGAGTACGGCTTGCTCAACGGGTTGCTGCACTATGTGGGCGGCCCACAGCCGGACTGGGTCTCCCGCACCCCGCTGCTCGCGGTCGAGGCCTCCCTGGTGTGGCAGTGGACGCCGTTCATGATGCTGATCCTGCTGGCCGGGTTGCAGAGCCGGGACCAGCAGCAGATCGAGGCCGCGCGGGTCGACGGCGCGAGCGACTGGCAGATCTTCCGCCATCTGACCCTGCCCCACCTGCGCCGCTACCTGGAACTGGGCGCGCTGCTCGGGTCGATCTACATCGTCCAGAACTTCGACGCGGTCTTCACGATCACCTCCGGCGGCCTGGGCACCGCCAACCTGCCCTACACCGTCTACCAGAGCTTCTACCAGGCCCACGAGAACGGCCTGGCCTCGGCCGCCGGCGTCCTGGTGGTCATCGGCTCGATCGTCATCGCGACCTTCGCCCTGCGCGTGGTGTCGTCCCTGTTCCGCGAGGAGGTGTCCCGCGCATGACCGCCGTACTGCGCCGGGGTGGTCTCGGCCTGGTGGCCTGGCTGGCCGGCATCGTCTTCTTCCTGCCCATCGCGTGGATGGCCCTGACGTCCTTCCACTCCGAGGCGGACGCGGCGACCAACCCGCCGTCCTTCACCGCCTCGTTGACGCTCGACGGCTACCGCGAGTTCTTCGGCAGCGGCGGCGGGGCGAGCCCGTGGCCCGCGCTGGTCAACTCCACCGTGGCGTCGGTCGCCTCCACGCTGCTGGTCCTGCTGCTGGCCCTCCCGGCGGCCTACGCGCTGTCGATCCGGCCGGTGAGGAAGTGGACCGACGTCCTGTTCTTCTTCCTGTCCACCAAGATGCTGCCGGCCGTGGCGGGCCTGCTGCCGATCTACCTCTTCGCCAAGAACGCCGGGATGCTCGACAACATCTGGCTCCTGGTCGTCCTGTACACCTCCATGAACCTGCCGATCGCGGTGTGGATGATGCAGTCCTTCCTCGCCGAGGTGCCGGTCGCGGTCATCGAGGCGGCGCGGGTGGACGGCGCCCGGCTTCCGGTGATCCTCGCGCGCGTGGTGGCCCCGATCGCCCTGCCCGGCATCGCCGCCACCGCCCTGATCTGCTTCATCTTCAGCTGGAACGAACTGCTCTTCGCCCGAGTCCTGACGGGCGTGGTCGCCGAGACCGCCCCCGTCTTCCTGACCGGCTTCATCACCAGCCAGGGCCTGTTCCTGGCCAAGGTGTGCGCCGCGTCGCTCGTCATCTCCCTGCCGGTGCTCGCCGCGGGGTTCGCCGCCCAGGACAAGCTGGTCCAGGGCCTGTCGTTGGGAGCCGTGAAATGAAGGCCGCCGTCATCGAGTCCGTGGGCCGCGCCGTCGTCACCGAGGTGCCCGACCCGACGCCGGGCCCCCGCGAGGTGGTCGTCGAGGTCGCGGCCTGCGGTCTGTGCGGCACCGACCTGCACATCCTCCAGGGCGAGTTCGCGCCCAAGCTGCCGATCGTCCCCGGGCACGAGTTCGCAGGCGAGGTCGTCGGCGTCGGCACCCAGGTCACCGAGGTGGCCGTCGGCGACCGGGTGGCCGTGGACCCCTCGCTGTACTGCTACGAGTGCCGGTACTGCCGTACCGGCCACAACAACCTGTGCGAGCGGTGGGCGGCGATCGGCGTGACGACGGCGGGCGGCGCGGCACGGTACGCGCTGGCCCCGGTCGCCAACTGCGTGAAGCTGCCCGACCACGTCCGCACCGAGGACGCGGCCCTGGTGGAGCCCCTGTCCTGCGCGGTCCGCGGCTACGACGTCCTGCGCTCCCGGCTCGGCGCCCACGTCCTGATCTACGGCTCCGGCACCATGGGCCTGATGATGCTGGAGCTGGCCAAGCGGACCGGTGCGGCGAGCGTGGACGTGGTCGACGTCAACCCGGCCCGCCTGGAGACGGCCCGCCGGCTCGGTGTCTCGGCGTCCGCGGCGAACGCCGACGAACTGGACCGCCCGCGCGGCTGGGACGTGGTGATCGACGCGACCGGCAACGCGGCGGCGATCCAGGACGGCCTGGACCGGGTCGCCAAGGCGGGCACGTTCCTCCAGTTCGGGGTGGCGGACTACGCGACCCGCGTGACGATCGACCCGTACCGGATCTACAACCAGGAGATCACGATCACCGGCTCCATGGCGGTGCTGCACAGCTTCGAGCGGGCGGCCGAGCTGTTCGCGAACGGCGTGCTGGACCCGGACGTCTTCATCAGCGACCGGATTCCGCTGGAGCGGTACCCGCAGGCGCTGGAGCAGTTCGCGGCGGGGGTGGGGCGGAAGATCGTGGTGGTGCCCTGAGCCGACCGGGGGGTGGGTAAGGGAACGGTAAAGCGGTGTCGTTCGTTCTCCCGGCATGACAGCTATGACCCCTGGCTCGAACATCCCCCTCCCGGTCGCGCGCGTGACGGTGGACGTATCCGCTCCGGTGCGGCTCGACGTGTCGGGCCTGCTGCTCACCGGTGACGGCAAGGTGCGCTCCGACGACGACTTCATCTTCTACAACCAGCCCACCGGGCCCGGTGTGACGTACCGGTCGGGCGGCGGTACGGCGCCGGACGCGGTCGCGGTCGACACGGCCGCCGTACCGCCGGAGATCGAGAAGATCGTCGTCACGGCCAGCCCGGACGCGGCCGGCCAGACCTTCCAGGGCATCGAGCCGACGGCCACGATCCGGGACGCCGACGGCGGCGCCGTGCTGGCGACGTTCACCCCGCCGCAGCTCGGCAGCGAGACCGCGCTGGTGGTCGTGGAGATCTACCGCCGGGGCGGCCAGTGGAAGGCGCGGGCCGTCGGACAGGGGTACGCCAACGGGCTCGCGGGCATCGCGACCGACTTCGGCGTGACGGTGGAGGAGCCGGCCGCGGCTACGGCCGCCCCGCCGCAGCCGGCCGCCGCCCCCGTGGCTCCGCCGCAGCCGGCCGTCGCCCCCGCCGCCCCGCCGCAGCCGGTGGCACCTCCGCCCGCTCCCGCGCCGGGCGCCGGGAAGATCAATCTGGACAAGGGCCGGGTCAGCCTCCAGAAGAACCAGACCGTGTCCCTCATCAAGGGCGGCCGGCCGCTGCTCTCCCAGGTGCGGATGGGCCTCGGCTGGGAGCCGGCGTTCCGCGGCAAGGACATCGACCTGGACGCCTCGGTCATCGCCTACGGCCCGCAGCGCAACCACATCGACAGCTGCTACTTCGGCAAGCTGACGATCCTGAACGGCGCGATCCGGCACTCCGGGGACAACCTGACCGGCGAGGGCGGGGGCGACGACGAGGTCATCACGGTCGACCTGGGCCGGCTGCCCCAGGAGGTCACCGGGCTGGTCTTCACCGTCAACTCCTTCTCCGGCCAGAAGTTCACGGAGGTCGCCAAGGCGTACTGCCGTCTGGTCGACGCCTTCTCGGGCGAGGAGCTCGTCCGTTTCGACCTCACCGGCGCGGAGCCCCGGACCGGCGTCATGATGGCCAAGCTCATCCGCCAGTTCTCCGGCGAGTGGGACATGACGGCGATGGGCGAGTTCGTGAAGGCCCGCACCGTACGGAACATGGTGGAGCCGGGCGCCCGGGCCCTGTAGTCCGGTAGGGGCCGCAGCCGCGGCCGGGGACTCGCCGCCGTCCGGACGGCAGTCCCCCGGCCGCGGCTGAGCCGTGCCCGGGACCACCGGCTCAGCCGGCCCGCAGCCCCTCCGTCAGCAACCCCAGGTACCGCCGGATCTCCCGCTCCCCCACCCCCGCCAGTTCCGCCGCCGAAGCCACTCCGTGGGCCAGGCGCAGCACCTCGATCGGCTCCACGTCCCGCCGCAGCGCGCCCGCCGCCTGTGCCGCCTCCACCAGCCGGGTCGTCGCCCCCTTCACCACGGTCCCGCACGCCGTCAGCGCCGCCGCGCTGCCGGGCTCCGTCACCGCCGAGCTGAGCAGGGCCTTCATCCCCCGCACCTGAAGGGTGCGGACCGCCAGCTCGTACAGCCACTCCATGAGCGCCTCGCCCGGCGGCCGTTCCTCCGCCAGTTCGCCGGCGCGCGCCCCGAGCGCCTCGATCCGGTCGACGTACGCCGCCTCCAGCAGCGCCTGCCGGGTCGGGAAGTGCCGGTAGAGCGTGCCCGAGCCGACGCCCGCCCGCTTGGCGATGTCATCGAGTGACGCGTTCTCCCCATGCTCGGCGAAGGCCTCGGCCGCCACCTTCAGCAGCCGCTCGTAGTTGCGCCGAGCATCCGCGCGCATGGGCCTGCCCTGCGTCATCCACTCACTCCTTGCAAACCGGGGACCCTCTCCGTATCTTATCGAGCACTAAACGGAGACAGTCCCCGTTTACCGCGTAGTGCTCCGTGGGCAGCTCACCCCTGCCCGGACATCCGCGTGCCCGGGGACGCCCAGACCGGGAGACCGTCATGTCCACCCCGTCCACCCCGCCCGCCCCGTCGGCACCCTCCACGCCGTCGGCCTCGCCGACCACCGAACCCTCCGCCAGGGCCGCGCCACCGGCGCGGCTCGGCACCACGCTCCTCGTCATCGTCACCGCCTACCTGATGGTCGGCGTCGACTCCACCGTCGTCAACGTGGCGCTGCCGGACATCCAGCGCGGCCTGCACTTCAGCCGCACCGGCCTGTCCTGGGTCCTCAACGCCTACACCCTCGCCTTCGGCGGCCTGCTGCTGCTCGGCGGACGCGTCGGCGACCTCCTCGGCCGCCGCCGCACCCTGACCGCGGGCGTCCTGCTGTTCGCCCTGTCCTCCCTGCTCGGCGGCCTCGCCGCCGACGGCGGCCAACTGCTCGTCGCCCGCGCCCTACAGGGTCTGGGCGCCGCCCTGATCGCCCCGAGCACCCTGGCCCTGATCACCACCAGCTTCCCCGAGGGCCCGCGCCGGCACCGCGCGCTGAGCGTCTACTCCTCCATGGCCGGCGTCGGCGGCTCCGTCGGCCTGGTCCTCGGCGGCCTGCTCACCTCATGGGCCTCGTGGCGCTGGGCACTGCTCGTCAACGTCCCCATCGGCCTCGCCCTGGCCCTCGCCCTGCCCCGCTTCGCCCCCGAGACCCCGCGCCACACGGGCCGGTTCGACCTGCTGGGCGCGCTGACCGGGACGGCCGGCACGACCTCGCTGGTGTACGCGTTCATCCGGGTCTCGGAGGGCGGCTGGGGCGACACCCGCGCGCTGCTCGGCTTCGCCGCGGCGGCCGTCCTGCTCGCCTGCTTCCTGCTGGTGGAGTCCCGCGCGGACCAACCGGTGCTGCCGCTGCGGCTGTTCGCCGACCGCGACCGGGCCGGCGGGTACGCGAGCATCCTGCTGCTGCCCGCGGGGATGTTCGGCGCCTTCTACTTCCTCACCCTGTTCGGCCAGCAGGTGCTGGGCTACAGCCCGTTGCGCGCGGGCTTCGCGTTCCTGCCGATGACCCTGGTGATGTTCACGACCGTGCGGCTGGTGCCCCGGCTGCTGGCCCGGTTCGGCACCAAGCCGGTACTGCTGACCGGCATGTCCCTGGCCGCGCTCGGCACCGGCTGGCTGGCCCGGCTGGAGCCCGGGGACGGCTACGCGGCCGGGCTGCTCGGGCCGCTGCTCCTGGTGGGCCTGGGTCTCGGCCTGAGTTTCATGCCGCTCAACGCGACGATCCTGTCCGCCGTCACCCCGAGGGACGCGGGCGCGGCCTCCGGACTGCTCCAGACCTCGCAGTGGCTGGGCGGCACGGTCGGCCTGTCGGTCCTGGTCACGGTGTACGGCACGGCCACCCGGCACACCACCGGCTCCCCCGGCGCCGTCCTCACCCACGGCGCCGCCCAGGCCTTCGCCGCCGGTGCCCTGATCACCCTGGCCGGTCTGCTGCTGGCGGCGACGGTCCTGACCGGCCGACGCGAGCCGGTGAGGTGACCGCGGCTCCCGCGCCGGGAGGCGTCTGACGTTTCGCCGCCTTCCGCCGCCTTCTGCTGCCTTCCGCTCCCTTCCGCTGCCCGAAGACGCATGGCTCGTTCCCACGGCCACCCGTACGAGGATCACTCGCGAAGGGAACCGCGGGAACGAGCCGGCGCGTCAGTCACCGAGCAGGGCTCAGTCGCTCTTCTGGCGCTTCCAGGGGCCGGTGATGGCGAGCATGATGCCGGGCGTCTGGATGTTGGCGAAGAGGGTCTTGCCGTCGGGCGAGAAGGTGACGCCGGTGAACTCGCTGTACTCCGGCGCCTCGGCGGTGCCGATGTTGAGCTCGTTGCGGGCGATCGGGTAGGTCCGGCCGCTGTCGGTGGCGCCGAACAGGTGCTGGACGCCCTCGCCGTCCTCGGCGATGACCAGGCCGCCGTACGGGGAGACGGTGATGTTGTCGGGGCCGTCGAAGGCGCCGTCCTTCGCCGGGTCCGGGTTCACGCCGAGCAGCACCTTCAGCGTCAGCGTGCGGCGCTTGGGGTCGTAGAACCAGACCTGGCCGTCGTGCTGGACCGGGCTCTCCTGGCGGGCGTAGGAGGAGACGACGTAGACGCCGCCGTCGCCCCACCACATGCCCTCCAGCTTGCGGGCGCGGGTGACCTGGCCGTCGGTGAACTGCTTGCGCACCGAGACGGTCTTGGCGTCACGGTCGGGGACGTCCACCCAGTCGACGCCGTACACGGTGCCGATCCTGGTGGCGCGGGACAGGTCGTCCACGAACTTGCCGCCGGAGTCGAAGCACTTGAACGCCTGGAGCACGCCCGCGTCGTCGGCGAGGGTGCGCAGCTTGCCGCGGCCGTGGCGGAAGCCCTCCGGCGGGGTCCAGCGGTAGAACAGGCCGTTGGGGCCGGAGGCGTCCTCAGTGAGGTAGACGTGGCCGCGCTTGGGGTCGACCACGACGGCCTCGTGGGCGTAGCGGCCCAGCGCCTTGATCGGCTTGGGGTCACGGTTGGCCCGGCGGTCCTCCGGGTCGACCTCGAAGACGTAGCCGTGGTCCTTGGTGAAGCCGTTCTTTCCGGCCTTGTCCTCGGTCTCCTCGCAGGTCAGCCAGGTGCCCCAGGGGGTGCTGCCGCCGGCGCAGTTGGTGGCGGTGCCGGCGATGCCCACCCACTCGGCGACCTCGCCGCCGCGGCGGACCTCGACGACGGTGCAGCCACCGGCCGCCGCCGGGTCGTAGACCAGGCCCTCGGTGAGCGGCACCGGGTACGGCCACTGGGCGCGGGCACCGGCCAGCTCGTGGTTGTTGACGAGCAGGGTGGTGCCGCGGGGGCCCTCGAAGGTGGCCGTGCCGTCGTGGTTGGACGGGGTGAACTCGCCGGACTCCAGCTTGGTCCTGCCGCTGTACGTGA
Organism: Streptomyces canarius; assembly: GCF_014650735.1. NCBI lineage: Bacteria > Bacillati > Actinomycetota > Actinomycetes > Kitasatosporales > Streptomycetaceae > Streptomyces > Streptomyces canarius. Next base: position 116,964 of record NZ_BMVN01000004.1, read on the forward strand.
CGATCTTGTACGAGAAGCCGGCGGGCAGGGCGAGGATGCCCTTGGGGTCGGCGATCAGCGGGCCGTAGCCGACGCCGCGGTGGTGGCCCCCGTGCGCGGACTCGGCCTCGGCGCTCTCGGTGTCCGTGGCGGCGAGGGCGTTCGGCGCGGTGGCGAGGGCGCCGACGCTGCCCGCCAGGGCGACCCCGGCACCGGTGATCGCGGATGCTCTGGCGAAGTCCCTGCGGGTGAGCGACATGGTGTCTCCTGTGACGACGGTGGTAGTGCCGTGGAGGGTGGGGGGCCTCGGTTCGGCGCACACGCTCCCGCCCACTTGTGAACGCGAGTTGAACGCCGGGCTACTTCACCGGTCCTTGTTCAAGAATCCGTACGCACTACCCCATCGCCAGCAAAAGGGCACGGGCCGGGCCGCGACCGGCCGGGCCCTCAACTCCCCTGCTGGGAGCGCGCCTTGAACGCCGCCTTCCGTGCCTGCTTGGCCACCTTCTTGTCCGGGTGCAGCCGTCCCATCGCGTCCAGGACCTCGGCGGTGGCGGGGTGCTCCACCCGCCAGGCCGCCGCGAAGAACCCGCTGTGCTGGGCGGCCAGCCCCTCCACGAGGGCCTGGAGCTCCTCGGAGTTGCCCTCGGCCGCCAGCTGTGCGGCCAGCGTGTCGACGGTCAGCCAGAACACCATGTCCTCGGACGGTGCCGGCACCCCGGCGGCGCCCCGCTCGCTCAGCCACACCCGGGCGAGCCCGCCCAGCTCGGGGTCGTCCAGCACCTCGCGCAGCGCGGGTTCGGCCTCGGCGCCGACGAGCGACAGCGCCTGCTGGCAGCGGAGCCTGCGCAGCGGGGCCCCGGCGTCCGCGCCGCGCGCCGCCGCGAGCAACTCCCGTGCCGCCGCGAGCGGTTCGCGGCGGGCCAGCCACTGCTCGGTCTCGGCCCGCGCGGCAAACCGGCCGAACCGGGCGGTGCCGTCGAGCAGGACGTCCGCTCCCTTGTCGGCCAGGTCACCGACGGCCGGCGCGTCGAACCCGGCCTCCAGCAGCCGCGACCGCAGCCCGTACACGCCGAGCGGAGTGAGACGGACCATGCCGTAGCGGGCGACGTCGGTGTCGTCCACGGTCGCGGCGGGTTCCTCGTCGGTGTCGGCCATCAGCGCCTCGTCCACCGGCCGGTAGTCCACGAGTCCGACCGGCTCCAGCACCCGGAACTGGTCGTCCAGCCGCATCATCGCGTCGGAGACCTGCTCCAGGACGTCGTTGGTGGGCTCGCCCATGCCGTCGGGCACGATCATGGAGGCGGCGAGGGCGGGCAGCGGGACGGTGCCGTCGCCGGGGCCGTCCTCACTGACGGTCAGCAGGTAGAGGTTGCCGAGGACGCCGTCGAGGAACTCCGCGTCGGCCTCCGGGTCCCAGTCGAGTGACGAGAAATCGACCTCCCCGCCCTGGTCCAGGGCGTCGACCAGGTCCTCCAGGTCGGGGACGGTCGCGTCGGCGACGACGGTCTCCAGCGCGGCCAGCCACACGGTGAGCACGTCGCGCGGGGAGCCGCCGGTGAGCAGCTTCAGCTCCTCCCCGGCCCGGACGGTGCCGGCCTCCTCGTCCACGATCTCGACCAGACCGGCGTCCACGGCGACCCGCCAGGCCTCGCTCGCGTACGCGGCGGCGTCGCCACCGGTCAGTCCGAGCAGTTCGACGGCGGCCGGCACCTGTTCCTCGACCAGCCCGCCGCCGGCGTCGACACGGGTGCCGGGCCCGGCCCAGCGCGCGAGGCGGGCCGCCCGGGAGAGCAATGGCGTGGACAGCGCGGCGCGCGCCAGCTCCGCTTCGGGATGCAGCCGTACGGGCGGCAGGGGGGAGCTGTCTGACATCGGCTGGTTCTCCTCGGACCGTGAACGGGCTCAGCCGCTCAGCCTAGACGGATTTCCACCCATGCCGCCCGGTTCATCTCACCGTAAGCAGCCGGACATGGCCGAAACCTTGACAACTTCCCGGGCCAGGCAGGAGATTGACGCGCGTAGAAGTTGGGGGGACAACTGTTCACTCGGCTCTACGCGCGTCACAGAGGGCTACGACCTCCACACGCTCCCGTTCCACCCTCGTCCCGGCGCATCGTCACGTCCCCGGAGGGATCCCTTGCCGAGCAGGTCTTCCGCGCGCCTCGCCGCGCTCACCGTCGCCGCCGTATGCAGCGCGGCGTCCGCCGTCGTCCTCACCTCCCCCGCGCACGCCGACTCGGTGCGCGTCCACGACATCCAGGGCACGACCCGGACGTCCCCGTTCGCCGGGCAGAAGGTGACGGACGTGCCCGGCATCGTCACGGCCACGCGCACCTACGGCTCCTCCAGGGGCTTCTGGATCCAGGACCCGGCCCCGGACGACAACCCGGCCACCAGCGAGGGCGTGTTCGTCTTCACCAGCTCCACGCCGAAGGTCGCGGTCGGTGACGCGGTGAAGGTGACCGGCACGGTCTCCGAGTACGTCCCGGGCGGCAACTCCTCCGGCAACCAGTCGCTGACGGAGATCACCAAGCCGGTGGTCACCACCGTCTCCACGGGCAACGCGGTCCCCGCGCCGGTCGTCGTCGACGAGGACGCGGTGCCGGACGCGTACGCGCCCGCCGGCGACGCCGCCGCGGCCAACTCGGTCAACGGCCTCCCCCTGGACCCGTCCGCGTACGCACTGGACTACTACGAGTCCCTGGAGGGCATGAACGTCCAGGTCGCCGACGTCCGCGTGGTCACCGCGACCGACCCGTACAGCGAGCTGTGGGTCACCGTGAAGCCGTGGGAGCACCGCAGCCGCCGCGGCGGCACGGTGTACGGCTCCTACGACTCCCAGAACACCGGCCGGCTCCAGATCCAGTCGCTGGGCTCGACCGCCGACTTCCCGAAGGCGAACGTCGGCGACACCCTGGAGGGCACCACCACCGGCCCGCTGGACTTCAACCAGTACGGCGGCTACACCCTGGTCGCGAGCGAGCTCGGCACGCTGAAGAGCGCCGGCCTGGAGCGGGAGACGACGCGCGAGCAGTCGGGCCGCGAGCTGGCGGTGGCGACCTACAACGTCGAGAACCTCGACCCGTCGGACGCCACCTTCGGCCGGCACGCCTCCGCGATCGTGCACCACCTCCAGTCGCCGGACATCGTGTCCCTGGAGGAGATCCAGGACAACAACGGCGCCAAGGACGACGGCACGGTCGACGCGGACCAGACCGTGACCAAGCTGATCGACGCCATCGTTGCCGCCGGCGGCCCGCGGTACGACTGGCGGTCGGTCAACCCGGTCAACGACCAGGACGGCGGCGAGCCCGGCGGCAACATCCGCCAGGTGTTCCTGTTCAACCCGGAGCGGGTGTCCTTCGTGGACCGCGCGGGCGGCGACCCGACCACTGCCGTCGGCGTCACCAAGGTGCACGGCAAGGCGCAGCTGACGGTCTCCCCGGGCCGGATAGATCCGGCGAACGCCGCCTGGAGCAACAGCCGCAAGCCGCTCGCGGGCGAGTTCCTCTTCCGCGGCAAGACCGTCTTCGTGATCGCCAACCACCTCAACTCCAAGGGCGGCGACCAGGGCCTGACCTCGCAGTACCAGCCGCCGGTGCGCAGCTCGGAGATCCAGCGGCACGCCCAGGCGACCGAGGTGAACGCGTTCGTCAAGGACATCCTGTCCGCGCAGAAGAACGCGGACGTCATCGCGCTCGGCGACATGAACGACTTCGAGTTCTCCGAGACCGCGCGGATCCTGGAGGGTGACGGCGAGCTGTGGTCGGCGATCAAGTCGCTGCCGAAGAACGAGCGTTACACCTATGACTACCAGGGCAACCAGCAGGTCCTGGACCAGATCCTGATCAGCCCGGCGATCCGCCGCGGCGGGGACTTCGAGTACGACAGCGTGCACATCAACTCGGAGTTCAACGACCAGATCAGCGACCACGACCCGCAGGTGCTGCGGTTCCGTCCGTGACACGACGGCGGGACCGGCCCGGCTTCGCGCCCGGCCCGTCCCGCCGTCCCGTGCTCACCGACCGCTGCTCACCGGCAGCGGCTCACCACCGGCAGCGGTTCGGCGGCAGGGGGCTCACTGGCAGCGGTCGACGCGGCGCCAGATCACGGCCGCGCCGACGACGACGGCGCCCGCCGCGCCGATGATCAGTACCGGCCGGGGGTGCCGCATCGCGGCGCTCACGGCGGACCGCACCGGGCGCGGCACCCGCGCGTCGTGCTCCATGGTGTGACCGGCGTGGGTCGCCCGGTCCCGCAGGGCGTGCCGGCCGTGTCCGGCCTGTTCCTGCACCAGGTGCCCGGCCTTGGTCATCCGTTCCTGCGCGGTGTGGCCGGCCCGCGCGGCGCGGTCCTGGACCAGGTGGCCCGCCTTGGCCGCCCGGTCCTGCACGCCGTGCCCCGCCTGGGCGGCGCCGACGCGCAGCTGGACGGTCATGGCGCCGGCCTTGTCCCTCAGGTCGGCGGCGCGCGCCCGGGCCCGGCCCTTCACATCGACCCGGTCCACCAGCTGGGCGACGGTGTCGCCGAGCTGGCTCCGGGTGTGTTCGATCTGCCGCCGCAGCTCATCGGGGCCCTTGGCGCCCGAGCCGTGCGGGTTCCTGTGCGTCATCGGTGTGCCCTTTCTCTGATCGCGTCGACGTCCGCCCTGACACTGCCGAGGGTCTTCTCGGGCGTGGGCGGGGCGGCGCGGCGCAGCTGGGCGCGGCCGGTCGCGGCCAGCAGGCCGGCGACGGCGAAGAACACCGCTGCCACGATCAGCGCCGCCGCCCACACGGGCAGTGCCAGGGACAGGGCGGCGGTGGCCGCTCCGGCCAGGGTGATCAGCCCGACGTAGCCGACGGCGCCGGCGGCGCCCAGCAGGCCGCCGCCGCGTCCGGCCCGGCGCCCTTTCTCGGTCAGCTCCTCCTTGGCGAGGGCGACCTCCTGCCGCAGCAGCCGGGAGAGCTGTTCGGTGGCCCGGCCGACGAGTTCGCCCGTGGAGGGGTGCCCGTCGGCCGCGGGCCGGGTGTGCGAGGTCACGGTCACGGCGTTCCGCCTCCTCTCAGTGCGGAACCTCCGGGTACCCGGGCCGAAGGTCGTTAGCCCTGCCCGGTGCCGCCGGGCCCGCGTTCGCCGAGCCGCGCGAGTTGGGACTGGAACCAGTCCAGACGGGCCTGCAACAGGGCCGCCTCGGCGACGAGTTCGGGTACGCCCGGCTCGCCGTCCGCTGTCAACCCGGCGGCGGCGGGGGCCGTACCGCCGACGGTCGCGATCACCCGGAGCCCGTGCCCGGCCAGCCGGGCGAACTCCGCGGGCGAGACCGGCGCGCGCCCGCGCACGCAGCCCCCGCAGACGGGTGCGAGGACCCGCCAGCCCGGCCGGCCCCAGCCGGCGTCGGCCAGCGCGACGGCACCGGCGCCGCAGCCACACGGCCCGGCCGTGGCCGTGCGCACCCGCTGCCGGGCGTAGCGGAAGCCGCGCTCGAAGCGGATGTAGGCGCCGAGGACGGAGACCTCCAGCAGGACGGCCGCGCGATGGTCGGCGGTGCACAGCAGGGCCTCGGCCGCCGCCCGGTCGTGCACACAGTGGAAACCGCAGTCGCACCGGCGGGCGGGCGGGCGGTGCCGGAAGCCGTAGACGCAGGAGGCATCGTCCAGGACGCCGTACGGCAGTGCGCCGCCGAGCGACACACCCGTGAACCCGGCCCGGGTGCCGTCCTGGGACAGCACCGGGTGGGCGATCTTGTAGCCGGTCGGCGGCTCCGTCGGGCGTTCCGCCGGGAGCCGCAGCCTCATCGGGCGGCCGGGACCTCTTCGCGGGCCGCCCCGGCCGGTTCGACCGCGTCCGCGCGGACGGTCTCCTCGGGGACCTGCGGCTTCTCCTCGCGGACGAGTGGCTGCTCCTCCGCGACTCCGGTGGCCAGTGCCTTGCCGAGCTTCATGGTGCCTCCATGACAGACGTCGGTGACCCTACGGCCATAGTGACCCATGAGGTGCCGAGTTGGACATAGGGCCTCCGCCCACACTGGCGAGCCGTTAGCAACTCTTACCGATACCTCGTAGGAGAATTAAGTAGAGCTTCACGAAGGTGCTGCCGAGACTACTCCCATGACGAGTCCCCGCAGGCCCGCTCCCTTCGGCCGCACCCTCTGCGCCATGATCACGCCGTTCACCGAGGAGGGCGCCCTCGACCTGGACGGCGCCCAGCGGCTGGCCGCGCACCTGGTGGCGCGGGGCTGTGACGGCCTGGTCCTCAACGGCACCACCGGCGAGTCGCCGACCACCACCGACGAGGAGAAGGCACGGCTGGTCGCGGCCGTGCGGGAGGCGGTCGGCGACCGGGCCGCGCTGGTCGCGGGCGTGGGCACGTCCGACACCCGGCACACGGTGGAGCTGGCGCTGGCGGCCGGGAAGGCGGGCGCCGACGGTGTCCTGGTGGTGACGCCGTACTACAGCCGGCCCCCGCAGGAGGCCGTGGCCGCCCACTTCCGCCAGGTCGCCGACGCGAGCAACCTCCCGGTGATGCTCTACGACATCCCGGGCCGCACGGGCACCCGGATCGAGCCGGACACGATGATCCGCCTCGCGGACCACCCGCGGATCGTGGCCGTCAAGGACTGCTCCTACGACTTCCTCGGCACCCTGAAGGTGCTCCGGCGCACGGAGTTGGCGTACTACGCCGGCTGCGACGAGCACGTACTGCCGCTGTACGCGGTCGGCGCGGCGGGGTGCGTGAGCACGGTCGCGAACGCCGTACCGGACCGGGTCGCCGCGATCCTGGCCGCGTTCGACGCCGGCGACACCGCCCGCGCGGCCGGACTCCAGCGGGCCGTGACCCCGTTGACCGAGGCGATGATGGGCGCGGGCCTGCCCGGCACGGTCACCGCGAAGGCCCTCCTGACCCGCCTCGGCCTGCCCTCGGGTCCGGTCCGCGCCCCCCTGCTGCCCGCCGACCGGGAGACGGCCGCCGGACTGCTGACGGCGTACCGGGCGCTCACCGCGGGCTGATCCGCGCGGTGCGCCCCGAAGACGCGGGGAACCGCGCGACCAGCAGTCGGACGCGGTGCGTCAGTTGTGGCTGTGCAGGATGTCGTTCAGGCCGCCCCAGACCGCGTTGTTCGGGCGGGCCTCGACCGTGCCGGTGACCGAGTTGCGGCGGAACAGGATGTTGGAGGCGCCGTTCAGCTCCCGGGCCTTGACGATCTGGCCGTCGGGCATGGTGATGCGGGTGCCCGCGGTGATGTACAGGCCGGCCTCGACCACGCACTCGTCGCCGAGCGCGATGCCGACGCCCGCCTCCGCGCCGACCAGGCACCGCTCGCCGATGGAGATGATCACGTTGCCGCCGCCGGACAGGGTGCCCATGGTGGAGGCGCCGCCGCCGATGTCCGAGCCGTCGCCGACCACGACACCCGCGGAGATCCGGCCCTCGACCATGGAGGTGCCGAGGGTGCCGGCGTTGAAGTTGACGAAGCCCTCGTGCATGACCGTGGTGCCCGCCGCGAGGTGCGCGCCGAGGCGGACCCGGTCGGCGTCGGCGATGCGCACGCCCTTCGGGGCGACGTAGTCCGTCATGCGCGGGAACTTGTCGATCGAGGTCACCTGGAGGTGCAGGCCCTCGGCGCGGGCGTTCAGGCGCACCTTCTCGATGTCGTCCACGGCGACCGGGCCGAGCGAGGTCCAGGCGACGTTGGCGAGGTGGCCGAAGATGCCGTCCAGGTTCTGGCCGTGCGGCTTGACCAGGCGGTGCGAGAGCAGGTGCAGGCGCAGGTAGACGTCGTGGGCGTCGACCGGCTTCTCGTCCAGCGAGGCGATGACCGTGCGGACCGCGACCACCTCGACGCCCCGGCGGGCGTCCGGGCCGGTCGCCGCGGTCGCGCCGCCGCCCAGCAGCTCGGCCGCCCGCTCGGCGGTCAGCCGCTCGGTGCCGGCCGGGCCCGGCTCCTCGACCAGCTCGGGGGCCGGGAACCAGGTGTCGAGAACGGTGCCGTCGGAGGCGATCGTGGCGAGGCCGGCGGCGACGGCGCCGGTGGTACGGGTTGCAGACTCGGTCATGGGAGAAAACCTAACGTGGGCGGGGTGGTGAGGGCGAACCGCGTCTCACGTGCCGGGCGCGGGTTCAGGGGATCAGCCGAGCCAGCGTGGCGCGCGCGTACTCCTCGTCGTAGGAGCCGCCCGTCAGCAGCACCTGGAGGCAGATGCCGTCCATCAGCGCGAGCAGGGCCCGCGCCGTGACCGGGTCGGTGCGGCGGGCCAGCAGCGCTGCCCCCCGCTCGGTCCACTCGGCGGCGACGGGACGCAGTGCGGGGCGGCGCAGCGCGGCCAGGTACAGCTCGTACTCCAGCTCCACCCCGGTGCGCTCGCCCGCCAGCCACTCCCCGAGCGCACGGGCGAGATCCGCGGCGAGATCGCCGCCGCCGCCCTCCGGCAACAGCTCGGCCAGCACCCGGCCGAACCCCTCGTTCGCCTGCCGCAGCGCGGCCACCAGCAGCTCTTCGAGGGTGGCGAAGTGGTACGTCGTGGAGCCGAGCGGCACGTCCGCCTCGACGGCGACCGTACGGTGGCTCAACCCCGCGATGCCGTCCCGGCCGACCACGCGGATCGCCGCGTCGATGATCCGCTGCCGGCGCCCGGGGTCGTAGCGGCGCGGCATCAGTGCGTCGCCCCGCCCAGGTTCAGCACCACCACTCCGCCGATGATCAGCACGATCCCGGCGACCTTGGTCAGGCTGAGCCCCTCGCCGAACAGCAGCAGACCGAGGACGGCGATGGTCGCGGTGCCCACGCCGGACCAGATCGCGTACGCCGTACCGATCTGGACGGTCTTCAGCGTCCGGGCGAGCAGCGCGAACGAGACGACGTACCCCACAGCGGTCACGAGCGAGGGCCAGAGCCGGCTGAATCCCTCGCTGTACTTCATCGCCGTCGTGGCGGCGACCTCGGCGGCGATGGCACCGGAGAGCAGCAGATACCCCATATGTACGAGCGTACACAACGACGCGTACGGCCGTACCCGAGGACTCCGGCAGGCCGCCACCCCGGCCGCCCCACCGGCACGGGACGTCCGTCCGCTCGTGAAGCTCGGCCGTGGACCGCCGCGCCGTCACCTTCACCCGCGTCAAGGGCCTCGCCGACGGCCGCTGTCGGTCCTTCACCACGGCCGACGGCGGCTGCCTCCGCCACCGCGACTTCCCGCTCCGCGCCGAACCCGCCGACGGCTCGCCCCTGTTCAGGCAGGACGCCGTTCTGCCCGCGTTCCGCTGGGCGGACGGGCTCCCCTGCGCATGCGAAAGGGGCCGTGGCACATGGCCACGGCCCCTGTCACAGGCGGTGTGTCAGACGTTGAACCCGAGCGCCCGCAGCTGCTCGCGGCCATCGTCCGTGATCTTGTCGGGACCCCACGGCGGCATCCAGACCCAGTTGATGCGGAGTTCGTTGACGAGGCCGTCCGTGGCGGACTTGGCCTGGTCCTCGATGACGTCCGTCAGCGGGCAGGCCGCCGAGGTCAAGGTCATGTCGATGGTGGCCACGTTGGAGTCGTCGACGTGGATGCCGTAGATCAGGCCGAGGTTGACCACGTCGATGCCCAGCTCGGGGTCGACCACGTCCATCAGGGCCTCGCGGAGTTCTTCCTCCGAGACCGGCTTCATCTCTGCGGTGTCGGTCATGCCGTCTTCCTTTCGGCGTCGGCGCCGCCCAGCGCCTGGGTCGTCGCGTCCTTCCACGCCATCCAGCTCAGGAGGGCGCACTTGACCCGCGCGGGGTACTTGGAGACACCGGCGAACGCGACCGCGTCCTCCAGGACCTCCTCCATCGCGTCGTCGGGCTCGATCCTGCCCTTGGACTGCATCAGCTCCAGGAAGGTCTCCTGGATCTTCTGCGCCTCGGCCAGGTCCTTGCCGACGAGGAGCTCGTTGAGCACGGAGGCGCTCGCCTGGCTGATCGAGCAGCCCTGGCCCTCGTACGAGACGTCCTCGATCTTCGTGCCGTCGTACCTCACGCGCAGGGTGATCTCGTCGCCGCAGGTCGGGTTCACATGGTGCACCTCGGCGTCGCCATCCCTCAGACCACGCCCGTGCGGGTTCTTGTAGTGGTCCAGGATGACGTCCTGGTACATCGAGTCCAGCTTCACGGTGTCAGCTCACGCCTCTCAGCCGAAGAAGTTCCGTACGTGCTCCAGGCCGTCGACCAGAGCATCGATCTCGGCCGGCGAGGAGTACAGGTAGAACGACGCTCGCGTGGTCGCAGGAATTCCGTAGCGGAGGCAGACCGGACGGGCGCAGTGGTGGCCGACCCGGACCGCGATGCCCTGCTCGTCCAGGACCTGGCCCACGTCGTGCGGGTGGATGTCCCCGAGCGTGAAGGAGATCGCCGCCCCGCGGTCCTCGGCCGTCGTCGGGCCGATGATCCTCAGGTCGGGAACCTCCGTCAGGCGCCGCACCGCGTACTCCGTCAGCGCGTGCTCATGGGCGAGGATCTTGTCCATGCCGATCGACTGGAGGTAGTCGATCGCCGCGCCGAGGCCGACCGCCTGGGCGATCGGGGGCGTGCCCGCCTCGAACTTGTGCGGGGCGGGGGCGTACGTCGAGGAGTGCATCGAGACCGTCTCGATCATCTCGCCGCCGCCGAGGAACGGAGGCAGGTCCTCCAGCAGCTCCTGGCGGCCCCAGAGGACGCCGATGCCGGTCGGGCCGCACATCTTGTGGCCGGTGAAGGCCACGAAGTCGGCCTGGAGCGCCTGCACGTCCAGCGGCATGTGCGGGGCGGCCTGGGAGGCGTCGATGCAGACGAGCGCGCCGACCTCCTGGGCGCGGCGGATTATCGCCTCGACCGGGTTGACCGTGCCCAGGATGTTGGACACCAGCACGAAGGAGACGATCTTCGTCTTCTCGGTGATGATCTCGTCGATGTTCGACAGGTCGAGCCGGCCGTCGTCGGTGAGGCCGAACCACTTCAGCTTCGCGCCCGTGCGCTGCGCGAGCAGCTGCCACGGCACGATGTTGGAGTGGTGCTCCATCTCCGTGATGACGATCTCGGTCTCGTGGTCCACCCGGTAGGGCTCGTCGGCCCAGCCCAGCATGTTCGCCACGAGGTTCAGCGACTCGGAGGCGTTCTTGGTGAAGATCACCTCGTCGCGGCTCGGCGCGTTGATGAACGCGGCGACCTTGTCGCGCGCGCCCTCGTACAGCGCCGTGGCCTCCTCGGCGAGCACATGCACACCGCGGTGGACGTTGGCGTTGTAGCGCTCGTAGTACTCGCTCAGGGCGTCCAGTACCTGGCGCGGCTTCTGCGAGGTCGCCGCGTTGTCCAGGTACACGAGCTTCTTGCCGTCGTGGACGACTCGGTCCAGAACGGGGAAGTCCTTGCGGATCGCCTCGACGTCGAGGAGGCCCGGCAGCTGTGTCACGCGGATGCGCCACCCTTCACGTATGTCTCGTAGCCCTCGTTCTCCAGCTTGTCCGCGAGCTCCGGGCCGCCGGACTCGACGATGCGGCCGCCGGCGAACACGTGGACGTGGTCGGGCTTGATGTAGCGCAGGATGCGCGTGTAGTGCGTGATCAGCAGGGTGCCGACCTCGCCGGACTCGCGGACGCGGTTGACGCCCTCGGAGACGATGCGCAGCGCGTCGACGTCCAGGCCGGAGTCGGTCTCGTCCAGGATCGCGACCTTCGGCTTGAGCAGCTCCAGCTGGAGGATCTCGTGGCGCTTCTTCTCACCGCCGGAGAAGCCCTCGTTGACGTTGCGCTCGGCGAAGGACGGGTCCATGTTGAGGCGCTCCATGGCCTCCTTGACCTCCTTCACCCAGGTGCGCAGCTTGGGGGCCTCGCCGCGGATGGCGGTGGCGGATGTGCGCAGGAAGTTGGAGACCGAGACGCCGGGGACCTCGACCGGGTACTGCATCGCCAGGAACAGGCCCGCACGGGCGCGCTCGTCGACGGACATCTCCAGGACGTCCTCGCCGTCCAGGGTGACGGTGCCGCCGGTGATCGTGTACTTCGGGTGACCCGCGAGGGAGTAGGCGAGGGTCGACTTGCCGGAGCCGTTGGGGCCCATGATGGCATGCGTCTCGCCCTGCTTCACGGTGAGGTCGACGCCCTTGAGGATCTCCTTCGTGGCGTTGTCGGCCTCGACGGTGACGTGCAGGTCTCGGATTTCAAGCGTTGCCATGGGTGCCTCAGGACTCCTGGGTGAGGGAGACGAGAACGTCGTCCCCTTCGATCTTTACGGGGTATACGGGGACGGGGCGCGTCGCGGGGAGGCCGGACGGCTTGCCGGTGCGCAGGTCGAAGGCGGAGCCGTGCAGCCAGCACTCGATCTGGCAGTCCTCCACCTCGCCCTCGGAGAGGGAGACGTTCGCGTGGGAGCAGATGTCGTAGATCGCGAACACCTCGCCCTCGGTCTTCACGACCGAGACCGGCGTGCCGTCGAGTTCCACCCGCTTCGGGGTGTCCTCCTCCAGCTCGCTCAGCCCACAGGCGCGTACGAACGACGTCATGCGACCGAAGCCTCCAGCTCTTCCTCGATCTTGGCGAGCAGGCGCTCCTCGATGTCGGCGACACCGATCTGCTGGACCAGCTCGGCGAAGAAGCCGCGGACCACCAGGCGGCGGGCCTCGTGCTCCGGGATGCCGCGGGCCATCAGGTAGAAGAGCTGCTCGTCGTCGAAGCGGCCGGTGGCGGAGGCGTGCCCGGCGCCGACGATCTCGCCGGTCTCGATCTCCAGGTTCGGCACCGAGTCGACGCGCGCGCCGTCCGTGAGGACCAGGTTGCGGTTCATCTCGTAGGTGTCCGTGCCCTCGGCCTTGGCCTCGATGAGCACGTCACCGATCCAGACCGCGTGCGCGTCGTCGCCCTGGAGGGCGCCCTTGTAGACGACGTTCGACTTGCAGTGCGGGGTGTTGTGGGTGACCAGCAGGCGGTGCTCCTGGTGCTGCCCGGCGTCGGTGAAGTACAGGCCGAACAGCTCGGCCTCGCCGCCGGGGCCGGCGTACTCCACGCGCGGGTGCAGGCGGACCACGTCACCGCCGAAGGTCACGACCACGGACTTCAAGGAGGCGTCCCGGCCGACCAGCGCGTTGTGCTGGGCGACGTGGACGGCCTTGTCGTCCCAGTCCTGGACGGAGACGACGGTCAGCTTGGCACCGTCCCCGAGGACGTAGTCGACGTTGGCGGCGAGCACCGCGTCACCGGTGTGGTCGATGACCACGACGGCCTCGGCGAAGGCGCCCAGCTCGATCACCTGGTGGCCGAAGGCGGTGCCGCCCCGGCCGTGCACGGCGATGCGGATCGGCTCGGTGAGGACGGTCTCCTTGGGGACGGTCACGACCGAGGCCTTCTCGAAGGCGGAGTACGCCTGGGCCGCGACGCGGTCCACCGGGGTGCCCGCCTTGCCGAGGCGCGCGTCGTCGCGGCCGACGGTCTCGACGGTGACGCCCTCGGGGGCTTGGACGTCGACCTTCACGCCGTCGCCGTTCGCGACGGCGGTGCCGTCGTGCAGGCCGCGCAGGCGCTCCAGCGGGGTGAACCGCCACTCCTCCTCACGGCCGTGCGGGACCGGGAAGTCCGCGACGTCGAAGGACGGGGGCGCGCTCATGCGCGAGACGACGGTCGACTCCGCGGCGACCGCGATCGAGCCGGCGGTGGTGGAACCCACCGGGATGTTCTGGGCCTCAGCCATGGCTGTCGTAATGCTCGCTTTCTTGCGTGTGGGCTTGACGGGGAGTGCGGACCGGTGGTTAACCGACCGCGCCCTCCATCTGCAGCTCGATCAGCCGGTTGAGCTCCAGCGCGTACTCCATGGGCAGTTCCTTGGCGATCGGCTCGACGAAGCCGCGCACGATCATCGCCATGGCCTCGTCCTCGGAGAGGCCGCGGCTCATCAGGTAGAAGAGCTGGTCCTCGGAGACCTTGGAGACGGTCGCCTCGTGGCCCATGGACACGTCGTCCTCGCGGACGTCGACGTACGGGTACGTGTCCGACCGGGAGATGGTGTCGACCAGCAGCGCGTCGCACAGCACGTTCGACTTCGACCCGGCGGCGCCCTCGCCGATCTCGATCAGACCACGGTAGGACGTACGGCCGCCACCGCGCGCGACCGACTTCGAGACGATGTTGGACGACGTGTTCGGCGCCATGTGGACCATCTTGGCGCCCGCGTCCTGGTGCTGGCCCTCGCCCGCGAAGGCGATGGACAGGGTCTCGCCCTTGGCGTGCTCGCCCATCAGGTAGACGGCCGGGTACTTCATCGTCACCTTGGAGCCGATGTTGCCGTCGATCCACTCCATGGTCGCGCCCTCGTAGGCCACGGCGCGCTTGGTGACCAGGTTGTAGACGTTGTTCGACCAGTTCTGGATGGTCGTGTAGCGGCAGCGGGCGTTCTTCTTGACGATGATCTCGACCACCGCGGAGTGCAGCGAGTCCGACTTGTAGATCGGCGCGGTGCAGCCCTCGACGTAGTGGACGTAGGCACCCTCGTCGACGATGATCAAGGTCCGCTCGAACTGGCCCATGTTCTCCGTGTTGATGCGGAAGTAGGCCTGGAGCGGGATCTCGACGTGCACGCCCTTCGGCACGTAGATGAAGGAGCCGCCGGACCACACGGCGGTGTTCAGCGCGGCGAACTTGTTGTCACCGGCCGGGATGACCGTGCCGAAGTACTCCTTGAAGAGCTCCGGGTGCTCCTTCAGCGCGGTGTCGGTGTCGAGGAAGATGACGCCCTGCTCCTCCAGGTCCTCGCGGATCTGGTGGTAGACGACCTCCGACTCGTACTGGGCGGCGACACCGGCGACCAGGCGCTGCTTCTCGGCCTCCGGGATGCCCAGCTTGTCGTAGGTGTTCTTGATGTCCTCGGGCAGGTCCTCCCAGGACTCCGCCTGCTTCTCCGTGGAGCGCACGAAGTACTTGATGTTGTCGAAGTCGATGCCCGAGAGGTCGGAGCCCCAGTTCGGCATCGGCTTCTTCCCGAAGAGCTTCAGGCCCTTCAGGCGCAGCTTCGTCATCCACTCCGGCTCGGACTTCTTGCCCGAGATGTCGCGGACGACGTCCTCGTTGAGGCCGCGCCTGGCGGAGGCACCGGCCACGTCGGAGTCGGCCCAGCCGTATTCGTACTTGCCCAGGCCCTCCAGCTCAGGGTGGGCAGTCTCCGTGGGGAGAGTCATGCGGGGTTCCTCCCGGCCGTGCTTGCAGGTGCGTCAGTGGAAATCTTGGGGATGAACGTCGTGCAGACGCCGTCGCCGTGCGCGATGGTCGCCAGTCGTTGGACGTGGGTGCCCAGCAGCTCGGCGAAGATCTCGGTCTCCGCCTCGCACAGCTGCGGGAACTGTTCCGCGGCGTGGGCGACCGGGCAGTGGTGCTGGCAGAGCTGCTCGCCGACCGGTGCGCTGCGCGCCGTAGCAGCGTACCCGTCGGCGCTCAGGGCCTTGGCCAGCGCTTCGGCGCGTTTTTCGGGGGTCACGGACTCGATCGCCTCGCGGTACGCGCCCGCCTGGGCGGCGATCCGGGCGCGGGCGAAGGCGGCGACCGCCTCGGGGCCGCCCCCCTGCTCGGCGATCCAGCGCAGCGCGTCCACGGCGAGCTTGTCGTACGACTGGTCGAAGGCGTCCCGGCCGCAGTCGGTCAGCGCGAAGACCTTCGCGGGGCGCCCGCGCGTGCGCGTGCCGTACACCCGCTGCTCGCGGGCCTCGACGACGTCGTCGGCGACCAGCGCGTCCAGGTGACGCCGGACGGCCGCCTGGGTCAGTCCCAGCCGGCCGGCGAGTTCGGCGACGGTCGACGGCCCGTGGTCCAGGATGGAGCGCGCGACCCGGTTGCGCGTCGAGCGCTCACCGGTCGCTAGCTCCTCCTGAGGGACCCCCGTGGGGGTCGCCCGAGCCTCGCCGACGTTTTTCACAACGCCATTGTTGCGTAATTCCGCGGAGCCTGACAAGCGGCGTCCGGATCACCCGACGGTGCCCTGCGTCACTTAGGCATACCTAATCTGACCTGCGGAAACGATCATCCGGTCGATCGCCCCGCTCACCGGCAGGGGCAATTCGGTGGCGCCCCGCGCGCCCGTCCGGGAGACTCCCGGACCATGCCCACACCCCCTCCGACCGGCCCTCTTGTCACCCGGGACGACATCGCCGCACAGCTGGGACCGCTCGGCGTCGAGACCGGTGAGACCCTTCTGGTGCACTCCTCGCTCAGCTCCCTCGGCTGGGTCAACGGAGGCGCGGTCGCCGTCGTCCAAGGGCTCCTGGACGCGCTCGGCCCGTCGGGCACGCTCGTCGTCCCCACCCAGACGGGCGGCCACTCCGATCCGGCCGTCTGGGCGAACCCTCCCGTTCCCGAGGAGTGGTGGGACCGCATCCGCGCCACCATGCCGCCGTACGACCCGCTGATCACCCCCTCCCTCGGGGTCGGCGTCGTCCCGGAGACCGTGCGCACCTGGCCGGGCGCCCGGCGCAGCGCCCACCCGCAGACCTCCTTCGCCGCTGTCGGCCCCCGCGCGCGGGAGATCACCGACGGCCACGCCCCCGACTGCCGGCTCGGCGAGCACAGCCCCCTCGCCCGGCTGGAGGAGCTGGGCGCCCGGGTCCTGCTGCTGGGCGCGGGCTACGACTCCTGCACCGCCTTCCACCTCGCCGAGTACCGGATATCCGCGCCCCGCGTGCGGGTCGGCCGGCCGGCTCCCGGCGGCGGCTGGGAGACGGTGACCGAGGTCTCGATCACCTCCGACCGGTTCGACGAGCTGGGGCACGACTTCGAGCGGGACCGGCCGGTCGTCCGGGGAAGGGTGGGTGCGGCGGACGTCCGGCTGTTCCCGGTGGCGGACGCCGTGGCCTACGCCGAACGGTGGCTTCCGCTGCACCGGCCCCGTGCGGAGGACTTCGGCCACCCCCGCGCCTGAGCACCGGACGGCGTACCTAGACTCTGGACCCATGCGAAGTGAGCCGGTGGTCCAGGTCCAGGCCTTGGTGAAGCGGTACGGCACGAAGACCGCGGTGGACGGCCTCGACCTGGTGGCCCAGCCGGGCGTGACCGCCGTACTCGGCCCCAACGGGGCGGGGAAGACGACCACGGTCGAGACCTGCGAGGGGTACCGGAAGCCGGATTCCGGCACGGTGCGCGTCCTGGGCCTCGACCCGGTACGGCAGTCCGCCGAGCTGCGTCCCCGCATCGGCGTGATGCTCCAGTCCGGAGGCGTGTACTCCGGTGCCCGGGCGGAGGAGATGCTGCGCCACATGGCGAAGCTGCACGCCCACCCGCTGGACGTCGACGCCCTCGTCGAACGCCTCGGCCTCGGTTCCTGCGGCCGGACCGGCTACCGCCGGCTCTCCGGCGGCCAGCAGCAGCGGCTCGCGCTCGCCATGGCCGTCGTGGGCCGCCCGGAGCTGGTGTTCCTGGACGAGCCGACCGCCGGGCTCGACCCACAGGCCCGCCGGGCCACCTGGGACCTGGTGAGGGACCTGCGCGCCGACGGCGTCTCGGTGATCCTCACCACGCACCACATGGACGAGGCCGAGCAGCTCGCCGACGACGTCGCGATCATCGACGGCGGCCGGGTCGTCGCCCAGGGCTCCCCGGAGGAGCTGTGCAAGGGCGGCGCCGAGAACACCCTGCGCTTCACCGGCCGGCCCGGCCTCGACGTCGGCTCCCTGCTCAAGGCGCTGCCGGCCGACTGCACGGCCGCCGAGCTGACCCCCGGCTCCTACCGGGTCGTCGGCAAGGTCGACCCCCAGCTGCTGGCCACGGTGACGTCCTGGTGCGCCCAGCACGGGGTGATGCCCGACCGGATCTCGGTGGAGCGGCACACGCTGGAGGACGTCTTTCTTGAGCTGACCGGCAAGGAGCTGCGCTCATGACCACGGCGGGTACGTACACCCCGAAGCCCGGAGCCGCCCCGCTCCCCCGCATGATCGCGGCGCAGGCGGCGCTGGAGACGAGGATGCTGCTGCGCAACGGCGAGCAGCTGCTGCTGACGGTCGTCATCCCGACCCTGCTGCTGGTGCTCTTCAGCTCGGTCGACATCGTGGACACCGGCAAGGGCGAGGCGGTCGACTTCCTCACCCCCGGCGTCCTGGCCCTGGCCGTGATGTCGACGGCGTTCACCGGCCAGGCCATCGCCACCGGCTTCGAGCGCCGCTACGGCGTGCTGAAACGGCTCGCCTCCTCGCCGCTGCCCCGCTGGGCCCTGATGACCGCGAAGACGGCGTCCGTGCTGGTCACGGAGGTCCTCCAGGTCGTCCTGCTGACCGTCATCGCCTTCGCGCTGGGCTGGTCCCCGCACGGCGACGCCGCCGCCGTCCTGCTGCTGCTCGTCGTCGGCACCGCCGCCTTCTCCGGGCTCGGCCTGCTGATGGCGGGCACGCTGAAGGCGGAGGCGACGCTGGCCGCCGCGAACCTGGTCTTCCTGCTGCTGCTCGTCGGCGGCGGGGTCATCGTGCCGCTGGAGAAGTTCGGCTCGACGGGTGAACAGGTCCTCGGCCTGCTGCCGATCTCCGCCCTGTCGGACGGCCTGCGGGACGTGCTCCAGCACGGCGCCGGCATGCCCTGGGGCGACCTGGGGATTCTCGCCGTCTGGGCGGTGGCCGGCCTCGCCGCGGCCGGGAAGTTCTTCCGCTGGGAGTGACAGATGCCGCACGCGTCGGGGCGGACCCTCGTGAACGCGTGCACAAGCGGCGGCCTACGATGGTGCGCGTGCCAAAGCTGAACCGCGCCGACGTCGAAGCCGCCCTGCGCAACCCGCTCGCGTTCATCGCCGACCGCTGGACCCCGGACCCCCGGACCGTCCGGCGGGCTGTGCTCGCCGCGCTCGTGATGTCGGTGGTGATCGTCGTGACCGGCGGCGCCGTCCGCCTGACCGGCTCGGGCCTCGGCTGCCCGACCTGGCCCACCTGCACCGACGACTCCCTGACCACCACCCGGGCCATGGGCTTCCACGGGGTCATCGAGTTCGGCAACCGCATGCTGACGTACGTGCTGTGCGCGGCCGTCGGCTGGGCGATCATCGCCGCCCGGGCCCAGAAGCCATGGCGGCGCGGCCTGACCCGGCTGGGCTGGGCCCAGTTCTGGGTGGTCATGGGCAATGCCGTGCTCGGCGGCATCGTCGTCCTGGTCGGCCTCAACCCGTACACCGTCGCCGCGCACTTCCTGCTCTCCACCGCCCTGATCGCCATCGCCACGGTGATGTGGGAGCGCGCGCGGGAGGGCGACGGGGCGCCGCGTCCGCTGGTCGGCCAGGCGGTCCGGCAGCTCGTGTGGTTCCTGGTGCTGGCGTCCGTGCTGCTCATCGCGGTCGGCACGGTGGTGACCGGGGCCGGGCCGCACGCCGGCGACTCCAGCGAGGTCGACCGCATCCCGATCGACTGGGAGACGGTCGCCAAGCTGCACGCGGTGCTCGCGTGGATCGTGGTGACGCTGACGTTCGCCCTGTGGTTCGTCCTGAAGGCGGTCGACGCGCCGAAGGGCCCCCTGGCCCGGACCCGCGAGCTGTTCATCGTGCTGCTGGCCCAGGGCGTGATCGGTTACGTGCAGTACTTCACGCACCTGCCCGAGGTCCTGGTCGCCCTGCACATGCTCGGCTCGTGCCTGATCTGGATCGCCGCCCTGCGCGTCCTGCTGTCGCTGCGCGAGCGCCCGGAGGCCGCCCTGGACCTGCCGGGCCCGGCGGCCGAGGTGCCGGTCGGCACCCGCGCCTGAGTCATCCGTACGTGGTGACGAGGGCGTCGATCGCCGGCCCCAGGTAGGCGCGGGTCAGCCCGGCCCGGCGGGTGGGCCAGTCGGTCGGCGCCGGGGCGGGGGCCGGAACGGCGTAGCGGCGGCGGGTGACGTCCTCGACGACCTCCGCCGGAGCGCCCAGCGCCACGAGCTCCGCCAGGGCCTCCCGCTTGGAGATCAGCCGGCCCTCGCGCAGGGTCACGGTGGCCCTCGCGAAGGTCAGCAGGCCCAGGTCGACCCAGATGTCCTGCCGCCACAGCCGGGCCTTGTCCACAGCCGGCCGCCAGTAGTCGCGCTGGTCGCGTACGACGAAGTCGGCCAGCTGCCCGTCCGGCACCGGCGGGAGCAGCGCTGCCGGGGCCTCGCCGTACAGCACGCGTCCGAAGGCGTGCAGCTCGCGCCGGGTGACGGGGGTGACCGGGCGGCGCATCACCCGTTCGTGTGCCCAGGTGAGGTGCGAGCGGTCCGCGTCGTGCAGGGTGGCCGGTGTGAGGTAGCTGCAATGGAGCTTCGCCGCGAGGGGTTCCCCGCGCCGCCCGCGGTGCAGCGCCACGAGCCGTCGTACGGTCCCCAAGGTCAGCGGGCCCGGCAGGACGGCGATCAGGTCGAGGTCGCTGCGGCCCTCCTGGTAGTCGCCGCCGGCCAGTGAGCCGTGCGCCCAGACGGCGCGGGGCCGCAGGGGCAGCAGGGCGTGCAGGAACCCGTCGAGCAGGGACGCGGTCGTCATCCGCTCAGTCTGGACGGCTCACCCGAGCCCGTACACCCGTCGTGCGTTGTCCGCCGCGATCATCTTCGCCACCCGCTGGGCGTCCTCCGGTGACCAGGCGCCTTCGGTGACCCAGTTGCCCAGCACGCGGCCCAGCGCCTCCCGGAAGAGGCAGGCGCCGACGACATGCAGTTCCGGCAGGCCCCGCGCGCCGGTGGAGAAGAGGATCTTGCCGAAGGGGGCCAGTTCCAGGATCTCGGCGAGGACCGTGGCCGCCCGGGCGCCGGTGCGGACCAGCGCGGCGCCGGAGTCGGCGTAGACGTGCGGGAAGACACCGGCCAGGTGGGCGGCGTGGCGGTGGTACGGATAGCCGTGCAGCAGGACCAGGTCGGTGCCGAGGCCGGCGGTGGCCCGGACGAAGTCGGTGAGCAGCACCGGGTCCGTGCGGTCGATGCGGGAGCCGGGCTCGCCGAGGCCCGCGTGCAGTTGCAGGGGCAGGCCCGAGGCGACGGCGATCCACAGCAGGTGCCGGAGCAGGACGGGGTCGGTGAGCGCCCCGCCGACGCGCCGTCCGGCCAGCCAGCGGCCCGCCGCGCCCCGCACCTCCCCCGGTCCCGGCGGCTCGGGCGCGAGGGCCAGGCCGTGTCTGAGGCCCGCGACGGAGGTGAAGGCGACGGCGGTGGCCGCGGCTCCGTGCACCGACTCGGCGAGGTTGGCGAGGAAGGACTCGACGGTGCCGGAGGTGTCGGCGACCTGCTCCGCGAGCGGTTCGAGCCGGATGGTCTCGCGGGCCTGGGCCGCCGCCGCGGAGGCCAGTTCGGCGGGGCCCGTGAGGTCGCCGGGCAGCCCCGTGTCGACCAGGTACGTCGTGATGCCGCTGCCGCGCAGCAGCCTGCGGCCCGACTCCAGGACGCCCAGTTCGCGGCGCCGGGCCAGATACCGGGCGGGCGGGCAGTGCGGTTCGAGGCCGAGCAGGGGCGGGCACCAGCGCCGTACGGCGAAGCCGGTCTGCGTGTCGAAGAGCGTGGTGCCCGGGGCCGGGGGTCCCTCGGTGCGGGCCAGCTGGGCCTCGAAGGTGCCGAGGCCCAGTTCCGTCCGCAGTACGCCGTGGCAGTACTGGTCCACGAGGGACGGCGTTTCGATCATTCCGGCTCCCCGTGGGACGTGGGCGCGCTGTGCTGCCTCACACGTCCTAACGGGTGATCCGGGGTTCAGGTGGCGGCAGCCGACCCGAAGGAACGCGGCGCTGCATCTGTGTACGGCTCCGCCACGGGCGCCGGCAGAGCTAGCCGCCGACCTGGATACCGGCCATCCGCTTCCACTCGTACGGGCCCGTCCGCACCTTCGCGGCGAACTCGCCGTCGAAGGACTCGTGGACCGTGATGCCCGCTTTCTCGACGGCCTTCTCGGCGATCTCGTACGTGGGAGCCACCAGGTCGCCCCAGCCGCCGTCCTCGCCGACGAGGACGATGCGGGCGCCGCGTTCACCGATGTGGGCCACCTGGCCCTCGGCGCCGCCGTGGGCCTTGGAGAAGGCGCTGATCTCCCGGGCGAGCCTGGCCACCTTGCGCTCGGCCCTCGCGTCAACCTGCTGCGTGTCTGCCATGACCAGGATGCTACCGACGGGTAGGTCGGCTGGCGAGGTCAGGGCTCTGTGACGTACGCCCGCCGACGTCTCAGCGCAGGAACGGGTCCACCGCGATCGCGACGAACAGCAGCGACACATAGGTGATCGACCAGTGGAACAGCCGCATCTCCTTCAGCTTCGCGCCCGTGACCTCGGCCTTGGCCCGGTTCTGGAGCGCGTGCGCCTCCCACAGCCACCAGCCGCCGGCGGCCAGCGCGACGGCCGTGTAGAACCAGCCGGTGTAGCCGAGGGGGGTGAGGAGCAGGGAGACGGCGACCATGACCCAGCTGTAGACGACGATCTGCCGGGCCACGACCTTGTTGGAGGCGACGACCGGCAGCATCGGCACGCCCACACGGGCGTAGTCGTCCTTCACCTTCATGGACAGCGGCCAGTAGTGCGGCGGGGTCCAGAAGAAGATCACCAGGAACAGGATGACCGGCGCCCAGGAGAGCGAGTTCGTCACGGCCGACCAGCCGATGAGCACGGGCATGCAGCCCGCGATGCCGCCCCACACGATGTTCTGCGCCGTACGCCGCTTGAGGAGCATCGTGTAGACGACGACGTAGAAGAGGAGCGCCCCGAGCGAGAGCCAGGCGCTCAGCCAGTTGACGGTGAGGCCGAACAGCAGTGTCGAGACCACCGCGAGGGTGATGCCGAAGACCAGGCACTCGGGCGGGCTGACCATGCCCGTCACCAGGGGCCGCTGCGAGGTGCGGTCCATCAGGGCGTCGATGTCCCGGTCGATGTACATGTTCAGCGCGTTGGCGCCGCCCGCCGACAGATAGCCGCCGACGCAGGTGAGCAGGACCAGCTTGAGGTCGGGCACGCCCTGCTGCGCCAGGAACATCACCGGAACGGTGGTGATGAGCAGCAGTTCGATGATCCGCGGCTTGGTCAGCGCCACGAACGCCTTGGCACGGGCCCCGAACGGCCGGCGAACCGGGCCTTGGCTCGCACCCCCGAGCACACCAGCTGGACGGGATTCGACGGCCGTCACGCACACCCCTGACAGAGACATCCCAGCGAGCCTCCCCCGTTAAGTACCGGTAAAGGCTCGCGCGTACCACGCCACTTTAGACGTTGCCCATACCCCGCCCTTCGCGGGGGTGGGGTCGTGTTGACGCACGTCCCATAAGAGGGGTCCCGGCACTCGATTGAGCGCTCAGATGACCGGCTCCGTATTCATGTGCCAAATGCCGTTCCCGGCCGGTCGGGAGGCGGATCGCGCGGACTCCCGGCAGTCTGGAAACACTCGAAAAAACGCACGTCCTTACGGGGGTAGGCTCGACAGCGGCCGGCGGGCGACAAGCCCGTCGGCGGCCGGGTGGGCGCATGCCCCGACGACCGGCGACCGACATGTGGAGAGGAGCCCTGACCCAGGGTGAGCACCAAGCCGACCACCACAGACCTTGAGTGGACCGAGCTGGACCAGCGGGCCGTGGACACCGCCCGTGTCCTGGCCGCAGACGCCGTACAGAAGGTCGGCAACGGCCATCCCGGTACGGCGATGAGCCTGGCCCCGGCCGCCTACACCCTCTTCCAGAAGGTGATGCGGCACGACCCGGCGGATCCGGAGTGGGTCGGCCGCGACCGCTTCGTGCTGTCCGCCGGACACTCGTCCCTGACCCTCTACACCCAGCTCTACCTGGCCGGCTTCGGCCTGGAGCTGGACGATCTGGAGTCGTTCAGGACGTGGGGCTCCAAGACCCCCGGCCACCCGGAGTACGGGCACACCAAGGGCGTCGAGACCACCACGGGCCCGCTGGGCCAGGGTGTCGCCAACGCGGTGGGCATGGCGATGGCCGCCCGCTACGAGCGCGGTCTGTTCGACCCCGAGGCCCCGGCCGGCGAGTCCCCCTTCGACCACTTCATCTACTGCATCGCCGGTGACGGCTGCCTCCAGGAGGGCATCTCCGCAGAGGCGTCCTCGCTGGCCGGCCACCAGAAGCTCGGCAACCTGATCCTGCTGTGGGACGACAACCACATCTCGATCGAGGGCGACACCGAGACGGCCGTCTCCGAGGACACCGTCAAGCGGTACGAGGCCTACGGCTGGCACGTGCAGCGCGTGGAGGCCAAGGAGACCGGCGACCTGGACCCGCAGGCGATCTTCGCCGCGATCCAGGAGGCGAAGCGGGTCACGGACCGGCCGTCCTTCATCGCGATGCGCTCCATCATCGCCTGGCCGGCCCCGAACGCCCAGAACACCGAGGCCGCGCACGGCTCGGCGCTGGGCGAGGACGAGGTCGCGGCCACCAAGCGCGTCCTCGGCTTCGACCCGGAGAAGTCGTTCGAGGTCGCCGACGAGGTCATCGCCCACACCCGCAAGGCGCTGGAGCGCGGCGCCGAGGCGAAGTCCGAGTGGGAGAAGTCCCTCCAGGAGTGGCGCGAGGCCAACCCGGAGCGGGCCGCCGAGTTCGACCGGATCAGCAAGGGCGAGCTGCCCACCGGCTGGGAGGAGAAGCTCCCGGTCTTCGAGCCCGGCAAGGGCGTCGCGACGCGTGCCGCGTCCGGCAAGGTGCTCCAGGCGCTCGGCGCGGTGATCCCCGAGCTGTGGGGCGGCTCCGCCGACCTCGCCGGGTCGAACAACACCACCATCGACAAGGACAGCTCGTTCCTGCCCGAGGGCAACCCGCTGCCCGAGGCCAACCCGTACGGCCGCACGATCCACTTCGGCATCCGCGAGCACTCGATGGGCGCGGAGCTGAACGGCATCACGCTGCACGGCAACACCCGGGTCTACGGCGGCACCTTCCTCGTCTTCTCCGACTACATGCGCAACGCGGTGCGCCTGTCGGCCCTGATGCACCTGCCGGTGACGTTCGTGTGGACGCACGACTCCATCGGCCTCGGCGAGGACGGCCCCACCCACCAGCCGGTCGAGCACCTGGCCTCGCTGCGCGCGATCCCGGGTCTGAACATCGTGCGCCCGGCGGACGCCAACGAGACCGCCATCGCCTGGCGCGAGATCCTGAGGCGCTGGACCAAGGAGTTCGGCAAGGGCCAGCCGCACGGCCTCGCGCTCACCCGCCAGGGCGTACCGGTGTACGAGCCGAACGAGGACGCGGCCAAGGGCGGCTACGTGCTGTTCGAGGCCGACGGCGGCGAGCCGCAGGTCATCCTGATCGCCACCGGTTCCGAGGTGCACGTGGCCGTCGAGGCGCGTGAGCAGCTCCAGGCCGAGGGCGTGCCCACGCGTGTCGTCTCGATGCCGTCCGTCGAGTGGTTCGAGCAGCAGGACCAGGGGTACCGGGACTCCGTGCTGCCGCCCTCCGTGAAGGCCCGGGTGTCGGTCGAGGCGGGCATCGGTCTCACCTGGCACAAGTACGTCGGGGATGCCGGCCGCATCGTTTCCCTGGAGCACTTCGGTGCTTCCGCCGACGGCAAGGTGCTCTTCCGGGAGTTCGGCTTCACCGCGGAGAACGTGGCCGCGAAGGCGCGGGAATCCCTCGCCGACGCTCAGCGCTGACGCTCATATACGACACGTAGGAGATGTAATTCCATGACAGACGCACTCAAGCGCCTCTCCGACGAAGGCGTCGCGATCTGGCTGGACGACCTGTCGCGCAAGCGGATCACCTCCGGCAATCTCGCCGAGCTGATCGACCAGCAGCACGTCGTGGGCGTCACCACCAACCCGACGATCTTCCAGAAGGCGATCTCCCAGGGCGACGGCTACGACCAGCAGCTGTCGGACCTCGCCGCCCGCAAGGTCACCGTCGAAGAGGCCATCCGCATGATCACGACGGCGGACGTCCGCGACGCCGCCGACATCCTGCGGCCGGTCTTCGACGCGACGAACGGCCAGGACGGCCGGGTCTCCATCGAGGTCGACCCGCGCCTGGCGCACAACACCAAGGCGACCGTCGCCGAGGCCAAGCAGCTGGCCTGGCTGGTGGACCGCCCCAACACCCTGATCAAGATCCCGGCCACCCAGGCGGGTCTGCCGGCGATCGCCGAGACCATCGGCCTCGGCATCAGCGTCAACGTCACGCTGATCTTCTCCCTGGAGCGCTACCGCAAGGTCATGGACGCGTACCTGACCGGCCTGGAGAAGGCGAAGGAGCGGGGTCTCGACCTGTCGAAGATCCACTCGGTGGCGTCCTTCTTCGTGTCCCGCGTGGACACCGAGATCGACAAGCGGCTGGACGGCATCGGCACCGACGAGGCCAAGGCGCTGCGCGGCAAGGCCGCCGTCGCCAACGCGCGTCTCGCCTACCAGGCGTACGAGGAGGTCTTCTCCTCGGACCGGTGGAGCGCGCTGGAGAACGCGGGCGCCAACAAGCAGCGTCCGCTGTGGGCGTCGACCGGCGTGAAGGACCCGGCGTACCAGGACACCCTGTACGTCACCGAGCTGGTCGCCCCGAACACGGTCAACACCATGCCGGAGGCCACGCTGGAGGCCACCGAGGACCACGGTGAGATCACCGGCGACACCATCTCCGGTACCTACGAGCAGGCGCGCGCCGACCTCGACGCGCTGGAGAAGCTCGGCATCTCGTACGACGACGTCGTGCAGGTGCTGGAGGACGAGGGCGTCGAGAAGTTCGAGGCGTCCTGGACCGACCTGCTGAAGTCCACCCAGGCGGAGCTTGAGCGCCTCGCCCCTTCGGAGGACTGACTTGTCACCCGTTTCCGGTTCCGGAGCGAACCCGCTTCGTGACCCGGCCGACCGACGGCTCCCGCGTATCGCGGGGCCGTCGGGCCTGGTCATCTTCGGCGTCACCGGCGACCTGTCGCGCAAGAAGCTGATGCCCGCGGTGTACGACCTCGCCAACCGGGGTCTGCTGCCGCCGGGCTTCTCGCTGGTGGGCTTCGCCCGCCGCGACTGGGAGCACGAGGACTTCGCCGAGGTCGTCCACGACGCGGTCAAGGAGCACTCGCGCACTCCGTTCCGCGAGGAGGTCTGGCAGCAGCTCATCCAGGGGATGCGCTTCGTCCAGGGCACCTTCGACGACGACGAGGCATTCGAGCGGCTGCGCGCCACCATCGACGAGCTGGACAAGGCACAGGGCACGGGCGGCAACTTCGCCTTCTACCTGTCCGTGCCGCCGCGCTCCTTCCCGGTGGTCATCCAGCAGCTGAAGAAGCACGGTCTGGCCGACCAGACCGGCGGTTCCTGGCGGCGAGCGGTCATCGAGAAGCCGTTCGGGCACGACCTCGAGTCGGCCGAGGAGCTGAACAAGGTCGTGCACGAGGTGTTCGAGCCGGAGCAGGTCTTCCGGATCGACCACTACCTCGGCAAGGAGACCGTCCAGAACATCCTGGCCCTGCGCTTCGCCAACCAGATGTTCGAGCCGATCTGGAACCGGTCCTTCGTGGACCACGTCCAGATCACCATGGCCGAGGACATCGGCATCGGCGGCCGGGCCGGCTACTACGACGGCATCGGCGCCGCCCGGGACGTCATCCAGAACCACCTGCTCCAGCTCATGGCCCTCACGGCCATGGAGGAGCCCGCCTCCTTCGGCGCGGACGCGCTGGCCGCGGAGAAGGAGAAGGTGCTCGGCGCCGTCCGGCTGCCGAAGGACCTGGGCGCCGACACCGTGCGCGGGCAGTACGCGGCGGGCTGGCAGGGCGGTGAGAAGGTCATCGGCTACCTCGAAGAGGAGGGCATCGACCCGAAGTCGAAGACCGACACCTACGCCGCGGTCAAGCTGGAGATCGACAACCGCCGCTGGGCGGGTGTCCCCTTCTACCTGCGCACCGGCAAGCGCCTCGGCCGCCGGGTGACCGAGATCGCGGTCGTCTTCCAGCGGGCCCCGCACTCGCCGTTCGACACGACGGCGACCGAGGAGCTGGGCCAGAACGCGATCGTCATCCGCGTCCAGCCCGACGAGGGCGTCACCGTCCGCTTCGGCTCCAAGGTGCCGGGCACCTCGATGGAGATCCGGGACGTCTCCATGGACTTCGCCTACGGCGAGTCGTTCACGGAGTCCAGCCCGGAGGCGTACGAGCGGCTCATCCTGGACGTGCTGCTGGGCGACGCCAACCTCTTCCCGCGCACGGAGGAGGTCGAGCTGTCCTGGAAGATCCTCGACCCGGTCGAGGAGTACTGGGACACGCACGGCAGGCCCGCGCAGTACAAGTCGGGCACCTGGGGTCCCGTGGAGGCGGACGAGATGCTCGCACGAGACGGACGGAGCTGGCGCCGGCCATGAAGATAGACCTGACCGACACCACCGCCGGAGCGATCAACAAGGCGCTCGTGCGGGGCCGCCGCGCCATCGGCACGCCCGCCGTCGGCATGGTGCTGACCCTCGTCCTCGTCACCGACGAGGAGAACGCCTACGACGCCCTGAAGGCCGCCAACGACGCCTCGCGCGAGCACCCCTCGCGCACGCTGGTGGTCATCAAGCGGGTCTCCCGCTCCCTGCGCGACCGCACGTCCTCGCGTCTGGACGCCGAGGTGCGGGTGGGCGCGGAGGCGGGCACCGGCGAGACGGTCGTCCTGCGTCTGTACGGCGAGGCCGCGGACCACGCCGACTCGGTGGTCCTGCCGCTGCTGCTGCCGGACGCGCCGGTCGTCGTGTGGTGGCCGGTGAACGCCCCGCTCGACCCGGCGAAGGACCCGCTGGGCGCGCTCGCCCAGCGCCGGGTCACCGACACCTACACGGCCGAGGAGCCGGTGCGGGAGCTGTCGGCCCGCGCCGAGGCCTACACGCCGGGCGACACCGACCTGTCCTGGACGAGGATCACGCCGTGGCGTTCCATGCTCGCGGCGGCCCTCGACCAGGTCACCTGTGAGGTGAAGGCCGTCGAGGTGGAGGGCGAGGAGTTCAACCCGAGCTGTGAGCTGCTGGCGATGTGGCTCGCGGACCGGCTGGACGTACCGGTGAAGCGCTCGCTGTCGTCCGGCCCGGGGCTCACGGCCGTCCGCATGGACACCGACTGCGGCCCGATCGTGCTGGACCGGGCCGACGGCTCGCTGGCCACGCTGTCCATCGAGGGCCAGCCGGCCCGTGCGGTAGCGCTGAAGCGGCGGGACACCGCCGAGCTGATCGCGGAGGAGCTGCGCCGGCTGGACCCGGACGACACCTACGCGTCGGCGCTGCGCTACGGCGTGGACCGGCTGGACACGGTGCCGCGGCAGGCGTCCGAGGCGCCGGCCGGGGATGCGGACGCCGGGTCCGCCGCCGAGCCGGTCGCCGTACCGGAACCGGTCGAGGAAGCGGCCAAGGCCCCCGCGAAGAAGGCGGCGGCCAAGACCGCGAAGAAGGCACCGGCGAAGAAGGCACCGGCGAGGAAGGCGACGGCGAAGTGAGCACTCCGCAGCTGGTCGTCCACCACGACAAGGAACTGATGGCGCAGGCCGCCGCGGCCCGCCTGATCACGAAGATCGTGGACGCGCAGGCCTCCCGGGGCACCGCGTCCGTGGTCCTCACCGGCGGGCGCAACGGCAACGGTCTGCTGGCCGCGCTGGCGGCGGCTCCCGCCCGGGACGCCGTCGACTGGGGCCGCCTCGACCTGTGGTGGGGCGACGAGCGCTACCTCCCCGAGGGCGACCCCGAGCGCAATGTCACGCAGGCCCGCGAGGCGCTGCTGGACTCCGTGCCGGTGGACCCGGAGCGCGTGCACGCCATGCCCGCCTCCGACGGCCCGCACGGCGCGGACGTGGAGGCGGCGGCGGAGGCGTACGCGGCGGAGCTGGCGAAGGCGGCCGGTCCGGAGAACCACGGCGCGGTGCCCACCTTCGACGTCCTGATGCTGGGCGTCGGCCCGGACACCCACGTGGCGTCGCTCTTCCCGGAGTTGCCCGCGGTCCGGGAGACCGAGCGCACGGTGGTCGGCGTCCACGGCGCCCCCAAGCCGCCGCCCACCCGGATCTCCCTCACCCTCCCGGCGATCCGCGCGGCCCGCGAGGTCTGGCTCCTCGCGGCCGGCGAGGACAAGGCGGAGGCCGTGGCCATCGCCCTGTCCGGCGCGGGCGAGATCCAGGCCCCGGCGGCGGGCGCGTACGGCCGCTCGCGCACGCTGTGGCTGCTGGACTCGGCGGCGGCTTCGCAGCTGCCGAGGTCGCTGTATCCGCCGGCGTCCGCCTGACGCACATGCCGGTGTAGCCGCGGCGGGGGCTCCGGCCCCCGCCGCCGCTATTTCACCGACCCGGCCATCACGCCCTGCACGAAGTGCCGCTGGAACGCGAAGAACACCACCACCGGCACGATCAGGGACAGGAACGCGCCCGGGGCGAGGACGTCGATGTTGCTGCCGAACTGGCGGATCTGCGACTGGAGTTCCACGGTCAGCGGCTGTGCCGAGCTGTCCGCGAACAGCAGGGCGACCAGCATGTCGTTCCAGACCCACAGGAACTGGAAGATGGCGAGCGAGGCGATGGCCGGGCGGCCCACCGGCAGGACCAGACGCGTGAAGATGCGCCATTCGCCGCCGCCGTCCATCCGTGCCGCCTCCAGCATCTCCTTCGGCATCTCCGCGAAGTAGTTCCGCAGCAGGAAGACGGCGAAGGGCAGACCGTAGGCGACGTGGAAGAGGACGACGCCGGGGATCGTGCCGAACAGGCCCAGCGCGCCGAAGAGTTTGGCGACGGGCAGCAGGCCGATCTGCACCGGCACCACCAACAGGGCCACCACCAGCAGGAAGAGGGGTTCCCGCAGCGGGAAGTCCAGCCAGGCGAAGGCGTATCCGGCGAGGGCCGCGATCACGACGACCAGCGTGGTGGCCGGCACCGAGATCAGCACGGTGTTCCAGAAGGCCTGGCTGATGCCCGCGTTCTTCAGCAGCGCCGAGTAGTTGTCGAAGGACAGCTGGCCGGGGCTGGCCAGCGCCGTCCACCAGCCGCCCTTCGCCGTGTCCTGGGCCGAGCGCAGGGAGGACAGGAACAGGCCGGCCAGCGGGGTCAGCCAGACCAGGCCGATGACCACCAGGAAGGCCTGCACCAGGCCGCTGCCCAGGCCGCGCCTGATCGCGTTCATCGCTGACTCCTCATCGTTGACTGTTGCGGAAGCGGCGGACGTTGAAGACCATCGCGGGGATCACCAGGAGCAGCAGGAGCACGCCGAGGGCGCTGCCGAGGCCCTGGTCGTTGCCGCCGCCGAAGGACACCAGCCACATCTGGGTGGCGAGGACGGTGGCGTCCTCCTGCACCGGGCCGGGCGCGATGATGTAGACGAGGTCGAAGACCTTCATCACGTTGATCACCAGGGTCACGAAGACCACGGTGAGCACGGGCGCGAGCAGCGGGACGGTGATCCGGCGGAAGATCTGCCACTCGTTGGCCCCGTCCATCCGGGCGGCCTCCAGGGCGTCCCGCGGGAGCGTGGAGAGGCCCGCGCCGATCAGGACCATCGCGAAACCGGTCCAGATCCACAGGTAGGCGCCG
Source organism: Streptomyces canarius (assembly GCF_014650735.1). Classification (NCBI taxonomy): domain Bacteria; kingdom Bacillati; phylum Actinomycetota; class Actinomycetes; order Kitasatosporales; family Streptomycetaceae; genus Streptomyces; species Streptomyces canarius. The sequence continues at coordinate 148,296 of NZ_BMVN01000004.1, forward strand.
ATGATCGCGGGGGTGACGAGGGTCGGACCGAGCCAGGAGACGCCCTGGTAGGGCGGGGCGAAGTTCGACTCCGGGAGCTTCACCGTGTACGGGCCCGCCGTGAGCCCGGAGAAGCGGAAGGAGCCGTCGGCGGCGGTGGTCGCGCTCGCCACCGTCTCGCCGTCGCGCACCGCCTCGACCTTCATGCCGGGCAGGCCGCTCTCCTTGGCGTCAACCTTGCCCTGCCGGCCTCCCCCGCCGGGGGTGAAGTCCAGGTAGACGACACCGCGGAGTTCGCCGGGCGCGGCCTTCCGCGCCGCCGCCGTACGGGCGGGCGAGGCGTCGCCGGGCAGGTCCTTGGGCAGCACGCCGACCATCGGCAGCGTCACGGTGTCGCCCGCCGAGGCGGTCATGCGGTAGGAGCCGTCCCGGTCCTGGGTGAGCGGTCCGGTGCGGCCACGGGCCGTCGGGTAGGTCGACGTGCCCTGGAAGGCGTCGTGGACGGAGACGACGGCCGCGTTGAGCACGCCCTTGTCCGGGTCCTCGTCGTAGGCGAGGCGGAAGATGATGCCGGCGGCGAGGAAGGACACCGCCATCGGCATGAAGAGGAGCAGCTTGAACGCCGTCGCCCAGCGGACCTTCTCCACCAGGACGGCGAGGATCAGGCCGAGGCCGGTGAGCAGGGCGGGGGCGACGACGACCCAGATGGTGGTGTTGCGGATGGCCTTCAGGGTGGCCGGGTCGCGGAACATCTCGGTGTAGTTGTCACCGCCGACGAACCGGGTGCCGGAGGCGTCGAAGAAGCTGCGGCCGACGGAGAACAGCACCGGGTAGACGACGAGCGCGCCGAGCAGGAGCAGCGCGGGGAGGACGAAGAGCAGGGCGATCAGCCGGGTGCGGCGCCGGCCGCGGCGCGCGGGCGCCGGGCCGGCGGCGGGACGCGGGTCCGCCTGCTGTTTCACGACAGTGGGGGCGGTCATGGTGTGCCGCTCAGCCCTGGTAGGCCTTGGCCGCGGCGGCTTCGAGCTTCGCCGCCGTGCCCTTCGGGTCCGACGGGTCGCGCAGGAAGTCCTGGAGGAGCTTCCACTCGCCGGCTCCCTTGGTGCCGCCGAAGGCCGCCGGTGCCTGGTCGGACATGTCGAAGCGGACCGAGTCCCCGGCGCCCACGAGGGACTTGGCGGTGGCGCGGGTGACGTCGTCGCCGTACGCGGAGAGGTTCAGCTTCTTGTTCGGGGACAGGAAGCCGCCCGCCTCCGCCCACACGGCCGCGGCCTCGGGGGTGGCCAGGTACTCCAGGAGCTGCATGCCGGCCTTGGCGTTCTTGCCGTCCTTGAGGACGACGGCCGCGTCACCGCCGCTGACGACGGGTGCCGTGCCGGCGCCGACCGCCGGGAAGGGGAAGAAGTCGGCCTCCTTGCCGATGGCCTTGCCGTACTGGTCGTGGGCGACGCCGGCGACGAAGTCGCCCTCGTAGACCATGCCGGCCTCGGGCTTGGGTCCGAACACCTTCTCCACCGAGCCGGGGAAGTCGGTGTTCAGGGCCCCGTTCTGGCCGCCGGCGATGAGCTGCTTGTCCTTGAAGAGCTTGCCGAGGGTGGTGAGCGCCTTGACGACGGACGCGTCCGTCCACTTCAGCTGGTGCGCGGCGAGGGCGTCGTACTTCTCGGGGCCCGCCTGGGAGAGGTAGATGTTCTCGAACCAGTCGGTGAGGGTCCAGCCGTCCTGTCCGGCGACCGCGAAGGCGGCGAGGCCGGAGTCGGAGACGGTGTGCCCGGCCTTGAGCAGCTCGTCGTACGTCTTCGGCGGCTTGACCCCGGCCTGGGCGAGGGCGTCGGGGCTGTACCAGACGGTGGACTTGTGGGCGGCCTTGAAGTAGAGGCCGTAGAGGGTGCCGTCGACGCTGCCGTACTTCTTCCACACCGGCGCGTAGTCGGCGTCGATGGTCTGCCGGGCGGTCGGCGAGAGCGGCTTGAGCCAGCCCTTCTGCGCGAACTGCTTCAGGACGCCGACCTGCGGGACCATCACGACGTCGGGCGCGTTGCCGCCCTCGATCTTGCTGCCGACGACCGTGGAGACGTTGTCGCCGGTCGACACGAACTGGGTCTTCGCGCCGGTCTTCTCGGTGAAGGCGTCCAGCACCTTCTGGAAGTTCTTCTGCTCGCTGCCGGACCAGACACCGGCCACGGTGACGGTCTGGCCGCTGAGCGCCTTGTCGCCGCCGCCCGCCGAGACGGGGCCGCCGCCGCAGGCGGTGGCGCCGAGGGCGAGGGCGAGGGCGGTGCAGCCGGTGAGCAGGGTCGTGCGTCGTCGCATCATCGTTGACGGACCTTTCATCGGGGACGGGGTGATCACAGGTCGTTCAGCCACCAGGCCGCCGTGGCGCCGGGCAGGACGCCGGGCGGGCAGGGGCCGCTGGAGAGCAGGGGGGTGCCGGGGGCCGGCGCGGGGGCGGGGGCCGTACCGAAGTTGACGGCGCAGACCAGGCCGTCGCCGCGGACGAAGGCGAGGACGTCCGGCGGGGTGTCCAGCCAGCGCAGCGTGCCTTCGCCCAGCTGGGGCAGGGACGCGCGCAGTTGGAGACCGTCCCGGTACAGGTGCCAGAAGGAGCGGGTGTCGGCGAGGGCGCGGTCGGTGGCGTACTCGGCGAAGTACGACGGCTGCGGCAGCCAGGGCTTGGCGCCCTCCACGCCGGAGGTGAAGCCGAACGGGGAGGCCTGTCCGGACCAGGGCAGCGGCACCCGGCAGCCGTCGCGGATGCGGGCGCGGCTGCCGGTGCGCCGGAAGATCGGGTCGGTGAGCACGTCGTCGGGCAGGTCGACGACCTCGGGCAGGCCCAGTTCCTCGCCCTGGTAGATGTACGCGGCTCCGGGCAGCGCCAGCATCAGCAGCGCGGCGGCGCGGGCGCGGGCGGCGCCGAGACCGCTGCCCCCGGTGGCCGGTTCTCCGTAGCGGGTGACGGTGCGGACCTGGTCGTGGTTGTTGAGGACCCAGGTGACCGTGGAGCCGGTGCCGGCGATGTCCTGCATGGCCTCGGAGATGACCTTGCGGAAGGCGTCGGCGTCCCAGGGGGCGCCGAGCAGGTCGAAGAAGAAGGCCTGGTGGAGCTCGTCCGGGCGGACGTACAGGGCGTGTTCGCGGGCGGTGGGGACGGAGACCTCGCCGACGAGCAGGCGTTCCAGGCCGTCCCGGTCGGCGTACTCCTCGCACAGGGAGCGCCAGCGCCGCCATACCTCGTGCACCTCGGGCTGGTTCCAGGCGAGCGGGTTGACCGAGTCGCGGGTGCGGGCGTCGGCCTCCGGGTCGTCGGAATCGGGCAGCTCGGGGTGCTTGAACAGACCGGCGGCGACGTCGATGCGGAACCCGTCGACGCCCCGGTCGAGCCAGAACCGCAGGGTCCGGTCGAACTCGTCGGGGATCTCGGGGTTGCGCCAGTTCCAGTCGGGCTGTTCGGGCGTGAACATGTGCAGGTACCACTGGCCGTCGGGGACCCGGGTCCAGGCGGGGCCGCCGAACATGGCGTGCCAGTTGTTGGGCGGCTCGCTGCCGTCGGGGCCGCGGCCGTCGGCGAAGTGGAAGCGGGCGCGGGCCGGGCTGCCGGGCTCGCCGGCCAGGGCCTCGCGGAACCACGGGTGCTCGCTGGAGCAGTGGTTGGGAACGATGTCGAGCAGCACCTTGATGCCGAGCCGCCGGGCGGCGGCCATCAGCGAGTCGAACTCGGCGAGGTCGCCGAAGAGCGGGTCGACACCGCGGTAGTCGGCCACGTCGTAGCCGTGGTCGTGCTGCGGCGAGGGGTAGAAGGGGCTCAGCCAGATCCCGTCGACGCCGAGCTTCTTCAGGTACGGCAGCCCGGCCCGGACGCCGGCCAGATCGCCGATGCCGTCACCGGTGCTGTCCAGGAAGCTGCGGACGTACACCTGGTAGATCACGGCGTCCCGCCACCAGTGGTGCTTACTCAACATGCATGCATGTTAGGTAGGCGTGTCACGGCGATGTCAACGAAAAGAACAGAGACTACTGGGGAGTTGGGGAGGCAAATGCGGACTTACCAGGACACTCGGAGGCCAGTTGAGATATCCGCGTTACCTAACAAGTATCTAGCGGTTGGTCCGCGACCGTCTAGCGGCTGGCGATGGCGTCGAGTTCGCGCGCCAGCCGGCGCACGGCCTGCCCGGGCGTCTGCCGCCCGGTGAGCGCGTCCTGCACGATCGCCTGCACGGCCAGGCTCACCTGGTCGTAGTGGGGGCTCTTGGGACGCGGCCGGGCGGTGAGCACGGCGGTGCGCAGGGTCGGCAGATAGGGGAACCGCCGGATGAGCGCGGGGTCTTCGTAGAGCCCGGCGCGCACGGGCGGCAGCGCGCCCCGCGTGAGCACCTGGCGCTGCACGGGCGCGCTGGTGAGGTAGGCGATCAGGCGCGCGGCGGAGTCCGGGTGCCGGGCGTGGGTGTTGACCGCGAGGTTGGAGCCGCCGAGGACGCTCGTCCCCGGACCGTCGGGCCCGGGCAGCGGTACGGCGCCGATCTTCCCGGCGACCCGGGAACCCGGGGCGGAGGCCACGGCGTAGGCGTAGGGCCAGTTGCGCAGGAAGAGCAGCCTGCCGTCCTGGAAGGCCTGTTTGGACTCCTCCTCCTTGTACGTCAGCGCCTGCCTCGGGATCCAGCCCTCGCGGATGCCGCGGGCGAGGAAGCCGATGCCCTCGCGGGCGGCGGCCGAGTCGACGGTGACGCGGGTGCCCTCGCCGCCGACGATGGTGCCGCCCGCCGAGTACACCGCCTCGGCCGCGTTCACGGTCAGGCCCTCGTAGGGCAGGAACTGGCCCGCGTAACCGCCGAGTCCGTACTTCGGCGCGATGGTCCTCGCGTCGTGCTCCAGCTCGGCCCAGGTGCGCGGCGGGGACACCCCCTCCTGGTCGAGGATGTCCTTGCGGTACAGCAGGAGTCCGGCGTTCGTGACGTACGGGACCGCGTACAGCCGTCCGTCGTAGGTCGCCGTGTCCACGACCGGAGGCAGGAAGCTGTCCAGCGGGAAGCGGTCGCGGGGCAGGGGGCGGATCCAGCCGGCCGCCGCGAACTCGGAGGTCCAGTCGACGTCGATGTTGAGGACGTCGAACCGGCCCCGGTCGCCGCCGCGCAGGTCGGTCGTCATCTGCGCGTGCGTCTCGTCGGCGGAGTCCGGCAGCTCGACCAGGGTGACCTTCTCGCCGGGGTGGGTGCGGTTCCAGCCCTGGAGCAGCGGGCCGAGATAGCCGGTGAGGTCACCGGCGGTGGCCAGCGTGAGCGGGCCTCGGCCGCCTCCCGCGCCCTCGTCGGCGTGGGCGCCCGAGGCCCCGTAGCCGGCCATGACCACGACGAGAACGAGAAGGCCCCTACCGGCGGCGCGTATCCACCGCATAGGTTCCTCCCTGTACACCCGGCACCACGGGCACCCTCGCCCGGGGACAGAGGCCATGTATACCTGTTAGGTATGCGCGATACTAGGGCCTGGAGCACATGAACCAGACAGGAGGACAGCACGAGTGCGCCTGCCCCTCCTGGCACTCCTCGCCCGCGGCCCGGCCCACGGCTACGAGCTGAAGCAGGACCTTGAGCAACTGCTGGGCGCCGCGTACCCTCAGCCGAACGTCGGCCAGATCTACGTCACCCTCGGCCGCCTGGAGAAGTCCGGGCTGATCGAGGGCGAGGACGTCGAGCAGTCCAGCCGGCCCAACAAGAAGGTCTACCACCTCACCGACGCCGGGCGCGAGGCGCTGCAAGCCTGGTTCGAGGAGACCGAGGACGAGCCGCGGGTGCGGGACGAGTTCTTCATGAAGCTCGCCCTCGCCCCGCAGACCGGCCTCGCCGACCAGATCGCCCTCATCAACCGGCAGCGGCGCCAGTACCTCAACACCATGCGCAACCTGTCGAAACTGGCCGCGGCCGAGAGCCGGGACAACCGAATCGCCCACCTGCTGATCGAGGGCGCGATGCTGCACCTCCAGGCCGACCTCGACTGGCTGGAGCGGTGCCAGGAGGAACTGGAGGATCTGGAGTGAGTGACGGCCACGCTCCGGTGCTGCGGGCCGAGGGGCTGGTGAAGACCCACTACGGCGAGGGCGCGCCCGCGCACGCCGTGCGCGGGGTCGACCTCGGCGTGGCCCGCGGCGAGTTCGTCGCGATCACCGGGCCGTCCGGCGCGGGCAAGTCCACGCTGCTGCACCTGCTCGGCGGGCTCCAGCGGCCGGACGAGGGCAGCGTCTGGCTCGACGGCCGGTGCACGGACTCCTTCAGCGAGGCCCGCTGGGCGGTGGAGCGCAGGAAGGCCATCGGGATCGTGTTCCAGTTCTTCAACCTGGTCTCGAACCTGTCGGTCGCCGACAACGTGGAGCTGCCCGCGCTGCTGGCCGGGGTCCCGCCGAAGAAGGCCCGCGCCGAACGGGAGGCGCTGCTCGCCGAGCTGGGTCTGGAGGGCAAGGAGCGCAGCATGCCGGGTGAGCTGTCCGGCGGTGAGCAGCAGCGGGTCGCGCTCGCCCGGGCGCTGGTCAACCATCCGCCGCTGCTGCTCGCGGACGAGCCGGCCGGCAGCCTGGACAGCAAGGGCACCCGCGAGGTGATGCGGCTGCTGTCCCGCTTCCACGGGCGCGGCCAGACCATCGTGCTGGTCACCCACGACGCCCGGCTGGCCAGCGCCGCCGACCGCGTGATCAGCTTCTTCGACGGCCGCATCGCCGACGACGCGACCCTGGACGGCGCGCCGCCGCCCCGGCGGAGCGGCATCACCGGCGTGCTGGAGCTGAGGGACTGACCGTGCCGGACCTGAGGGACGTGCGGGCCACCCTGCGCTGGGCCCACTCCGACCTGCGCACCCACCGCGGCGAGGCACTGTTCCTGGTGCTGGCCACCGCGGGCATCGTCGCCTCGCTGCTGCTCGCCGCCGCCCTGTTCGGCTACGCCACGAACCCCTGGCAGCGGACCTTCGCCGAGGCACGCGGCGCCCACGTCTGGCTGCACACCGTGCCGTCCGCCGACGCCCGCGCGCTGGCCCGGCTGGACGGCGTCACCTCCGTCGCCGGTCCCTACCGCGCCGAGTCCGCCACCGTCGCCGCCCGCGGCACCCGCGCCTCCGTCGAACTGCGCGCCACCCCGGAACCGCCCACCGTCGGCCGGCCCCTGCTCACCGCCGGGCACTGGCTGGACCCGGCCGCGCCGGACGGCGTGGTGCTGGAGAGCAGCCTGGCCCGCGCCCTGCTGGCCGAGCCCGGCGACACCCTGACGCTGCCCGGCACGGCCCGCACCCTCACCGTCGAGGGCATCGCGGACAGCGCCGAACCCCCGTACCGCCCCGGCGAGCAGTCCGGTCTCGTGTGGGCGCTGCCGTCCGCCGTGCGGGCCCCGGCCGGCCAGGTCATCGGGCTGCGGCTCGGCGATCCGTCCGACACCGACTACGCCGTCCAGCGGGCCGTCACCGTGCTGGGCGCCGGCGCGGTCGGCGAGGTCTCCACCTGGCAGCAGGCCCGCGCCGAGGCACAGGGCGAGAACCGGCTGCTCGGCCAGGTGCTCGGGCTGTTCGGTCTGGGCGCCCTCGTCGCCGCCGGGTTCGCGGTGCACGGCGCCATCGCGACCCGCATCCGCGGGCACCTGCGGGACCTGTCGGTGCTGAAGGCGATCGGCTTCACGCCCGGCCAGGTCGTACGGATCTTCCTGCTCCAGCACCTGGCGTACGCGCTGCTCGGCGCGGTGGCCGCGGCCACGCTCACCGAGGGGCTGGGCAACCGGGTCCCCGGGCGGCTCGGGGACGCGGTCGGTGTGTGGCAGGGGCTGCCCGGACACACGCTCGCGCTGTGTGCGGTGCCGGCGGGCGCGGTGCTGTTCATCGGTCTGACCACGGGGCTCGCGGCCTGGCGGGCGGGGCGGGTGCCACCGGTCCCGGTGCCGCGTCCGGCCGCGCCGACGGGCGGACGGCTGAGCGGGGCGGCCCGGCGGGCGCTCGGGCTGCGGCTGCCGGCCGCGCTGGTCCTCGGCTGCCACAAGGCGTTCGCGGGGCGCGGCCGGTCACTGGCGACCGTGGCCCGGCTGACGCTGCCGCTGCTGCTCATCGTGGTGGCGCTCAGCGCCTGGACCACGATCGACCGCTTGCACAGCAGCCCCGAGCGGGTGGGCCTGCCGACGGCGCTCACGGTCCGCTCGGACGGCGCCCTGGACGCGTCCGGGGTACGGACCGTGCTGGCCCGCGACTCCCGGGTCGCCGCCGCCTACCCCGGCGTCGAGGTGGCCGCGCTGGTCCCCGGCCAGAACGCGACCATCGCCCTGCGCGGCGTCGGCACCCGCGCCGAGCCCTATCCCTACGCCCTCGCCGAGGGCCGCGCCGCACGCGGACCGGACGAGGCGGTGGCCGGGCAGGGCCTGCTCGACCTGCTGGACGCGCGGGTCGGCGACTGGGTGCGGATGACGGTGGGCGACCGGCCGCAGATCCTGCACATCGTCGGCCGCACCCTCGAACCGCGCAACGCCGGCCGGGTCGTCACCACCTCACTGGACGCCCTCAGGGAGAACGACCCGGAGCTGTCCCCGGCCTTCTACGAGCTGCGGCTGCGGCCGGGCGCGGACCCGCACCGCGTGGCCGCCGCCCTCGCCTCGGCCGGCCACGGCCACCTGGAGGTGCATCCCGTGACGAACCCCGCCGACGGGCTGTCCCCGCTGCGCGGTGTCGTCGCCGGACTGATCGCCGTCCTGGCGCTGATCGGGCTGGTGGAACTGCTCACCGCGATCGGCGGCAGCGTCCGCGAGGGCGAGCGGGACGTGCTGGCGCTCCGGGCGATCGGCATGTCGCCACGGCAGATCACCGCGATCACCGTCACGGCGACGAGCTGTACGGCCCTGGCGGCGGTCGTCGCCGGTACGGCGCTGGGGCTGCCCCTGGCCCGCCGGCTGATCGACGCCCAGGGCGGGTCCAGCGGCATCGGCGCCGGAATCGCCCAGCCCCCCTCCCCCGGCCTGCTGCTCCTGCTGGGCTCGGCCGCCGTTCTGGGGGCGGCGGCCCTGGCCACCCTGCCCGCGTCCCGCGCGGCCCGCCGGCGCCTCGCGGACACACTGAGCGCGGTGGCCTGAGCCGGCTCAGGGGCGCGAGTGAGCAGGCAGGCGTCGGTGAACCCCTCTGCCCCGGCCGGAACCGAGCCCGGACGGGGCCCGCTCCGGACGGGCCCCGCTCCGGCCGGGGATCAGCTCCGGCCGCGCAGTTCCCGGTACGTGGCGACCAGCGCCTTCGTCGACGCGTCCAGGCCGGGTACGTCGGCGCCCTCGGTGAGCGCGGGCTCGACACGCTTGGCGAGCACCTTGCCCAGCTCCACGCCCCACTGGTCGAAGGAGTCGATGTTCCACACCGCGCCCTGCACGAACACCTTGTGCTCGTAGAGGGCGACGAGCTGGCCGAGGACGGACGGGGTCAGCTCACGGGCGAGGATCGTCGTGGTCGGCCGGTTGCCCTGGAAGGTCTTGTGCGGGACCAGCTCCTCGGGGACCCCCTCCGCGCGGACCTCCTCGGCGGTCTTGCCGAAGGCGAGCGCCTGGGTCTGGGCGAAGAAGTTGGCCATCAACAGGTCGTGCTGGGCCTTCAGTTCCTCGCTCAGCTCCGCGACCGGCCGGGCGAAGCCGATGAAGTCGGCCGGGATCAGCTTGGTGCCCTGGTGGATCAACTGGTAGTAGGCGTGCTGCCCGTTGGTGCCGGGCGTGCCCCACACGATGGGCCCGGTCTGCCAGTCCACCTGCTTGCCGTCGCGGGCGACGTACTTGCCGTTGGACTCCATGTCGAGCTGCTGGAGATAGGCGGTGAACTTGGAGAGGTAGTGGCTGTACGGCAGCACGGCGTGCGACTGGGCGTCGTGGAAGTTGTCGTACCAGATGCCCAGCAGGCCCAGCAGCAGCGGGACGTTGTCCTCGGCCGGTGCGGTGCGGAAGTGGTCGTCGACGATCCGGAAGCCGTCCAGCATCTCCCGGAAGCGGTCCGGGCCGATCGCGATCATCAGGGAGAGGCCGATCGCGGAGTCGTACGAGTACCGGCCGCCGACCCAGTCCCAGAACTCGAACATGTTGGCCGTGTCGATGCCGAACTCGGCGACCTTCTCGGCGTTCGTGGACAGCGCGACGAAGTGCTTGGCCACGGCGGCCTCTCCCCCACTCTCGGCTTCGCTCGAGCGGGAGGTGCCCCCATCGAGCGCGGCCAGCAGCCACTTCCGCGCCGAGGTGGCGTTGGTGATGGTCTCGATGGTGGTGAAGGTCTTGGAGGCGACGACGAACAGCGTCTCCGCCGGGTCGAGGTCCCGGGTGGCCTCGTGCAGGTCCGCGCCGTCCACGTTGGAGACGAAGCGGACCGTGAGGTCGCGGTCGGTGAAGCAGCGCAGCACCTCGTAGGCCATCGCGGGCCCGAGGTCCGAGCCGCCGATGCCGATGTTGATCACGTTCCTGATGCGTTTGCCGGTGTGCCCGGTCCAGGCGCCGGAACGGACGCGGTCGGCGAAGCCGGCCATCCTGTCGAGCACGGCGTGCACGGCCGGGACCACGTTCTCGCCGTCGACCTCGACGGCCGCGTCACGCCGGGCGCGCAGCGCGGTGTGCAGCACGGCCCGGTTCTCGGTGACGTTGATCTTCTCGCCGCGGAACATGGCGTCCCTGAGGCCGAAGACGTCCGTCGCCGCGGCCAGCTCGCGCAGCAGGCGCAGGGTCTCGTCGGTGACCAGGTGCTTCGAGTAGTCGATGTACAGGTCGCCGACCTGGAGCGTGTACCCGGTGCCGCGCGCCGGATCGGCGGCGAACAGGTCCCTGAGACGGGTGTCCGCCAGCTCCTCCCGGTGCTTGGCCAGAGCGGTCCACTCGGGCGTCTGGTTGAGCCTGGTACGGCCGTCTGCGTTCATGTCCGACTTCCGCCTTCTTTCGTGCCTGTCCCAGCTGTTCCAACCTAATTGATCAGCGCGCGGGACGGGCGGTGGAGACGCTGTCCGCACGGGCGGCGACGGGTGCGCCGGGCTCGCGTGCCGGTATCAGCGCGATGACGGCCGAGGCGAACAGGCCGGCCGCGAGCAGGGCGGGCGCGTTGAGGCCGTACAGCCCGGCCACGGCCCCGCCGAGGAACGCGCCGAGCGGGGCACCGGAGGTGGAGGACGTACGGAAGGCCGAGGCGATGCGGCCCACCATGGACTCGGGGCTGCGCTGCTGCATCAGGGTGACCTGGTTGATGTTCCAGACCAGGTTCATCGCGCCGAGCAGCAGCATCCCGGCCACCAGCGCGGGTACGTGCCGCACGGAGCCGATGAGCAGCAGCGCGCCCGTCTGGAGTGTGCCGCCGAGCAGCAGGGCCCGCACCCGACCGGTGCGGCGCGCGATCCGCTGGGCGACGAGACCGCCGGCCAGGCTGCCGGCCGAGTACGCCGTCATGGCGGCGACGTAGCCGGTGTCGCCCGCGTGCAGCCAGCGGGTGACGTGCAGCGCCAGCGTGGCGATCAGGGCGCCCATGCCGATGTTGCACAGCAGTGTGGCCACGCACACCGCGCGGAGCGCCCGGTCGCGCCACAGCGCGCGCAGGCCCTCCCCGATCTCCGTGCGCAGGGTGCTGCCCACCGGGCGGGGCTCCCGCTCCGGCGGCCGTATCCGCAGGGACGCCACGAGCGCGGCGGCCAGCAGGTACGTGCCCGCGTCCGCCGCGAACGGCATGAACGCCCCGGCCGCCAGCAGCAGCGGCACGAACGGGCCTGCCAGCAGTCCGCCCGCGAGCTGCTGACCGGTCATCAGCCGGGCGTTCGCACTGCCCAGGGCCTCCTGGTCCACCAGGGACGGCAACAGGGCCGTGGAGGCGTTGTCGAAGAGCGTCTGGAGCGCGGTGAGGGAGAAGGCGAGGGCGATCAGCAGGGTTACGGAGGCGTGCCCGAGGCCCACGGCGAGGGCGAAACCGGCGACGAGCAGACCCCGTGCCGTGTCCACGAGCCACATCGCCCGCCGCTGGTCGACACGGTCCGCCACAGCACCGCCGAACAGCCCGAACAGCAGCCAGGGCAGATAGCCGCAGGCGGTGACGGAGGCGACGACGAGGGGCTCGTCGGTGAGGCTCACGGCGAGCAACGGCAGCGCGGACGTGCGCAACGCGTCGCCGAACCGGGAGACCACGGCGGCCGTCCACAGCCGGCCGAATCCCCCGCGCCAGGCAGGTGTCCCGCCCCTGCTCGCCGTCCCGGCCACAGCCACGCTCGCCCCCTCACGATGCGCCGATGCACACACCGTAGAGGGCACCACTGACAACGGGCCGTCCGCAGCGGGGGAAAACGGCTCCGGCCAGGCACCCGCGGGCACCCGGCCGGTCACAACTCCTAGATCTCGCCTCGCAGTTTGGCGAGCGCCTCGGCGAGGATCGCCTCGCCGTCCGCGTCGCTGCGCCGCTCCCGTACGTACGCCAGGTGCGTCTTGTACGGCTCGGTGCGCGGCGGGTCCGGCGGGTTGTCCCGGTCCTGGCCGGCCGGGAAGCCGCAGCGCGGGCAGTCCCAGGTCTCGGGAACCTGCGCGTCGCTGGCGAAGCTGGGCTGCGTCTCGTGCCCGTTGGAGCACCAGAAGGAGATGCGCAGACGCGGCGCGGACTCGCCGCGCTCGGCCTCGCCCATCGGCCCCGCCCCGACCCGGCTTCCTCGGATCGCGTTGCCACTTGCCACGGTCGTAACTCCCTGCGTGATGGTGCCGCGAAGCGAGTCGGCGTTTCGCTTCGCCGCGAGCGCCTCAGTCTACGTAAGGCCCAACGCGCGTCCAGTGATTGGAGTTACCGGCCCCCACACCCAGACGCAAGCCCCATGATAGGCCGCGCTCAGGAGCGCGTACCGAACATGGGGCTTTACGTGCGGAATGTACTGCTCGCGTGTTCAGCTGTTCGTCTTGATCAGCATGCCGAGGACGATGATGCACGCGAACCACAGCAGGCCGACCACGATGGTGATCCGGTCGAGGTTGCGCTCGGCGACCGAGGAGCCGCCGACGGAGGACTGCATACCGCCACCGAACATGTCGGAGAGGCCGCCGCCCTTTCCCTTGTGCATCAGCACCAGCAGCATCAGCAGCAGGCTGAAGATGATCAGGGCGATCGAGAACCCCAAAACCACGGCTGGACCAACTTCCTCGGATTCGGATGGACGACGGGGGCACAGCACCTGGCTGTGCCCCCGCAAGGGTACGACGTATCGCCGCTACCGCCTACTCACGGACATGATCACTGGTCGCGGAAGCGCACGATCTTGACGAACTCCTCGGCGTCCAGCGAAGCACCGCCGACCAGGGCGCCGTCGATGTCGGCCTGGGACATGATCTCCGCGACGTTGCCCGACTTCACGGAGCCGCCGTACTGGATGCGGACCTGCTCGGCCACGTCCTGGGAGTACAGCTCGGCGATCTTGGCGCGGATGGCGGCGCAGACCTCCTGGGCGTCCTCGGCACCGCAGACCTTGCCGGTGCCGATGGCCCACACCGGCTCGTAGGCGATCACGATGGTCTCGGCCTGCTCGGCCGGCAGGTCCTTGAGACCGCCCTCGACCTGGGTGAGGGTGTGGCTGACGTGGTCGCCCGCCTCGCGGACGTCCAGCTCCTCGCCGACGCACAGGATCGGGGTGAGGCCGTGCTTGTAGGCGGCCTTGACCTTGGCGTTGACCAGCTCGTCGGTCTCGTTGTGGTACTGGCGCCGCTCGGAGTGGCCGATCGCCACGTAGGTGCACTTCAGCTTGGCCAGCATCGGGCCGGAGATCTCGCCCGTGTAGGCGCCGGAGTCGTGCTGGGAGATGTCCTGGGCGCCGTACTTGATCTTGAGCTTGTCGCCGTCGACCAGGGTCTGCACGGAGCGCAGGTCGGTGAAGGGCGGCAGGACGGCGACCTCGACGGCCTCGTAGTCCTTGTCGGCCAGGGCGAACGCGAGCTTCTGGACGTGTGCGATGGCCTCCAGGTGGTTGAGGTTCATCTTCCAGTTGCCCGCCATCAGCGGCGTGCGCGTGCTCAAGGGTCAGTCCTCCAGTGCGGCGAGGCCGGGGAGCGTCTTGCCCTCAAGGTATTCGAGGGAGGCGCCGCCACCGGTCGAGATGTGGCCGAATGCGTTCTCGTCGAAGCCGAGCGTGCGCACGGCCGCGGCGGAGTCACCGCCGCCGACGACGGTGAAACCGTTCGTGCCGACGAGCGCCTGGGCGACCGCCTTGGTGCCCTCGGCGTAGTCGGGGTGCTCGAAGACGCCCATGGGACCGTTCCAGAAGACGGTCTCGGCGTCGGCGAGCTTCGAGGCGTAGAGCTCTCGGGTCTTGGGGCCGATGTCCAGGCCCTCCTGGTCGGCGGGGATCTTGTCCGCGTCGACCACGGTGTTCTCGGTGGGCGCCTTGGTCTTCAGGTCCGGGAAGGTCCGGGAGACCACGACGTCGACGGGGAGCAGCAGCTCGACGCCCTGCTTCTCGGCGCGCTCCATGTACTCCCTGACGGCGGGGACCTGGTCCTCCTGGAGGAGGGAGATGCCGACCTCGTAGCCCTTGGCCTTGAGGAAGGTGTAGGCCATGCCGCCGCCGATCAGGAGCCGGTCGGCCTTGCCGAGCAGCTGGTCGATGACGGCCAGCTTGTCGGAGACCTTGGCGCCGCCGAGCGCGACGACGTAGGGGCGCTTGACGTCCTCGGTGAGCTTCTTCAGGACGCCGACCTCGGTGGCGATCAGGTAACCGGCGTAGTGCGGCAGCCGGGCCGGGAGGTCGTAGACCGAGGCGTGCCCCCGGTGCACGGCGCCGAAGCCGTCACCGACGTAGACGTCGGCGAGAGCGGCCAGCCGGTCGGCGAACTCACCGCGCTCGGTGTCGTCCTTGGACGTCTCGCCGGGGTTGAAGCGCAGGTTCTCGATGACCGCGACCTGGCCGGGCTGGAGGCCGTCGACGGCGTCGTGGGCGGCGGGACCGACGGTGTCCTGGGCGAAGGCGACCGGGGCGCCGAGCAGTTCACCGAGGCGCTCGGCGGCGGGCAGCAGCGAGAAGGCGAGGTCCGGGGCACCCTTGGGGCGGCCCAGGTGCGAGGCGACGATCACCTTGGCGCCCGCGTCCGCGAGGGCCTTGACGGTGGGCAGGACGGCGCGGATGCGGCCGTCGTCGGTGATCGTCCCGTCGGCGAGCGGCACGTTGAGGTCGGCGCGGACGAAGACCCGCTTGCCGCTCACGCCGTCGGCGAGAAGTTCGTCGATCGTCTTCATGGGAGTGGACTCCTACAGGAGAGCTCGTGGTGCACCTGATCGTAAAAGGACGTGGTCAGTACGTGGGACAGGGCCCGGACAGCGCGGCGGTGCGCTGCACGGGCCCTGCTCCCACTTCGGGGTCCTGCTTCGGCGATCAGAGCTGGTTGCCGACGAAGACCGTGAGGTCGACGAGGCGGTTGGAGTAGCCCCACTCGTTGTCGTACCAGCCGATGACCTTCACGTTCTTGCCCTCCTGGACCATGGTCAGGGAGGAGTCGAAGGTGCAGGAGGCCGGGGCGTTGACGATGTCGGAGGAGACGATCGGGTCCTCCGTGTAGTCGAGCAGGCCCTTCAGCTCACCCTCGGCGGCCTTCTGGAAGGCGGCGTTGACCTCTTCCTTGGTGACCTCGCGGCCCAGCTCCACGACCAGGTCGGTGACGGAGCCGGTCGGGACCGGGACGCGCATGGCGATGCCGTCCAGCTTGCCCTTGAGCTGCGGCAGGACCAGGGCGGTGGCCTTGGCGGCACCGGTGGTGGTCGGGATGATGTTCTCGGCGGCGGCACGGGCGCGGCGCAGGTCCTTGTGCGGGAAGTCCAGGATGCGCTGGTCGTTCGTGTACGCGTGCACCGTGGTCATCAGACCCCTGACGATGCCGAAGTTCTCGTCGAGGACCTTCGCCATCGGCGCCACACAGTTGGTGGTGCAGGAGGCGTTGGAGATGACGTGGTGGTTCGCCGGGTCGTACTTGTCCTGGTTGACGCCCATCACGATGGTGATGTCCTCGTCCTTGGCCGGAGCCGAGATGAGGACCTTCTTCGCGCCACCGGCGATGTGCTTCGCGGCGTCTTCCTTCTTGGTGAAGATGCCGGTCGACTCGATGACGATGTCGACGCCCAGCTCGCCCCACGGGATGTCGGCCGGGTTGCGCTCGGACAGCACCTTGATGGTGTGGCCGTCGACGGTGATGGTGTCGGCGGTGTGGGAGACCTCCTGCTTGAGGCGGCCCAGGATCGTGTCGTACTTGAGCAGGTGCGCGGTGGTCGCGGTGTCACCCAGGTCGTTGACAGCCACAACCTCGATGTCCGCTCCCTGCTCCAGCAGCGCGCGGAAGTAGTTACGACCGATGCGGCCGAAGCCGTTGATGCCTACGCGGATCGTCACGAACCGATCTCCTCGTTGGTACGCCGGCTATGCGGTGCCGACGAGCTCTGTTTGGGATGTCCCCGACCACCACCGACCCTACCTCTCTGCGGGCCCCGGGGTGACATCGAGATGGCGCATACACGGGCAGGCGGTCCGTACCAGTCAGTAGAGGTACGGACCGCCTTGGATCGACAGCGGATTCACCCGTATTTGGTACGGAACGCGGGGCGCTTCCGACGCCGGTTTCACTCGTTCGTGAGCGTGTCGGCTCACTTGATGCGCACGCTCTGCGCGCACCCTTGAGAAGGGGTCCCGCTCACCTGTCGAGCGAGTCGAACGCCTTCCGCAGCAGAGCCGTCCGATCGGCCGCCGACGGCACCTGTTCCAGACCGAAACCGAGCAGCACGGTGTCGTCCGTGGTGACCGATCCGTACGTCTGGAACAGCGTCCCGGTGCGCGTCCAGTCCTTCAGCACCGCCGGGCTGCCGGCGGGTGGTCCGGCCGCCTTCCAGGCGCCGAGGTCCGACTCGAAGCCCTCGGTCTCCCGCGCCGTGCCGCCGACGACCAGCGAGGCGTCGTCGGCGAGGACACCGTGCCCGCCGCTGCCGGGGTCGGTGATGTAGCCGATCGAGATCTCGACGGACTTCCCGGCGTACGCGCTCAGGTCGAAGCCCACCTGCTGCCAGCCGCCGGAGCTGCCGGTGAGGCTGTGCCACGCACCGGTGGTGCCGGTCGCGGCGCAGGTGTTGCCGGTGAGCGTCAGGTAGTGCTTCAGCCACGGGTGCTCACCGATCAGGAAGCCTGCCCCGCACTCGTCCGGCACGGCCGCCTTCGTGGCCCCTCCGGCCTCCGGCAGGGTCGTCCAGTCGTCGGCGCCGACGGTGTGCGCCTCGACCACCGCGTGGTCGTAGCCGCGCTCGGTGTCCCACAGCAGCCGGGTGCTCAGGGCGGGCTTGTCGGCGGCGGCGACCCCGGTGAGGTCGACGGTGCGGGTGAGACGCTTGTAGGCGTCGTCGGTGTGCACGGCGGCGGCCATCGAGGCACCCGTGTACGGCCCGTACGGGTTGACGGTGCCGGCGAAGGTGCCCGCGCCCGCGCTCTCGAACTGCGGGTGGGTGGCCACCGGCAGTTCGTCGGAGGTGACGCCGTAGGTGCCGGCCTTGTCCAGCGGGTTGCCGGGCGCGTCGCCGAGGGCGCCGGTGAAGCCGTCGAGCGCGCCGGAGCCGGTGAAACCGTTGGCCCCCTTGGTCGACGTACGGCTGTAGGCGCCGAGGTAGTACTGGCTGAAGTCGTCGGACAGGGCGCCGTCGCCGAGGTCGACGCTGCCACCGGCCAGCTCGCCGGCCTCGATCAGCCTGCCGCCCTCGTTGAGGTAGGCGCGCAGCCGGAGCTGGGTGGCGTTGGCGGGGCCGTTGGCTCCGGAGTAGTGCACGACCGTCCGGAAGTGCTTCAGCACGCCGAGCGCGTCCGGGGCGCCCTGCGTGGCCACGTCCCACACCAGCGCCCGGTGCCCGGCGCCCTTCAGCGCGTCCACGTACGTCCGCGCCTGTGCGGCGGCCGTGCCCTCCTCGGCGACCACCAGGGTGTCGGCCGCCGGCCGCTTCGCGATCGTGTAGGTGAAGTGGGTGCTGGAGACCTTCTTCCCGCTCCTGGTCCGTCCGGTGAACCACACCTCGACCTTGTCGCCCGGCTCGCCGTCCCGCACCTTCGCGCGGTACTCGTCGAAGTAGAGGTTGTCCTCACCGCCGTACGTCTCTCCGCCCTTCCAGTGCTTCAGCGCCTGGTCGCGCGTACGGCCGCCGTTGACGCGGTACTTGAGTTCCTTGTCCCGGACCGCCTTGCGGACGACGACCGAGACCTCCTGGTCCGCGCCCCGGGAGTACGACGTCGAGAACGCGGCCGGGGTGAAGTCGGCGGCGCTCAGACCGACCGAGGAGACCGGCTTGTCGGGGTGTACGGCGGTCTCGGCGACGGAGAGCGCGAACGGGATGTTCTTGGCGAACTCCTGCTGGACCAGCTTCTCGTCGTCGGGGAAGTTGAAGACGGACTGGCAGTCCTGGCTCTTCCAGGCGTCGTCCGGGTCGAGGTCCGACGCGGTCTGACAGGTCGACATCTCCGGGGTGAACATCGCCATCCCGTTGACGTTCGACGCGTGGCCGTCCGCCTCGCCGTTGGTGGTGTACAGCTCCGAGGAGACCTGCGGGTGGTAGCCCGGGACGGCGGAGTCGCCGGGGGTGCCCGCGAGCGCCTTGTAGAGGACGTCGTCGGGCGTCGGGGTGGCCACCTGCCAGCCGACGCCGTAGAGGAGGAGTTCGGCGGCGGAGTGGTAGTTGATGCCGTACCGGAAGCCGACGCGCTTCTCGAAGGCGTCGAGGGCCTTGGTCTCGGGCTCGGAGCCGGGGCTCGCGCCCCGGTAGGTCTGGCTGGTGGGGTTGGGGGACGAACCCTCGTCGTCGTAACCCCACTTGTAGGGGAAGTTGCGGTTGAGGTCGACGCCGTCGCCCGTGCCGATGACGCCGTCGCCGTTGACGTCCCGCAGGTTCTTGCGCCACAGGCGGGTGCCGGAGTCCTTGAACGTGTAGTCGTAGCCGTCCGGGTTGGCCGAGAGGACGAACCACAGCTCCGTCGAGTCGACGATCTTCTTGACGCGCCGGTCGGTCGTGTAGCGGTCCAGGTAGTAGTGCATCAGGCGCCGGGTCATCTCCGGCGTGATCCACTCGCGCGCGTGCTGGTTGGACATGTAGAGCACGGCGGGCCTGGAGCCGTCCTTCGACTTCTTCGCGTTCCTGGTCAGTTTGAGCGCGAGGATGTCCTGGCCGCCGAGGGTCTGGCCGATGGACTCGACCTTGGTGAGGCCGGGGTGGGCCCGGGCGGTCCGGAGGATCTCCTCCTTGAGCCCGCCGCTTCCGCCGTACGGGCGGAACACGCCCTGGGCGGCGTCCTCGACCCTGGCCTCCGCCTTGGCCGAGAGCGCGTGCTCGGTGAGGTCGACGCCCTGCTCGCGCAGTCGCGCGGCCTGCTTGCCGGTGAGGTAGACCTCGACCTCGGTCCTACCGCCTGCGCCCACCCGCTCACCGAGTTCATGGCCGTCCTGGCCGGCCTTGAGCAGCAGGGGTACCTGCTGCCCGGTGACCTCGGCGCGGTAGACCTTGACCTCTTCCGGCCCGGACGGCGCCGGACTTCCGTTCTGTGCCTGGGCGATGGGCGCGAGACTCGCTCCGCCGATCAGAAACGCGCCGACAGCGAGGATCGATCTCGCTCTGTGTCTCATGAACCCCCCTAGCGGTGGTCCGCCACAGCGACGAACAGGTTGCCAGGCTCATGCCACTTGATGATCGAGTCAAGAGCACCACAAGGACACGCAAAAGCCGGTGCCGACCACCCGAACGGCCGTCGGCACCGGCGAATTGACGTGTCGTCCGGTCAGCCGGCGAGGTTGTCCGCCAGCTCCTCGCTGAGGTTGGCCTCCGTGCCCGGGATGCCCAGGTCGGCGGCGCGCTTGTCGGCCATCGCCAGCAGCCGGCGGATACGGCCCGCGACCGCGTCCTTCGTCAGCGGCGGATCGGCGAGCGCGCCCAACTCCTCCAGGGATGCCTGCTTGTGCTCCATGCGCAGCCGCCCTGCCGCGGCCAGGTGCTCCGGCACCTCGTCGCCCAGGATCTCCAGGGCGCGCTGGACCCGGGCCCCGGCGGCCACGGCGGCACGGGCCGAACGGCGCAGATTGGCGTCGTCGAAGTTGGCGAGCCGGTTGGCCGTGGCCCGCACCTCGCGGCGCATCCGGCGCTCCTCCCAGGCCAGCACGGACTCATGGGCGCCCAGCCGGGTGAGCAGGGCACCGATCGCGTCACCGTCCCGGACGACCACCCGGTCCACCCCGCGCACCTCGCGGGCCTTCGCGGCGATCGACAGTCTGCGCGCGGCACCGACCAGCGCGAGCGCCGCCTCCGGGCCCGGGCAGGTCACCTCCAGCGACGAGGAACGGCCGGGCTCGGTCAGCGAGCCGTGCGCCAGGAAGGCACCGCGCCAGGCCGCCTCCGCGTCGCAGGTGGCCCCCGAGACCACCTGCGGGGGCAGACCGCGGATCGGGCGGCCCCGGCCGTCCACGAGACCCGTCTGCCGGGCCAGCTGGTCACCGCCCGCGACGACCCGTACGACATACCGCGAGCCGCGGCGCAGCCCGCCGGGCGCCATCACGATCAGCTCGGAGCTGTGCCCGAAGATCTCCAGGATGTCCCGCTTGAGCCGGCGCGCCGCCATCGCGGTGTCCAGCTCCGCCTCGATCACGATGCGCCCGCTCACCAGGTGGAGGCCTCCGGCGAACCGCAGAATGGCGGAGACCTCCGCCTTCCTGCAACAGGTCCGGGTGACGGGTAGCCGGGAGATCTCGTCCTTCACCGCTGCCGTCATCGCCATGGGCCGATCCTTCCATGCATCCGAAAAATACGGTCGTACGCGGCGGCCAACAGCTCCGGATCGTGCCGGGGTGATCCGTCGGTCCGGGCCACCGGGGCCAGCTCGACCGCGGCTCCCAGCCGCTTGGCGGCCTCGGTGAGCGAGTCGCGGTCGGGCACGGCGGCCACGTCGGCCAGCACCACGTCCAGGGCGAGTTTAGGGGCGTGTCGCCCCAAAACCTCCAAATGACGCTGCGGGGAGAAGCCCTCGGTTTCTCCCGGCTGCGGCGCCAGGTTCAGCGAGAGCACCCGGCGCGCCTTGGTCTCGGTGAGGGCGTCCAGCAGCTCGGGGACGAGCAGGTGCGGGATGACCGAGGAGAACCAGGAACCGGGGCCGAGCACCACCCAGTCGGCGTCCAGGACCGCCGCCACGGCCTCGGGGACGGCGGGCGGATCGTTGGGCACGAGGTGCACCGACTGCACCTCGCCGGGCGTCAGGGCCACGGTCGCCTGCCCGCGCACCGTGTCCACGTCGTCCGGGCGCTCCGGGTCGTGCCCCTTGACCAGGGCCTGGAGCTCCAGCGGCACGGCCGACATGGGCAGCACCCGCCCATGTGCGCCGAGCAGCTTGCCGACCAGGTCCAGGGCCTGCACATGGTCGCCGAGCTGCTCCCACAGGGCGACGATCAGCAGGTTGCCGACCGCGTGCTCGTGCAGCTCGCCCTGGGACTGGAAGCGGTGCTGGATGACCCGGGCCCACGTCTGGCCCCAGTCGTCGTCCCCGCACAGCGCGGCCAGCGCCTTGCGCAGGTCGCCGGGCGGCAGCACGCCCAGCTCGTCCCGGAGTCGCCCGCTGGAGCCGCCGTCGTCGGCCACGGTGACGACGGCGGTGAGATCACCGGTGATCCGGCGCAGCGCGGCGAGCGAGGCGGACAGGCCCATGCCGCCGCCGAGCGCGACCACCTTGGGCTGGGCGCCGCGCCGGCGGGGCCGCGCCCCGCGGGCCTCGGCCGAGCGGCCGGCGCGCGCCTCGGGCACCATCCGGCGCAGCCGGCTCAGCCGCGGTGTACGTTCCGTCATTCCCGTCCCATGTCCCGGTGCACGACCACCGTCTCCACGCCCTCGGCCGCGAGACGCGCGGCGAGCTTCTCCGACATCGCGACCGAGCGGTGCTTGCCGCCGGTACAGCCGATGGCGATGGTCACATACCGCTTGCCCTCGCGCCGGTAGCCGGCCGCGATGAGCCGCAGCAGTTCGGCGTACCGGTCGAGGAACTCCTTCGCACCGGGCTGGTTGAAGACGTAGGCGGCGACCTCCTCGTTGAGGCCGGTGTAGGGACGCAGTTCCGGGACCCAGTGCGGGTTGGGCAGGAACCGCATGTCCGCGACCAGATCGGCGTCGACCGGGAGGCCGTACTTGAAGCCGAAGGACATCACGGTGGCCCGCAGCTCGGGCTCCTCCTCACCGGCGAACTGGGCGTCCATCTTGGCGCGCAGCTCGTGCACGTTGAGGCTGGAGGTGTCGATCACCAGGTCGGCGTCGCCGCGCAGCTCGCGCAGCAGCTCCCGCTCGGCGGCGATGCCGTCCACGATGCGTCCGTCGCCCTGGAGCGGGTGCGGGCGGCGCACCGACTCGAAGCGGCGGACCAGGGCCTCGTCGGAGGACTCCAGGAAGACGATCCGCCGGGTGACGCCCCGGGTGTCCAGGTCGGCGAGGGACTCGCGCAGGTTGTCGAAGAAGCGCCGGCCGCGCACGTCCACGACGACCGCGATCCGCGCCACGTTGCCCTGGGAGCGGGCTCCCAGCTCCACCATGGTCGGGATGAGGGCGGGCGGGAGGTTGTCGACGACGAACCAGCCGAGGTCCTCCAGACACTTCGCCGCCGTGGACCGGCCGGCCCCGGACATGCCGGAGATGATCACCAGCTCGGGGATGGCCGCCTCGGGGACCCCGGCTGTTTCGTTGCCCGTACTCACCTGTGCTCCGTTGTCCTGACCGGTGTCCTGTCCGGCGTCCTGGTCGGTGCCGGGCCGGCCGGTGTCCCGGCCGGTCTCGGGCCGGGCGGTCTCCCGGCCGGTGTCGTGCCGGACGACATCGTCGCCCGTGCCGCTGTGCGCCTGATCTCGCTGTGCTGTGGGCTCTGCGTCGTGCTCGGTCATGTCTCCTGCCCCCGTCGTTCGTCCGGGACGCCCGCGGTCACGGGCTCCCCCGAGGAACCCCCCGTCGTATCGGGTTCCTCGTCCTCAATGATCTCTCCGGTCGCCGTGTTCACGGCGGGAGCGGCCGGGGCTGCCTGGGCGAGAGCCACGGCGATGGTCTCGGCCGTCTTCCGGCCTATCCCGGGCACTTCCTGGATCTGCTCGATTGTGGCGGACCGCAGCTTCTTCACCGAGCCGAAATGCTTGATGAGCGCCTGTTTGCGGGTCTCGCCGAGGCCGGGGACGTCGTCCAGCGGGCCCGCGCGGAAACGCTTGGCGCGCTTGGTGCGCTGGTAGGTGATCGCGAACCGGTGCGCCTCGTCGCGAACGCGCTGGAGCAGATAGAGACCCTCGCTGGTGCGGGGCAGCACCACCGGATCGTCCTCGCCGGGCACCCAGACCTCCTCCAGGCGCTTGGCGAGACCGCACACGGCGATGTCGTCGATGCCCAGCTCGTCCAGCGCGCGCCGGGCCGCCGCGACCTGCGGCTGGCCACCGTCGACCACGACGAGCTGGGGCGGGTAGGCGAACTTCTTGGGACGGCCGTCGTCGTCCTTGAGGGAATCGGCGATCACCTCGGCGTCGGCGAGCACGGCGCCGGCGTCGAGGAGGGAGCCGTTGACGCCGGGGCCTCCGGCCAGGAGGGCGGGGGTGCCGGAGCCTCCGGTCAGGGGGGTGTCAGTGCCGGAGCCTTGGGCGAGGGAGCCGTGGGTGCCGGATTCTCCGGTCAGGGGGTTGTCGGTACCGGAGCCTTCGGCCAGGGAGTCGTCGGTGCCGGAGCCGTCGGCCCACTCCCCCGTCCGCTCCTTCTCGGCGAGGTAGCGCTTGAAGCGGCGGGTGATCACCTCGTGCATGGAGCGGACGTCGTCCTGCCCCGCGAAGCCCTTGATCTGGAACCGCCGGTACTCGCTCTTGCGCTGCAAGCCGTCCTCGAAGACGACCATGGAGGCGACCACGTCGTCACCCTGGAGATGCGAGATGTCGTAGCACTCGATCCGCAGCGGGGCGCTGTCCAGGTCGAGGGCCTCGGCGATCTCCTCCAGCGCACGCGAGCGCGTGGTCAGGTCGGAGGCGCGCTTGGTCTTGTGCAGCGCGAGGGCCTGCTGGGCGTTGCGCTCCACGGTCTCCATGAGCGCCTTCTTGTCGCCGCGCTGCGGGATGCGCAGCGACACGTTCGACCCGCGACGGCCGGTCAGCCACTCCTGGACCGGCTCGACCGGCTCGGGCAGGGCCGGGACCAGCACCTCCTTGGGGACCGCGTCCCCGCTCTCCTCGCCGTACAGCTGCTGCAAGGCGTGCTCGACCAGGGCGCCGGTGGTGACCTCCTCGACCTTGTCGGTCACCCAGCCACGCTGACCGCGGACCCGGCCGCCACGCACATGGAAGATCTGCACGGCCGCCTCCAGCTCGTCCTCGGCGACGGCGATGAGGTCGGCGTCGGTCGCGTCGGCGAGCACGACCGCGTTCTTCTCCATGGCCTTCTTCAAGGCCCCTATGTCGTCCCGCAGGCGGGCCGCCCGCTCGTACTCCATCTCCTCGGCCGCCTCCATCATCTGCTTCTCCAGACGGCGGAGGTAGGTGCCGGTGCGGCCGGCCATGAAGTCGCAGAACTCCTCGGCCAGCTCCTGGTGGTCCTCGGGGGTGATCCGGCCGACACAGGGGGCGGAACACTTGCCGATGTAGCCGAGCAGGCAGGGCCGGCCGGTGCGGGCGGCGTTCTTGAAGACGCCGGCCGAGCAGGTGCGCACCGGGAAGACCCGCAGCAGCAGATCGACGGTGTCCCGGATGGCCCACGCGTGCGCGTAGGGCCCGAAGTAGCGGACGCCCTTCTTCTTGTGACCGCGCATCACCTGGACCCGCGGGAACTGCTCGTTCATCGTGACCGCGAGGTACGGGTAGCTCTTGTCGTCCCGGTACTTGACGTTGAACCGGGGGTCGTACTCCTTGATCCAGGAGTACTCCAGCTGGAGCGCCTCGACCTCCGTGGACACCACCGTCCACTCCACGGACGCTGCTGTGGTCACCATCGTCCGGGTGCGCGGGTGCAGGTTCGCCAGGTCCTGGAAGTAGTTCGCCAGGCGCTGGCGCAGGCTCTTCGCCTTTCCGACGTAGATCACCCGGCGGTGCTCGTCACGGAACCTGTACACCCCCGGAGAGTCCGGGATGTCTCCCGGCCTGGGGCGGTAGCTGGAGGGGTCGGCCATGTCTCACACCCTACTGGCGAGCACCGACACCGCGTCGGGCCTGTGGACAACGCCCCCACCCGGACGGCGCCCGCGCGGGGGCCCCGCCGCACCCCTTTTGGCCTGCGGCCGGCCGGCGGTCTCTTTCGGGGGCTTGCGGGGTCTCCTGGACATGGTGCACGCGCTGGGATGGGCGGTACGAGGGCGGTAGGGCCGCAGGGCGGCAGGAGAGGAGACGGGGCACGGTCCGCGTCGAGAGGAGAGAACCGGAGACCGGGGCACGGGCGCCCTCTCCTGACGTTCTCCGTACCGCTCTTCCTGACGTCCTCCGCGCCCCTCCTCCTGACGTCTCCGCGCCCCGCGGCCCGGCCGTCAGTCGCCTTCCCCGCCATGCCGGTGACGTTCCCTCCCGGCGTCGTCTCTCCGGTCAAGCCCTGGATGAGGCAGGCGGCCACTCCCGCCGCCCCCGCCCACCTACCCCGCCCACCGGCCGCGGAACGGCAGGGTCCGGCCAGTCGGCCGGAACGGCCGGGTCCTAAGTGTTGTCGGGTTCTGGTCAACACGCTTCAATGCGGGGGAACTCGGGGCCCTGCACACATGCGTACGGGCCGGCGCGGCGTGCCCAGCCAGGCGCGCCCGCGGTGCCCACGGGGGTGGCCCCGCACACCCGCACACCCGCACACCCGCACAGACGGTCTGACCAGCCGTAGCGACACCTCACAGGAAGGCCCCTCGGCATGCGGCATGCCACAGAGCACGCGGACGTCCCCACCACGGAACTGGACGCGGCCCTGCGCGGCGGCCCCTTCCATGTGGCGCTGCGCGCCGCGATCGCCGCACGCGGACTGCCGCTCCAGCGCGTCCAGCACCATCTGTCACGCCACGGGGTCAAGGTCGGCGTCACCAGCCTGAGTTACTGGCAGCAAGGTGCTCGCCGCCCGCAGCGCCCGGAGTCGCTGCGCGCCGTACGCGCGCTGGAGGAGATCCTCCGGCTACCGGACGAGTCACTGATCCGGCTGCTCGCCGAGTCCGACGAGCGGGCGACGGCCGACCGTCCGGCGGGCCGCTCCTACCGCTCCCTGATCGAGGCCTCGGGCGTCGTGGACCGGCTCACCGCCGACCTCGGCTGGTCCCTGGACGGCGGCCTGCACACCGTGGGGCACCACGAACGCGTCCGGATCGGCGCCCGGCGCGAGCTGGTGAGCCGCGAAGCCCACCACATCGTGCGGGCCCACCACGACGGCGTTGACCGCTTCGTCGCCCTCCACCACGGCGACCTCGGCTGCGACCCGCGCCGTGTCACCGTGCACGCCCTGGAGAACTGTCGCACCGGTCGCCTCCGCTGGGACCAGGACACCGGCGTCCTCGTCGCCGAACTGCTCTTCGGCACCCGGCTGCGCGCCGGCGACACCTTCCTCTTCCGGTACGGCATCGAGGACGGCACGGCCGGGACGTCCCGCGAGTATCTCCAGCGGTTCGGCTTCCCCGGCGGCCAGTACGCGCTCCAGGTGCGCTTCGACACGGCCGCGCTGCCGGTGCGCTGCCACCGCTTCGCCCAGCACTCGGCCGCGGCCCCGCGCAGCGGCTGGCAGGAGCTGCCCGTGACCAGTCCGCACCACTGTGCCCACCTGGTCGATCCCCGGATCCGGCCGGGTGTCCTGGGGATCGCCTGGGACTGGGAGTGAGCTCGCCCCCGCGTCCGCACGCTGAGCCGGCCTTCCGCCCACCGCTCCCGTCGGCCCGCGGCTCTTCGGTCAGTCCGCGGGACCGGCGACGATCCTGCCCTTCGCGGCCTTCACCGACAGCTCGGTCAGGGGCTCGGTGGCCGGCGCCTGGACCACCTTGCCCGTCACGGCATCGAACTCGCTGCCGTGGCAGGGGCAGACCAGGGTCGTTCCCCGCAGCTTGTTGATGGGGCAGCCGGCGTGCGTGCAGATCGTGCTGTACGCCTTCAGGGTGCCGTCCTCGGCACGGCTGACCACCACGTTGTGATCCCGGTAGAGCTTGGCCCCGCCCTTCGCGACCTCGTTCTCGGCGCCGAGGTCGACCGGTGCGGTGGGGGCGGCAGTGGCGGAACCACTGCCGTCCGGGGCCGAGCACGCGGCCAGGCCGAGCCCGGCGACCGGGGCCGCGGCGGCCCCTCGAAGGACGGTACGGCGGGTCGCGGAGGAGTGGGCGGGCATCTGGAACTCCACTGGTCAAGGGGTGTGCAGGGCGACGATACCCGGGCAGAGGGGGCGGTCTGGGAGCGGGGGCCGCTCTGGCTGGGGACGGGGCCCGATGTCCGCCCGAAGGGCAGCGAGGCGAGTCCAGTGGTGTGGAGGGAGGAGGCACCCCAGGAACGTAAACGCTTACGTAAGCGTTTACGCGGGGCAGGGGCATGGGATAGCGTCCGGCCGGAAGCTGAGAAGACCGGGGCCGGCGCCGACCGAACGGCAGCCTCGGGGAAGGGAGCGCGCATGGCCACCATGGCGGATGTCGCCCGTAGTGCCGGGGTCTCCGTGGCGACCGTCTCCCACGTGCTCAACGGCACCCGGCCGGTGCTCCCCCACACCCGCCAGGCCGTGCTCGACGCCGTGGACACCCTCGGCTACACCCCGAACACCCTGGCCCGCTCTCTGGTGACCTCGCGCACCCGCTCCATCGGGCTCGCGGTGTCGGCCATCAGCAACCCGTACTTCACGGAGATCCTGCAAGGCGTCGAGGCGGCTGCCCTGGAGGCGGGCTACAGCCTGCTCATCGCGGATCCGCATGACGACCCCCGGCACGAGCGCAAGGTCGTGCAGTTCCTCCACGAGCGCCGGGTGGACGGCATGATCGTCGCCCCGTCCGCCGAGCCGAGTGACCTCGTCGGCTACCTGCGCCGCCACGCCGTACCGACGGTGTTCCTGGACCGGCTGGTCGACGCCCGCGCGGCGGAGGACGGTGCACCAGGTGACGGTGCGGACGGTGCCGCCGCTTCGCCGAGCACCCCGTGCTTCGACCAGGTCTGTGCCGAGAGCGCCGCGCCGACGGCCCTGCTCGTGACCCATCTCGCCGGGCTGGGGCACCACCGGATCGCCCTGGTCGCGGGCCTGCCCGGGCTCAGTACCACCAGCGAGCGCGTCTCCGGCTACCGGGAGGGCCTCATCGCGGCCGGTCTGGCATACGACGAGCGTCTCCTCGTGTCCGGCAACTCCGAGTCCGCCGGGGCCGAGCGGGCCACGGCCGACCTGCTCGCCCTGCCCGATCCGCCCACCGCACTCGTCACCGCCAACAACGCGATGACCATCGGCGCGCTGCGCGCGCTGCGCCGGCACGGCCGGTCCGTTCCGGACGACCTCGCTCTGTGCTGCTTCGACGACTTCGCCTGGGCCGACCTGTTCTCGCCCCGGCTGACCGCCATCGCCCAGCCCAGCCGGGAGTTGGGCGCCCGTGCCGTCCGGGTGCTCCTGGACCGTCTGGCCGAGCCGGACCGGCCGGCCCGGACGGTCCGGCTGCCGTGCGCGTTCGTCCACCGCACGTCCTGCGGCTGCCCGGAGGAGCCAGGCAGCGGCACCGGGGCCACCGCATCATCCACGCTTGCCGAGAAGGGAACCGCCTCGTGATCGTCGTCGCCGGTGAGGCACTGATCGACCTGGTTCCGCAGGGCCCCGGTGCCCTCGCGGACCTGAAGCCGGCGCTCGGCGGCGGCCCGTACAACACCGCCGTGGCGCTGGGCCGGCTCGGCTCCCGCACCGCCTTCTGCTCCCGGACGTCGGACGACGCCTTCGGCGAGGCCCTGCTCGACGGGCTGCGGCGGGCCGGCGTCGATGTGTCCGGCGTCCAGCGGGGACCGGAACCGACGACCCTCGCCGTGGCCACGCTCGACGCCGCCGGTTCGGCCGCCTACTCCTTCTATGTCGACGGCACCGCCGACCGTCTGTTCACGGCGCCGGCCGCGCTCCCCGCCGGTACGCGCGCGGTGTCCTTCGGCACCTGTTCGCTCGTCCTGGAACCGGGGGCGAGCGCCTACGAGGAACTGATGCGGACCGCGGCCGGGCAGGGGCTCTTCACCGCCCTGGATCCCAACATCCGGGCGGGACTCATCCCGGACGCGGACGCCTACCGGGCACGCTTCAAGAGCTGGCTGCCCTCGGTGACGCTGCTGAAGCTGTCCGCGGAGGACGCGGCGTGGCTCGGCGGCACCCCGAGCGAGTGGCTGGCCGCGGGACCGGCGGCCGTGGTGGTCACGCGGGGCGGCGACGGTCTGACCGTGTTCACCCGGGACGGCGGGGAGCACTCCGTGCCGGGTGAGAAGGTCGATGTCGTGGACACCATCGGCGCCGGTGACACGGTGAACGCGGCCTTGCTGCACGGGCTGGCCGCCCGGGACGCGCTGTCCGCGGAAGCGCTCGCCGCCCTCGGGACGGAGGGCTGGACACGGCTGCTGCGCTTCGCGGCACGGGCGGCGGCGATCACCTGCTCGCGGGCGGGGGCCGAGCCGCCGTACGCGGCGGAGCTGGGCGGTTCGGCCGCGCTGTGAGCGGTCTGCTTTCCCTGTGCTGTTGACAAGGTACGACCGGTCCTGCGGTGTGGCGGGGACCTGTCGGACCGCCGGACCGGGCTGGCTGATGGTGGAACGAACGGCGCCCCGCGGGAAGTTCCCGCGGGGCGCCGCATTTTTGATGGCGTGTCAGACGGCTCAGGCCTTACGGGCCCGCGTCGTCTTCTTCGCGGGCGTCGCCGTCTTCGTGGCCGTGACCGCCTTCTTGGTCGCGGTGTTGTTGGCCTTGGCCGTCACCGTCTTCCTCGTCGACGACTTGGCCGCGGCCGTCTTCCGTGCCGTGCCGCCCCGCTGTGCCTTGACCGGCTCGGCGTCACTGATGCGGTCGGCGCCGAGGATGTCGCGCAGGAACTTGCCCGTGTGGCTCGCCGGAACCCCGGCGACCTCCTCCGGCGTACCCTCGGCGACCACCAGGCCACCGCCGGCGCCGCCCTCCGGACCCATGTCCACGACCCAGTCGGCGGTCTTGATCACGTCGAGGTTGTGCTCGATGACGATGACCGTGTTGCCCTTGTCGACCAGTCCGCCGAGCACCGTCAGCAGCTTGCTGATGTCCTCGAAGTGCAGACCCGTGGTCGGCTCGTCCAGGACGTAGACCGTGCGTCCGGTGGACCGCTTCTGTAGTTCGCTGGCGAGCTTGACGCGCTGCGCCTCACCACCGGAGAGGGTGGTGGCGGACTGGCCGAGGCGGACGTAACCGAGGCCCACGTCGTTCAGCGTCCTGAGGTGACGGGAGATCGCCGGGACCGCCTCGAAGAAGTGCATGGCCTCCTCGATCGGCATGTTCAGCACCTCGGCGATGGACTTGCCCTTGTAGTGGACCTCCAGGGTCTCCCGGTTGTACCGGGCGCCGTGGCAGACCTCGCACGGGACGTAGACGTCCGGGAGGAAGTTCATCTCGATCTTGATGGTGCCGTCGCCCGCGCAGTTCTCGCAGCGGCCGCCCTTGACGTTGAAGGAGAAGCGCCCGGGCTGGTAGCCACGGACCTTCGCCTCGGTGGTCTCGGCGAACAGCTTGCGGATGTGGTCGAAGACACCGGTGTACGTCGCCGGGTTGGACCGCGGGGTGCGGCCGATCGGTGACTGGTCGACGTGCACGACCTTGTCGACCAGGTCGTCGCCGTCCACGCGCGTGTGCCGTCCGGGGACGGTCCGCGCGCCGTTCAGCTCGCGCGCCAGGTGCGTGTAGAGGATGTCGTTGACCAGGGTCGACTTGCCGGACCCGGAGACGCCGGTGACGGCCGTGAAGACACCCAGCGGGAAGGACACGTCGATGTCCTGGAGGTTGTTCTCACGGGCGCCGTGCACGGTGAGCTGCCGGGAGGGGTCGCGGGGGCGCCGTACGTCCGGGAGCGGGATCGACTTGCGGCCCGAGAGGTACGCGCCGGTCTGCGACTCGGTGTTGGCGAGCAGTTCCTTCACGGAGCCGCTGTGCACGACCTTGCCGCCGTGCTCACCGGCGCCGGGGCCGATGTCCACGATCCAGTCGGCGACCTTGATGGTGTCCTCGTCGTGCTCCACCACGATGAGCGTGTTGCCCATGTCGCGCAGGCGGACCAGGGTCTCGATCAGACGGTGGTTGTCCCGCTGGTGCAGGCCGATGGACGGCTCGTCCAGGACGTACAGCACGCCGACGAGACCGGAGCCGATCTGGGTGGCGAGGCGGATGCGCTGGGCCTCGCCGCCGGAGAGGGTGCCGGCCGCGCGGTTGAGGGAAAGGTAGTCCAGGCCGACGTCGACCAGGAAGCGGAGCCGCTCGTTGACCTCCTTCAGGACCCGCTCGGCGATCTTCTTGTCGCGGGCGTTCAGCTTCAGCTCGCCCAGGAAGTCCGCGCAGTCGCTGATCGACATCGCGGAGACCTCGGCGATCGACTTCCCCATGATCGTGACCGCGAGGACGATCGGCTTCAGACGCGTGCCCTCGCAGGAGGGGCAGGGCACCTCGCGCATGTAGCCCTCGAAGCGCTCGCGGCTGGCGTCGCTCTCGGCCTCGCTGTGGCGGCGCTTGACGAAGGGCACCGCGCCCTCGAAGGGGGTGGTGTAGACCCGCTCGCGGCCGTACCGGTTGCGGTAGCGCACCTCGATCTGGGTCTTGTGGCCGTAGAGCAGGGCCTTCTTGGCCCGCTGGGGCAGGCCCGCGAAGGGGATGTCCGTGCGGAAGCCGAGGGCGTCGGCCAGGGCGCCGATCAGGCGGCCGAAGTAGTCCTTGGTGTGGCCGTGCGACCACGGGTGGATGGCGCCCTCGTCCAGGGACTTGTCCTCGTCCGGGACGATCAGCTCCGGGTCGACCTCCATGCGCGTGCCGATGCCGGTGCACTCCGGACAGGCGCCGAAGGGCGAGTTGAAGGAGAAGGAGCGGGGCTCCAGCTCCTCGAAGGACAGGTCGTCGTACGGGCAGTACAGGTGCTCCGAGTACATGCGCTCGCGCTCGGGGTCCTCCTCGGGGAGGTCCACGAAGTCGAGCACGACCATGCCGCCGGACAGGCCGAGGGCGGTCTCCACCGAGTCGGTGAGGCGGCGCTTGGCGGAGTCCTTCACCGTGAGGCGGTCCACGACCACCTCGATGGTGTGCTTCTCCTGCTTCTTCAGGACCGGCGGCTCGGACAGCTGGACGGTCTGGCCGTCCACGCGCGCGCGGGAGTAGCCCTTGGTCTGGAGGTCGGCGAAGAGGTCGACGAACTCGCCCTTGCGCTCGCGCACCAGGGGGGACAGCACCTGGAAGCGGCTCCCCTCGGGCAGCTCCAGGACCTTGTCCACGATGGCCTGCGGCGACTGGCGCGAGATCGGGCGGCCGCACTGGGGGCAGTGCGGCTTGCCGATGCGCGCGAAGAGCAGACGGAGGTAGTCGTAGACCTCGGTGATCGTGCCGACCGTCGAGCGCGGGTTGCGCGAGGTCGACTTCTGGTCGATGGAGACCGCCGGGGAGAGGCCCTCGATGAAGTCGACGTCGGGCTTGTCCATCTGGCCGAGGAACTGCCGTGCGTACGAGGAGAGCGACTCCACGTAACGGCGCTGGCCCTCCGCGAAGATCGTGTCGAAGGCCAGGGAGGACTTGCCCGACCCGGACAGGCCCGTGAAGACGATGAGCGAGTCACGTGGCAGGTCGAGCGAGACATTCTTCAGGTTGTGCTCGCGCGCGCCACGGACGATGAGACGGTCGGCCACGCCGGTCCGCACCTTTCTTGAGAGAAGTGACAGGGGCGGGGCCCCCGTGCTTCTTCAGACTAGGGGGAGCCACTGACAACGCCGGTCGGATTGCCCGGTTGCATAACAACCCCCGACCATCCAGCATGCCCGACTCCGCCCTCGACCTTATAGCACGTGCATTCGATTTTCGGGCGGGGTTCGTCACCTTCACCCGAAGGAGTGGCCGGACTAGGGTCGGCGTCATGATGGATCACGCTCATGACCTGGCCTGTGTACGGGAAGCGACGGATCGGCTCCTCAGCGCGGTCATCGCCCTTGACAACGCATCGCTCGCCGAGCCGTCACGGCTTCCGGGCTGGAGCCGCGGACACGTCCTGGCCCATCTCGCCCGCAACGCGGACGCGCTCGTGAACGTCCTCCAGGGCCGTCCCATGTACGCGAGCGCCGAGGCGCGGGACGCCGACATCGAGCGGGACGCCCCGCGCCCCGTGGAGGTCCAGGTCACCGACGTCCGCGAGAGCGCGGCCCGCTTCCAGGCGGCCGGGCAGGCCCCCGCGGACTGGACGCGCACGGTGGAGCTGCGCAACGGAGTCACCGACTCCGCGTCCCGGGTGCCGTTCCGCCGGTGGGGGGAGGTGGAGCTGCACCACGTCGACCTCGGGACCGGGTACGAGCTGGAGGATCTTCCGGCGGAATTCCTGGAGCGGGAGACCGGCTTCCTCACCGAGCGGTTCTCCGGGCACCCGGACGTCCCGGCGACCCGGGTCACGGACGGCACGCACGCGTGGACGACCGGGCGCGCGGCGGACGAGCCCCGGATCACGGTCACCGGCCGGCCGGCGGACCTGGTGGGCTGGCTCGCCGGGCGCCGCGACGGGGCGGCGCTGGAGGTGCGGGGCGGGACGCTGCCGGAACTGCCCCCGCTGTAGGTCGGACCGTGCGCGGCCCGACCCGGCCGTCCACCAGGGCTCCCGCGCTATAGGCTGACCTTCATGACGTACTCCGGAGAGGTCAGGGTCGGCGGACCGGCGGATGTGCACGAGCTGAAAGACCTGATGATCACCAAGATCGCGGTCGGCCCGATGGACAACAACGCCTATCTGCTGCGCTGCCGTGCCACCGACGAGCAGCTCCTGATCGACGCCGCCAACGAGGCGGAGACGCTCCTCGGCATGATCGGTGACGACGGCATCGCGTCCGTCGTCACCACGCACCAGCACGGCGACCACTGGCAGGCACTCGCCGAGGTCGTCGCGGGCACGGGCGCGCGTACGTACGCCGGCCGCGACGACGCCCCCGGCATCCCGGTGCCCACCGACGTCCTCGTCGACGACGGCGACGTCATCAGGGTGGGCCGCGTGGAGCTCACCGCGCGCCATCTGGTCGGGCACACGCCCGGATCGATCGCCCTGGTCTACGACGACCCGCACGGCCACCCGCACGTCTTCACCGGCGACTGCCTCTTCCCCGGCGGTGTCGGCAACACGCGCAAGGACCCGAAGGCGTTCGCCAGCCTGATCCACGATGTGGAGACGAAGCTCTTCGACGTGCTGCCGGACGAGACGTGGGTCTACCCGGGGCACGGCAACGACACCACGCTGGGCGCGGAACGGCCGCATCTGCCGGAGTGGCACGCGCGCGGGTGGTGAGCGGGGCGCCGACCGGCTCGCATCCCTCATCCTCGATCAGCTCGCACCTCTGGTCGGCTCACGTCCCAGGGCGCGCCTCGGTGCACAGGCCGTACGCGCGCCCCACGCAGGGCAGTTGTGCGTGAGCCGCGCGTGCGCCGTACACGCACCCGGCGTGCACGCCCCCTCCGCGCGCCCCGTGTGAACCTTTCGCACGCACCGGACCTCCGTGCGCACTCCCGGAGAGCGGGCGACCGCAGTCAACTGGTAGCAGCCCCGCGCAGGATGACGGCTCCTGAGCGGTAGGGGCCGCCGGTCTCCAACCCCGCCCTCGGCCGGCGGCCCAGGCGCGGCCCACGCGCGCGTGGGCCGCGCGCAGCCGCGTTCACACGGCCGCAACACCCCTTCCCAGCATGCGGACAACCACCGTCGTGACCTGGACAGACGCCGCGTTCACTGCCAGTCTCCCGCCATGCATGCTGCCCCTCTCGCCCTGCGCCGCGCGGTCGCCGCCGTCACCATAGCCCTGCTCGCCACCGCCGTCGGCTGCGCTCCACAGCCCGAGGAGAAGGCGTCGGCCGCCCCGTCCGGGTCGGCCGCGAAGAGCTGCGCCAAGGGCGAACTCGCCACCAAGACGGCCGGAAAACTGACGATCGCGACGGACGAACCGGCGTACGAGCCCTGGTTCAAGGACGACAAGCCCGCCAACGGCAAGGGCTTCGAGTCGGCCGTCGCCTACGCCGTGGCGAAGCAACTGGGGTACGACAAGAACGCGGTCGTCTGGCAGAGCGTGCCCTTCAACAAGGCGTTCGCGCCCGGGGTGAAGACGTTCGACTTCGACATCAACCAGGTGTCGATCAGCGCCGAGCGCAAGACGGCCGTGGACTTCTCCTCCGGTTACTACGACGTGCGTCAGGCGGTCATCGCCCTGAAGGGCGGCAAGGCCGCCGAGGCGAAGAGCATCGCGGACCTCAAGAAGCTGAAGCTGGGCGCGCAGGTCGGCACCACGAGCCTCGACTACATCACCGACGTCGTGAAGCCGGCACAGGACGCTGCCGTCTACGCCAAGAACGACCAGGCGAAGTCAGCCCTGAAGAACGGCCAGGTCGACGCCATCATCACGGACCTGCCGACCGCGTTCTACATCACGGCCGCCGAGGTGACGAACGCCAGGATCGTCGGCCAGTTCGAGCACCGGACCGGCACACCCGAGCAGTTCGGGCTCGTGCTGGACAAGGGCAGTGCGCTGACCACGTGCGTGAGCGGCGCCGTCGATGCCCTCCGCAAGGACGGCACGCTGGCCGCGATCGAGAAGCAGTGGCTCTCGGACGCCGTCGACGCCCCGGTGCTCAAGTGACGGTCACCAAGGGTGAGTCGGCCCGGGAGGGGGCGGACGACAAGGGGGACATGACCGGCGGCACCGGCGGCGGTGTCCCGGACGACGGCTACGCGCCCTCCGAGCGGCGTCTGGCGCGCGAGCGCTACCGACGCGCGCGGGCCCGCCGCGCCACCGCCGTCGCGGCCCTCTCCACGCTCGTCACGGCCGCCCTGCTCTACCTGGTCGTCGTCAGCGCACCAGGCTGGCCGCGCACCAAGGAGACGTTCTTCAGCGCGCACTACGCGCGCGAGGCGTTCCCGAAGGTCCTCGAAGGACTGTGGCTGAACGTCCGCCTCCTGCTGATCTGCGGTGTCGCCGTCCTGGTCCTGGGCATGCTGATCGCCGTCGCGCGGACCCTGCGCGGCCCGGTCTTCTTCCCGCTGCGGGTGCTCGCGGCGGCCTACACCGACTTCTTCCGCGGTCTGCCGCTGATCATCAACCTGATGATCGTGGTCCTGGGTGTGCCGGCGCTGCGGCTCCAGGGCGTGACGGTCGATCCGGTGCTGCTCGGCGGTACGGCGCTGACGCTGACGTACTCGGCGTACGTGGCGGAGGTGTTCCGGGCCGGCATCGAGTCGATCCACCCCTCGCAGCGTGCCGCGGCGCGCTCGCTGGGCCTCACCAACCGGCAGGCCCTGCGTTACGTCGTCCTGCCGCAGGCGGTGCGCCGCCAGGTGCCGCCGCTGCTCAACGACCTGGTGTCGTTGCAGAAGGACACCGGCCTGGTGTCCATCGGGGGTGCGGTGGACGCGGTACGGGCGGCCGACATCATCGTGGGCCGCAGTCTGAACTACACGCCGTACATCGTCGCGGGGCTGGTGTTCGTGGCGCTGACCATCCCGATGACCCGGTTCACCGACTGGGTGACGGCCCGGATGGACCGGCGGCGGGCCCAGGGAGGGTCCCTGTGAGCGCCTGGGGAGGAGCCCTGTGAGCACGCCCGAGAACACGCCCGTCAGCAACGCGCCGGTGCTGCGGATGGAGTCCGTCCGCAAGACCTTCGGCGGCTCGGTCGTCCTGCGGGACGTCGGTCTGGAGGTCGCCCCGCACACGGTGACCGCGCTGATCGGCGCCTCCGGCTCGGGCAAGTCCACGCTGCTGCGCTGCGCCAATCTCCTGGAGGAGATCGACGACGGCGCCATCTGGCTGGACGGTGAGGAGATCACCGACCCGCGCGTGGACCAGGACGCGGTACGGCGCCGGATCGGCGTCGTCTTCCAGGCGTACAACCTCTTCCCGCACATGACGGTGCTGGACAACATCACGCTCGCTCCGCGCCGGGTGCACGGCGTCTCCCGCACGGAGGCCGAGGAGCGGGCCAGGGAGCTGCTGGAGCGCCTCGGGCTGGGCGGCAAGGCCGATGCCTACCCGGACCGGCTCAGCGGCGGTCAGCAGCAGCGTGTGGCGATCGTCCGGGCCCTCGCGGTGCGGCCCCGGCTGTTGCTGCTGGACGAGATCACGGCCGCGCTCGACCCCGAGCTGGTGGGCGAGGTGCTGGAGGTGGTGCGTGGCCTCAAGGACGAGGGCATGACCATGGTGCTGGCCACGCACGAGATGGGCTTCGCGCGGGACGTCGCCGATCAGGTCTGCTTCCTGGACAGTGGGGTCGTGCTGGAGCGCGGCACCGCCGAGCAGGTCTTCGGTGACCCGCAGCAGGAGCGCACGCGGCGCTTCCTGCGGCGGATCGTGGAGGCGGGCCGGCTGTAGTCCCGCGCGCGGGTCACGCGTCCGCTCGCGCCGCTCCGGCCAGTGCCGCGACCCGCTCCACGCCGAACACATAGCCCTGCACTCCGCATCCCGCGATCACGCCGTCGGCGCGCAGCGAGACGTAGGAGTGGTGCCGGAACGATTCGCGCCGGTGGATGTTGGAGATGTGCACCTCCAGCACGGGCATGCCGTCACAGGTGTTGAGCGCGTCCAGGATGGCGACCGACGTGTGCGAGTAGGCGCCGGGATTGATGACGATCCCGCAGTGGCTCAGCCGCGCCTCGTGGATCCAGTCGACCAGCTCCCCCTCGTGGTTGGACTGCCGGAAGTCGACCGTGCCGCCGTGCGCGGCCGCCGCCTTGGCGCACAGCGCCTCGACGTCGGCCAGTGTCTCGTTGCCGTAGATCTCGGGCTGGCGCTGACCGAGGAGGTTCAGGTTGGGCCCGTTGAGGATCATGATCGGGGCGTTGGCCAGGGTGCGGGGCACGGTTCCTCCGGTCCGTTCGGGGCGGTCCGTCCACGACCGCTGCTCGCACCGGTCTATCACGCCGGTCGGCGCCGGCAGCGGGCCCCGTACGCCGGTCGCCACGGCGCGCACCCACGTCCCGTGATCGCCTCCGCGCGCCCCCGTAACCCTTGATTACTGTGGGTAGTTGACGCGGCATGCACGATGTACGCGCCGTAAACGCCCCGTCCATGCCGCGGCTCGCCGCCGCCTCGCTCGCCGGGACAGCGATCGAGTTCTACGACTTCTTCGTCTACGGGACCGCGGCGGCTCTGGTCCTGGGGCCGCTGTTCTTCCCGACGTTCTCGCCGGTCGCCGGGACGCTCGCGGCGTTCGGGACGTTCGGGGTGGGGTTCGTGGCCCGGCCGCTGGGCTCGGTGATCTTCGGGCACCTCGGGGACCGGCGCGGCCGGCGTCCGGTGCTCGTCATCTCGCTGCTGCTCACCGGCGCCTCGACGGTCGCGGTCGGCTGTGTGCCGTCCTACGGGACCATCGGCGTGGCCGCGCCCGTGCTGCTGCTCGTGCTGCGTTTCCTACAGGGGCTGGGGCTCGGCGGCGAGTGGGGCGGGGCGGTGCTGCTGACCGCCGAACACGCTCCCGCCGGGCGGCGTGCCCTGTGGTCGAGCTTCCCCCAGATCGGGCCGGCACTCGGCTTCGTCCTGGCCAACGGGGTGGTGCTCGCGCTGTCGGCAGGGCTGTCCGACGCGGAGTTCGCCCGGTGGGGCTGGCGCGTGCCGTTCTGGGCGGCCGGCGTCCTCGCGCTGGCCGGTCTGTGGCTGCGCTCCTCCCTCAGGGAGAGTCCCCGCTTCCTGGAGATCGACGATCACGCGCGCGTGCCGCTCGTGGAGGTCGTACGGCACCACGGGCGGCTGGTGCTGCTGACGGCCGGAGCTCTCGCGGTCGGTTACGCGGTGTTCTATGCGGTGACGACCTGGTCGCTGGCGTACGCGACGGAACGGCTCGGCGTGAGCCGTACGGTCATGCTGATGTGCGTCATGGGCGCGGTGCTGGTGAAGGGCGCGCTCACGCCCGTCGTGGCACTGTTCGGCGACCGGTACGGACGCCGGCCGCTGTGTCTGACGGGGTGTACGGCCTGTGTCCTGTGGATGCTGCCGATGGTCGCCCTCCTCGCGACCGGCGAGCAGCTGCTGATGTTCCTGGCCATCCTGGGCGCCCTGATCGCCTTCATCACCATGTTCGCGGTGATCGCCGCGTACCTGCCGGAACTGTACGAGGCCCGGGTGCGCTGCACGGGCGCCGCCGTGGGCTACAACCTCGGTGGGGTCTTCGGCGGCGCCCTCACCCCGATCGTCGCCACGGCGCTCGCGGAGCGGGGCGGACGGGTCCCCTGGGGCGTGGGGGCGTACCTCACGGGCATCGCGCTGATCAGCCTGGTCTGTTTCGCACTGCTGCCGGAGACGCGGCCGGTGCCCGTGCCGGCGGTCGAGCCGGTCACGGGCTGACCGGACGCATCGCGGGCTTCCCGCCCGCTACGGGTTGATCGCCAGTTCCAGGTAGGCGGCGAACAGCACCAGGTGGACACCCCCTTGGAGGGGCGTGGCCCGGCCCGGCACGACGGTCAGGGAACTGACCACCACGGTCAGCGCGAGCAGCAGCATGTGGGTCGCGCCGAGGCCCAGGACGAGCGGCCCGGACAGCCATACGGACGCGAGCGCCACGGCCGGGATGGTCAGGCCGATGCTGGCCATCGCGGAGCCGAGCGCCAGGTTGAGGCTGGTCTGCACGCGGTCGCGGCGAGCGGAGCGCAGGGCGGCGATGGTCTCGGGCAGGAGGACGAGCAGGGCGATGATCACACCGACGACGGCCTGGTGCAGGCCCGCCGCCACCACGCCCGACTCGATCGTGGGCGACACGCCCTTGGCAAGGCCGACCACGCCGATCAGCGCCAGCCCGAGCAGGCCGAGGCTGGTCCAGGCGGTACGCGCGGACGGGGGCCGGGCGTGGTCGTCGGCCGTGATGACCTCTCCCTGCCGGGTGATCGGCAGGAAGTAGTCGCGGTGGCGCACGGTCTGGGTGGCCACGAACAGCCCGTACAGGATCAGTGAGGACAGCGCCGCGAAGGTCAGCTGGATGGTGGAGAACTCGGGTCCGGGCTTGCTGGTGGTGAAGGTCGGCAGCACCAGGCTGAGCGTGGCCAGCGTCGCCACGGTCGCCAGCGCCGCGCCGGTGCCCTCGGGGTTGAAGACGGCCGTGCCGTGCCGCAGGGATGCGACGAGCAGGCAGATCCCGACGACGCCGTTGCAGGTGATCATCACCGCGGCGAAGACGGTGTCCCGGGCCAGGGTGGCACTCTTGTCGCCGCCGTCCGCCATGAGGGTGACGATCAAGGCCACCTCGATGATCGTGACGGCGATGGCGAGCACCAGGGAACCGAAGGGCTCGCCGACTCGGTGGGCGACCACCTCGGCGTGGTGCACGGCTGCCAGGACGGCACCGGCGAGAACGAGGGTCATCAGGCCGACGACCGCGCCGGGCATGCCCCGGCCCCAGGTGAAGACCAGCAGGACGACCGCGAGCACCGGCACGAGGATCGTCCATTGGCGGGCGAGCGACCGGAGCCGAGTGATCATGCGGCGATGGTCGCAGAGGCGTACAGAGTTCGCATTCCGTTCTTTCCGGATACCTCTCATCCTTTCCGGTGCGGAGCCCGGCGCCGGTGGGGCCGGGCCCCGCGTCGCTACGAGACGCCGCCGAGGGGCGATGAGACCCCGCCGAGGACCGATGACCTCGCCGAGGGATCACGCACCCCCGGCGAGGGCCGATATCCCCGTTCACTATGCGGCTACGCGGAACCTCGTGCTTCCGCTGCGCCCCGGTCAGACATCGACGCTGCTCTTGCGAGCGTCCTCGCCGTCGGCATGCGCCTCCTCGACGGCCGCCTGCTTCTTTGAGGCCAGCAAGCTGGTGACCGTGGTCACGGCCAGGACCGCGCAGATCACGCCGAGCGAGACCGGGATGCTGATCTCGGGCACGTGGACACCGGACTCGTGCAGGGCGTGCAGCACCAGCTTGACGCCGATGAAGCCGAGGATGATCGACAGCCCGTACGACAGGTGGACCAGCTTCCTGAGCAGCCCGCCGATGAGGAAGTACAGCTGCCGCAGACCCATCAGGGCGAACGCGTTGGCGGTGAAAACGATGTACGGGTCCTGGGTCAGACCGAAGATCGCAGGGATGGAGTCCAGGGCGAACAGCACGTCCGTGGTGCCGATGGCGAGCATCACGACCAGCATCGGGGTCATGACGCGCTTGCCGTTCTGCTGGATCCACAGCTTGGTGCCGTGGTACCGGTCGGCCACTCCGAACTTGCGCTCCACGGCCTTCAGCAGCTTGTTCTCCTCGTACTCCTCGTCGGCCTCGTCCGAACGGGCCTCCTGGATGAGCTTCCAGGCGGTCCAGATCAGGAAGGCGCCGAAGAGGTAGAACACCCAGGAGAAGCTGGCGAGGATCGCGGCCCCGGCGGCGATGAAGACGGCCCGCAGGACCAGGGCTATGAGGACGCCGACGAGCAGGACGCGCTGCTGGTACTGCGCGGGAACCGCGAACTTCGCCATGATCAGGACGAAGACGAAGAGATTGTCGACGCTCAGGGACTTCTCGGTGATGAAGCCCGCGAAGAACTCACCGGCCGGTTGCCCGCCACCGAAGACGAGGAGGCCGAGACCGAAGAGACCGGCCAGGGCGATCCAGACGACCGTCCAGATGCCCGCTTCCTTGATCGACACCTCGTGCGGCTTGCGGCCGATGAAGAAGTCGACCGCGATCAGGGCGGCGAGACCCGCGATGGTGAGGACCCACAGGGTCATGGAGACTTCCACTGCACCTCCGGCATTACGTGACGGCAAACACATCAGCGTTGTCGCTGCCGGAGGTCTCTTCCACCCGCGATGGGCCGACGCCCCGGGACCGGACCGGTCCGTACTGACGGGTGCGCCGCAGTCAAGGAGTACTCCCCTCCGTACGGAAGACTGTACCCCAATCACCAAGGAAAGGTAAAGCAATAAGTAAAGGAAACACCAAGTTAGCTGGTCAAGCGACCTTTACCATCACTTGGTGCGGACTCTGGCCACCTCGGTGAGCACGGCGTGCACGATCCGGTCGGCGGCCGGGGGCCGTGAGGGTTCGTATGTCCAGGCGTGACCGATCCACGGATCGGCGAGGTGGTCGTCGGGCAGCGGTGTGAGTCGCAGCAGCGAACGCCACAGTGGATCGAGCAAGGGGCCGTAGGCGGCGGCCTCCCCACGGTCGGCGACGAGAAGGAGGTGTACGCCGGCGGCCGGGCCCTCGTCGGCGAGGTACCGGAGCCGGGTCACCGACCGGTCGTCGAACCCGTGCGGGAAGTCGTTGACGATCAGGAGCTGCTGGGCGGTGTCCACATCGGCCGACAGCGACTCGGCCGCGCCGCCGCGCACCGCCATCTGCACCAGGTCGACCCGCCGGGTGAGCCGCTCCAGCGTCTGCGAGACACCCGCCGCCCCGGTCGCGGGCGGCGACGCGAGAACCCCGGCCCGCGTCAGCGGCAGCAGCGCGTGGTTCCCGGCACCGGCAGGGTCGACCACCTGCACGGCGAACTCCCCAGCCGGGTGGACGGCGAGCAGGCGCGCCGCGAGGGCGACGGCCACGGACATGGCCAGGTGCCGCAGCTCGGCGGGGTCCGTCAGGGGAGCGGCGTCGGCCGCCGACGGACCGCTGTCGATCCACAACCCCCTCTCCAGGGGCAGCCTGACCAGCAGGGGGATGCGCAGGGGCGCGCTTTCGGGCAGGTGGACATCGCCGAGCCGCAGCGCCATCGGCGGCTCGGCAGGAACGCGGTAGGCGTGCCAGACGGGGCTGTCCCAGCGGGCGTAGGCGGGCGGGAGCGCGGGTTCGACCACCTCGGCCTCGGCGATGAGCTGGGCGAGGTCGCGATCGAAGGCTGCCCGCGCTTGGCCGGCCAACTGGGTCCGGCGAACGTGGGCCGCCTCGCGCGCGGCACCGCCCGCCGTGCCGAGCCGCGTGCGGGGGTCGGCGAGGGCCTGGTCCAGTTCCTGCTCCAGGCGGGAGTCGGCGAAGTCGATGGCGCTCCGGTAGGCCGCCGTGGTGCGGGCGAGGTCCTCGAACATGCCCCAGACCTGGTTGTACAGCCGTTCCTCCATCGACCAGCCCACAGCGTCTCCGGCAACGGGCCGCGCGGGCTGTCCGTCGGCGACCGAGGGGGCCGGGGGCGGGGACGGACGGCCGCGGGTGCGGCGCGGGTGTGTGTAGTCGACGGGGCCGCCCGGCTGGTGGGGATCGGGGCCGCCGTCCTCGTCAGGGCGCCGCGGGCCGTACGAACGCGGCGGCTCCGCCGGCCCGGAAGCGGGCGACCGGGACGCGGTGGCGGGCCGAGGAGCCGACGCGGGTGGGGAAGGTGGTGAAGCGGTG
Organism: Streptomyces canarius; assembly: GCF_014650735.1. Taxonomy (NCBI): domain Bacteria; kingdom Bacillati; phylum Actinomycetota; class Actinomycetes; order Kitasatosporales; family Streptomycetaceae; genus Streptomyces; species Streptomyces canarius. The sequence goes on from NZ_BMVN01000004.1 coordinate 191,688, forward strand.
GCGGGCTGAGAAGCCGACGCGGACGGGGACGCGGTGGCCGGCTGAGAAGTGGGCACCGCCTGATGGGTGGGCGAGGCCTGCGGTGCCGGAGCGGAGGTGGTCCGGGGATCGCGATCGGTCGGCGGTACGGGTGTCGTACCGGGCAGGCCCTGGGCCAACGTCTCCTGGATGGCCGTCGCGAGGTCGTCCGCGTCGGGCAGCCCCCGGTCGGCGAGGAGGGCGGGCAGGCCGCGCGCATAGCCCTGGCCCATCGCGCGCACTTTCCAGGCGCCCTGTCTGCGGTACAGCTCCAGGGCGATCACGGCCGTCTCGGTGTCCAGGCCGGTGAGGGTGTAACAGGCCAGTTCGGTGCCGTCGTGGCCGCTCACCGTGGTGTGCGGGGCCGGGACGGCGCCGAAACCGAGCGGGCCCGCCGTGCCGGTGGGCAGGGCGAGGAACACGTCGACGCGGTGCACGGCCTCGGGCAGGGCGGCCAGGTCGACGGCCAGGCGGTGCTCGGCGGCCACCTGCCGGGGCACCTCGACCCCGGGCAGGTGGGAAGCGCCGGGGTGGGCCACCCACTGGCGGCCGTGCACCGTGCCGTGCTCGTCGCCGAGCGTGGCTCCGGCGAGGACCGGCACTCCGGCCGAGATCCGGATCTCCAGCCGGACCTGGGACAGCGGGTGGTTCTGCCCCCGCACCAGCTCGGCTCCCATCGCCGTCGCGCCCCCTGTGTCGTTCGCTCGTGCGTGCCGCGCCGGGTGAGCGGGCGGTCCGGTGCCAGGGCCTGTCGTCACCTTCCCGTCCGTCGCCCGCAGGACGGCCCCGCGGCGTCTGGTGCGTGCTCTGGGGTTCCCCCGGCCGAAGGCCGGGGGAAAGTGCCGGGCCCAGGCCCTCGTGCGGGACGCACTCGGGTCTGGGGCGGGCGCGGCGACACTACGTGCGTGGCGTCGCGCGGCGGACGCGCGCTGTCGGACAGGCCCTAGAGGTGCGGCAGGATCGCCGGCATCAGGTCCTGGAAGGTACGGCCCCTGGCCGGGGCGCCGATGGCCGTCATCGTCCAGCCGGAGCCCGCCCGCTGCACCTTGGCCATGATCTGGGCGGTGTACTCGCCGCCACCGGCCAGGGTGTAACGGGCGAGTTCCTGGCCGTTGGTCTCGTCCACGAGCCGGCAGAAGGCGTTCTGCACCTCCTGGAAGGTCTGGCCGGTGAAGGAGTTGACCGTGAAGACGATCTGGTCGATGTGGACCGGGACGCGTTGCAGGTCCACCAGGATGGCCTCGTCGTCCCCGCCCTGGCCGGCGCCGCCGACGAGGTTGTCACCGGTGTGGCGCACGGAACCGTCGTCGCTGACCAGGTGGCGGAAGAAGACGACGTCCTTGGGTTCCGCGCCGGCGAAGAGGACCGCCGAGGCGTCCAGGTCGATCTCGCGGGTGCGGGAGCCGAACAGGCCGCGCCGCTTGGCGGCCTGCCAGCCGAGGCCCATGCGGACCGCCGTCAGGGTGGCCCCGTCCTTCTTCTCCAGGCTGATGGCCTGACCCTTGGACAAGTTGACGGACACGGCTGAATCCCCTCTCGACGGTCCCCTGTTGCCGCGCCGAGCCGTTGCTGCGCACCGCGCGGTTGATCAGAACACTACGCAGGACCGCGGACAGTGCCGACCCCCGGCCCGGGCTTTGTGTCGGGGTTGCAACACTTGGCGTGCGGGCCGGGGGCCGGTACCGGGCGGAGACTCAGGCGAGGCCGGCCTCGCGCATCTGGCGCAGTTCCTTCTTCATCTCGGACACCTCGTCGCGCAGCCGGGCCGCGATCTCGAACTGCAGCTCCGCGGCGGCGGCACGCATGCGCTCGGTCATCTCCTCGATCTGCTCCGCCAGTTCGGCCGCGGGACGGTCCGTGGGCACCGCCTTGGCCTTGGCCGTCCTGGTGGCCTTTCCGGCCTTCGCGCCCTTGGCCGCCTTGTCGCCGAGCGACGGGACGGGGGCCTTGGCTCCCTTGCCGTCCTTCGTCTTGCGGTAGCCGGAGCCGAGGAGCTGTTCCGTGTCGACCTCCTCGCGGGCGATCTGGGCGACGATGTCGTTGATCTTCTTGCGCAGGGGCTGCGGGTCGATGCCGTTCGCCTTGTTGTAGGCGACCTGCTTCTCCCGGCGGCGGTTGGTCTCCTCGATGGCCTTCTCCATCGCCGGGGTGATCTTGTCGGCGTACATGTGGACCTGACCGGAGACGTTGCGTGCCGCGCGGCCGATGGTCTGGATCAACGAGGTACCCGAGCGGAGGAAGCCCTCCTTGTCGGCGTCCAGGATCGCCACCAGGGACACCTCGGGCAGGTCGAGGCCCTCACGGAGCAGGTTGATGCCGACCAGGACGTCGTACTCACCGGAGCGCAGTTCGCGCAGCAGCTCGACGCGGCGCAGGGTGTCGACGTCGCTGTGCAGGTAGCGCACCTGGATGCCGAGTTCCAGGAAGTAGTCGGTGAGGTCCTCGGCCATCTTCTTGGTCAGCGTGGTGACGAGGACCCGCTCGTCCTTCTCGGTGCGCTTGCGGATCTCGTGCACCAGGTCGTCGATCTGGCCCTCGGTGGGCTTGACCACGACCTCCGGGTCGACCAGGCCGGTCGGGCGGATGATCTGCTCCACGAAGCCGTCCGAGCGCGACAGCTCGTAGGGGCCCGGGGTGGCCGACAGGTAGACGGTCTGCCCGATGCGCTCCTGGAACTCCTCCCACTTCAGCGGCCGGTTGTCGAGGGCGGAGGGCAGGCGGAAGCCGTGGTCCACGAGAGTGCGCTTGCGGGAGGCGTCACCCTCGTACATCGCGCCGATCTGCGGGACGGTGACGTGCGACTCGTCGATGACGAGCAGGAAGTCGTCCGGGAAGTAGTCCAGCAGCGTGTTGGGCGGGGAGCCCGGCGAGCGGCCGTCGAAGTGCATCGAGTAGTTCTCCACGCCGGAGCAGGTGCCGATCTGGCGGAGCATCTCGATGTCGTAGGTGGTGCGCATCCGCAGACGCTGGGCCTCCAGGAGCTTGCCCTGCTTCTCCAGCTCGGCCAGGCGCTCCCCCAGCTCCTTCTCGATGTCGTTGACGGCCCGCTCCATGCGCTCGGGGCCGGCGACGTAGTGGGAGGCGGGGAAGACGTAGAGCTGCTGGTCGTCGCTGATGATCTCGCCGGTGAGCGGGTGCAGCGTGGACAGCGCCTCGATCTCGTCGCCGAACATCTCGATGCGGACGGCCAGCTCCTCGTAGACCGGGAAGATCTCGATGGTGTCTCCGCGGACCCGGAAGGTGCCGCGGGTGAACGCCATGTCGTTGCGCGTGTACTGGATGTCGACGAAGCGGCGCAGCAGCTCGTCCCGGTCGATCTCGTCGCCGACCCTGAGGGTGACCATGCGGTCCACGTACTCCTGCGGAGTACCGAGGCCGTAGATGCAGGACACCGAGGCGACCACGATGACGTCGCGGCGGGTGAGCAGCGAGTTGGTCGCAGAGTGGCGCAGGCGCTCGACCTCCTCGTTGATCGAGGAGTCCTTCTCGATGTAGGTGTCCGACTGCGGGACGTACGCCTCGGGCTGGTAGTAGTCGTAGTACGAGACGAAGTACTCGACGGCGTTGTTCGGCAGCAGCTCGCGGAACTCGTTGGCCAGCTGGGCGGCCAGCGTCTTGTTCGGCGCCATCACGAGCGTGGGGCGCTGGAGCTTCTCGATCATCCACGCGGTGGTGGCGGACTTGCCGGTGCCGGTCGCGCCGAGGAGGACGACGTCCTTCTCGCCGGACTCGATGCGCTTGGCCAGCTCGGCGATGGCCGCCGGCTGGTCGCCGCTGGGCTGGTAGGGGCTGACGACCTCGAAGGGCGCCACCGTGCGTTCGATGTGGGAAACGGGCCGCATGACATCAACCGTACGACCCCGCACTGACAACCGGTTCCGATCAGCGGTTCTGCGGGGTGCGGGAGGCGTGGTGCTCGGTTCGGCGCGCGGGCCGGCGCCCGTCGTGATCGGTGGGGCGGCGTTCGGTGTGGGAGGCGACGGCGGTGGCCGGGACGCCCGGTTTCCGCTCGACGGGCCGCCAGTCGGGGCGGCCCATGACCATCAGCGGGTCGAAGATCACGACGGCGCCCGCGAGGAGCAGGAAGGCGAGCGGGCCGATCAGCATGGGCGCCAGCACGGACGCGGCGGGCACGCCCCCGGGGGTGTGGGAGGGGCCGTCGAGGTGGACGCTCAGCGCGGCCATGCCGGTGTAGTGCATACCGCTGACCGCGAGCCCCATGACGAGGCTCGCGCCGATGCTCCACAGGAAGCCCCGCACCTGTCCGGCGGCCCACAGGGCGGTGGTGGCGGCCACGACCGCTATGACGACGGAGGCGGCGACGGTGAACGTGTTGTAGGTGAACCGTCCGTGGAAGCGGACGCCCGCCATACCGAGGTAGTGCATCGAGGCGACGCCCAGACCGGTGATCGTGCCGCCGGTGAACAGCGGGATGCCGGTGGCGCCCTGGTAGCCGACGATGAAGATCCCGACGCCGACCATGACGATGGCGAGGCCGAGGCTCGCATAGGTGATCGGCTTGTCGTAGTGGAGCGGTGCCTCTTTGATGCTGAAGCCCATCATGGCGACGAAGTGCATGGTCCAGATGCCGGAGCCGATCGCCGCCGAGCCGAGGGCCAGCCAGGCGGGCCGCCGTGCGTGCGTGACCAGCAGGGATCGTGTGGTGCAGCGCAGGCCGAGCGCGCCACCGAGGCACGCCATCAGGTAGGCCACCAATGGGGTGACGGCCCCGTAACTGAATCCGTCGACCGTGCCTTGCATCCGCGGCTGCCCTTCCCGCCTTCTTCTGTCCCGGAAAAACCCGAATACGTCCCCGTCCCAGGACCGCGCGGGCGGTCAGGGGTGTCGCAGAGAGTATGACCCCCACCGGAAGGGTCGAACGATTTTCCGGCAAAGAAACACGGCCTTGCCGCAGTTGTGCGGCACCGGTGTGCGGACTTGGACAACTCCAGTCAATGTGTGGCCGCCGTGCGCCGAGTGGCGTTGACTCGATGCTGTCAGTCTGTTGCTGTCCGTATCCGCTCGATGCGAGGAGTACGCATGCACGCGCGCGTAGTCGCCGCCCCGGTCGCCGCGGCCCTGGGGGCGGTGATCTCCCTGCTGAGCCCCACGTCCGACGCCCGGGCGGGCGAGCACGGCATGCCCATGGTGATCGCCCACCGGGGCGCCTCCACCTACGCACCCGAGAACACGCTGGCCGCCGTCGACAAGGCCGCCGAACTGGGCTTCTCCTGGGTCGAGAACGACGTCCAGCGCACCAAGGACGGCGAGCTGGTCGTCCTGCACGACGACACCTTGCAGCGCACCACCGACGTCGAGGAGGTCTTCCCCGACCGGGCGCCGTGGAAGGTTCGGGACTTCACCGCCGCCGAGATCGCCCGGTTGGACGCAGGCAGCTGGTTCTCCCCCGCGTACGCGGGCGCGCGTGTGCCGACGCTGAAGGAGTACATGCGCCGGATCGAACACAATCACGAGAAACTCCTCCTTGAGATCAAGAATCCGGAGCTGTACCCGGGCATCGAGCAGCAGACGCTGAAGCTCCTCGACAACGAGGGCTGGCTGGACGGCGGGCACCTGGGGCGACTGGTCGTGCAGAGCTTCAGCGCCGACAGCGTGCGGACCGTGCACGAGCTGAAGCCGGCGGTCATCACCGGCTACCTCGGCACGCCCACCGTGGCGGAGCTGCACCGGTTCACGCGCTTCACCGACCTGATCAATCCCTCGTACGGGTCACTCTCCCAGGGGTACGTCGCCTCCGTGCACGCCTTGGACGGACCGCACGGCCGGCCGCTGGAACTCTTCGCCTGGACGGTGGACGACGCTGCCACCGCCCGCGAAGTCGCCGGTTACGGGGTCGACGGGATCATCAGCAACAAGCCCGACGTGGTGCGGGCCGCGCTGGGTTCGGACTGAGCCGGGCGGGCGTTGTCAGTGGTGGGTCGTACGGTAGGCGCATGGACAGCCATGGGCAGGATGAGCAGCGGGTCGTGTGGGCCGTCGTCGCGACGGACATCGGCCCGCTGATGCTGGCGGCGACCCGCGACGGCCTGGTCAACGTCGTCTTCCACGCCTCGGACGCGGTGCGCGACCGGGCGCTGGAGCGGCTGGCCGCACGGCTGGGTTCCGAGCCCGTGGAAGATCCGGACTCGCCGCTGCTGGCCGAGGCGATACGCCAGCTGCGGGCCTACTTCGCGGGGCGGCGGCACGACTTCGACCTGCCGCTGGACTGGTCGCTGATCTCCGGTTTCAACCGGCAGGTCCTGCGCGAACTGGCCTCCGGTGTGCCGTACGGCACCGTGGTGGGGTACGGCGATCTGGCGGGCCGGGTCGGCCAGCCCGGCGGGGCGCAGGCGGTCGGCGCGGCGATGGGCGCCAATCCGCTGCCGGTGGTCGTGCCCTGCCACCGGGTGGTGGAGAGCGGTGGCGGCATCGGCGGTTTCGGGGGCGGGCTGGAGACCAAGCGGAAGCTGCTCGCCCTGGAGGGTGTGCTGCCGGAGCCGCTGTTCTGACCGGTCCGGGGCGCGGCTAGTCGTCGTAGTGCCGGGCCTCGAAGATGTTGCCGTCCGGGTCGCGGAAGTAGAAGCTGCGCGTGGCGTCGCCGCGGGCCCCGGACAGGCCGTGGTCGATGCCCGACACGGGGACGCCGTGTTCCTCCAGGCGCGCGCGCAGGGCGTCGAAGGCCTCGGCCGGCAGCGACAGGCAGACGTGGTTGACGGGGTGGCCCGCACTGTCGGCGGAACCGGGCAGCATCCTCATCTGATCGGCGAAGCTGTGCGGGGCGAGGTCGAGGATGGTGTCCTCGTTGACGCGTACGGAGGGGAAGGCCACCTTGCCCTCCGCGTACTCGGCGACCCTGACCGGCGCCAGGCCGACGGCCGTCTCGTAGAAGGCTGCCGCGGCGACCGGGTCGGCCACCCACAGGACGACGTGGTCGAGGCGCGTGGTGTTGTTCCTCATGGGCACCAGGCTGGTGGCCTCCACGACGGGTCACAAGCGTTTATCCGGGGCCGGCGCCCGCCAGAGACTAGGAAGGGACCGACGGACAGGAGGCGGGCACGTGGTGCTGGTGGTGTCGGAAGAAGTCCGGGAGGCGATCGACGCGCGGCGGCCGGTGGTGGCTCTGGAGTCCACGATCATCGCGCACGGCCTGCCTCGTCCGCGCAACATGCAGGTGGCGCTGGAGCTGGAGGAAGCGGTGCGGCGGGAGGGCGCCGTGCCCGCGACCATCGCCGTGCTCGACGGGCGGCCCCGGGTCGGCCTGGACAAGGACCAGCTGGAGCGGGTCGCGAACGAGGACGGCATCCGCAAGCTGGGCCATCGTGACCTGCCGCTCGCCGTGGCGGCGGGGGCGAGCGGCGCGACCACCGTGTCGGCGACGGCGCAGCTGGCCTCCCTCGCGGGGGTACGAGTGTTCGCCACCGGTGGGCTGGGCGGGGTGCACCGGGAGTGGACCGTGACCCAGGACGAGTCGGCCGACCTGGGACTGCTGGCGCGGACCCGGATCACGGTGGTGTGCGCGGGCGTGAAGTCGATCCTGGACGTACCGGCGACACTGCAACGGCTGGAGACACTGGGCGTGGCCGTCGCCGGGTACGGCACGGACCGGTTCCCCGGCTTCTATCTGTCGGACTCGGGGCATCCGGTCGACTGGACGCTGGACACCCCGGAGCAGGTCGCCGCCGTCATGCGCGCCCAGGACGCGCTGGACGCACCGGAGTCGGCGCTGATCGTCGCCCAACCCGTCCCGGAGGCGGAACAGCTCGATCCCGAGCTGCACGCGCGCGTGCTCGCCGACGCGCTGCGCGCCTGCGCGGAACAGGGCGTCACCGGGCAGGCGGTGACTCCGTTCCTGCTGGACCACCTGGTCCGGCACACGGACGGTGCCTCGCTGAGCGCCAACCTGGCGGCGGTGCGCGGCAACGTCCGGCTCGCGGCGCGGATCGCCACGGCGTGGGCCAGGGAGTGACCGCGGCCCGCAGCGGCGCGCTGTTGGTCGTCGGCGACGTGGTCACGGACGTCGTCGCCCGGCATCGGGGGCCGCTCGCGGCCGGCACCGACACGGCCGCCGTGATCCGGAGGCTGCCGGGCGGCGCGGGCGCCAATGTGGCCTGCTGGGCCGCCCACACGGGCTGCGCAAACGTACGGCTGCTGGGGCGGGTGGGCGCCGACGCCGCCGCGTGGCACGAGCGCGAGCTGGCCGCGGCCGGGGTGCGGCCCCGGCTCGTGGTGGACCGGGAGGCGGCGACCGGGACCGTGATCTGCCTCGTCGACACGGGTGCGGCGGCCGAGCGGACGTTCCTGACGGACAGCGGGGCATCCCTGCGGCTCGGCCCCGCCGACTGGTCGGACGCACTGCTCGACGGGGTGGCCCGGCTGCATCTGTCGGGCTATCTGCTGTTCACGGAGTCGAGCCGGGCGCTCGCGGAAATCGCGCTCGCGGCGGCACGCGCGCGTGGTGTGCCGGTCAGCCTGGACCCTGCCTCGGCCGGCTTCCTGGTCGAGCTGGGGGTGGACCGCTTCCTGGCGTTCGCGGAGGCGCTGGACGTGCTGCTGCCCAGCCGGGACGAGGCATGTCTGCTGACGGGGCTGCCGGATCCGGCGGACGCGGCGGCGAAGCTGAGCCGTCTCGTGCCGCTGGTGGTGGCCAAGGCGGGTGCGGACGGGGCGCTCGTGGCCCGTTCCGGCGCCGCGCCGGCCCGGGTTCCGGCCGTGCCGGCGGAGCCCCGGGACACCACGGGCGCGGGTGACGCCTTCACCGGCGCGTTCCTGGCCGCCCTGCTCGCTGGCGTGGCCCCGGAGGAAGCGGCGGCACGGGGTTGCCGGGCGGGTGCGGAGGCGGTGGGACGGGTGGGCGGCAGACCGCCGCTTCCGGGCGACGGGGGTTAGGCGGACGGGGACGTGCCGGCCGCTTCCGCCGGCTGTCAGGGGCTCGCGAACGGTGGGCCGCCTTCGCCAGGTATCGGGGGGCTTGCGAACAGTGGCCGGCCGGTCATGCCCTCTGCCGGACATCGGGGCCCTGCCGGCGGCTACTCCGGCAGGCGCGTAGAACCGCCGGACGCTGAAACGGTCCGGCAGCCCCGAGTGCCCCTCTGCCGCCGGCTACCCCTTGCGTCCCCACGCCGAGATCATCGGCGCGGTGGTCAGGTCCATCGTGCCGGTCTCCACGTTGGCCAGGTGCTGGTCGATCTCCGCGTCGGTGGCCAGGCCGGCGGCGACGAGCCGGGCACGGATCTGGCGGACCGTCGCGGTCTCCAGGGCGGTGCAGGCGGGCGAGGCCACGGGGAAGTACGCGTCGGCCTCCACGTCGTGGAGTCCGGCCTCGCGGAGCAGGCGTGGGAGTTTGCGGCCGTAGGACAGGTCGGCACCGCGGTCGGCGAGCAGCTCGCGGAAGCCTTGGCGCAGCCGGTTGGCGAGTCGCTGCTCGGGGCCGTACTCGTCGGGGCAGGTCAGGGGCTGGAGGGCGGGGTCGGCGTCCTCGATCAGCAGGCGTCCGCCGGGCCGCAGGGATTTGATCATGTTCCGCAGGGCCCGTTCCCGGTCGGGTACGTGCACGAGGACGAGCCGGGCGTGGACCAGGTCGAAGCCCTCGCCCGGCGGCTCCTCGGCGCCCACGTCGTGGACGCGGATCTCCACCGGCGGGCGGGCCGCGGCGGTGAGCCGGGAGGTGTCGATGTCGGTGGCGACGACCTGACCGGCCGGCCCCACCTTCTCGGCGAGCCAGGACGCGACGGAGGGGCCGCCGGCTCCCACTTCCCAGCAGCGCCAGCCGGGGCCGATGCCGAGTCCTTCGAGGTGCCGGAAGGTCGTGGGGTCGAAGAGGGCGGTGAAGGCGTCGAAGCGTTCGCCCGCCTCGTTCTGCCGGTTGTCCAGGAGGTATCCGTCGGAGCGCGCCATGCTCCGATCATCCCAGTCAGCCGGCCCGTCCGGCTCGGTCGCCCCTTTGTCCACAGGCGGGAACAAAGCGGAACTCCCTGTTCCCACAGGCTTGCCCGGACTTCGCCGAGGACTGGCAGACTTGCCGGGCAAGGCGCGAAAGCGTCAGGCGAGGAGATCCACACGAGGAGATCCAGATGTCCATGGCAGGGAATCTGCGGAAGGTCACGGGGCTGGGCAGGGTCGGCGGCCTGCGCAAGGTGGCGCGGTTGGCCCGGCGCCGGCCGCGCGTGGACCTGAGCCATCCCGCCAGGTCGCCGCTGGGCTCGTCGGTGGTGAAGTGCGTGACGTATCAGGACGGCGTGCGCGTGCCCGGGTGCGCCGACCTGGTGGATGCCGTACGGCTAGTACGCAAGACCGGCGAGGGCTTCGTCTGGCTCGGGTTGCACGAGCCGACGGACCGTGAGTTCACCGGCATCGCCGAGCTGTTCGACCTGCATCCGCTGGCGGTGGAGGACGCGGTCGAGGCACACCAGCGGCCGAAGCTGGAGCGCTACGGGGACACGCTCTTCGCGGTGTTCAAGACCGTCTGTTACGTCGAGCACGAGCAGTTGACGGCGACCAGCGAGGTGGTGGACACCGGCGAGATCATGGTGTTCGTCGGCGAGGACTTCGTGATCACGGTGCGGCACGGCCTGCACGGCTCATTGGGGCCGTTGCGCGAGGAGTTGGAGGCGGACCCGCACCAGCTGGCCAAGGGGCCGGCGGCGGTGCTGCACGCGATCGCCGACCACGTGGTCGACGACTATCTCAGCGTCACGGACGCGGTGCAGGCCGACATCGACCAGGTCGAGACGGACGTGTTCTCGGAGAACGGCGCGCGTCTGGACGCGGGCCGCATCTACCAGATGAAGCGCGAACTGCTGGAGCTGAAGCGGGCGGTGGTGCCATTGGGCCGCCCGGTGGAAGACCTGGCGACGCGGCCGATACGGGTCGTCGCGCCGGAGATACAGACCTACTTCCGGGATGTCCTCGACCACTTGATCCGGGCCAAGGAACAGATCGCCGCGTTCGACGAGTTGCTCAACTCCATCCTCCAGGCGCATCTCGCGCAGGTGACGGTGGCGCAGAACGAGGACATGCGGAAGATCACGGCCTGGGCCGCGGTGGTCGCCGTGCCGACGATGGTGTGCGGGGTGTACGGCATGAACTTCGAGCACATGCCGGAGCTGCACTGGCGATTCGGCTACCCACTGATCATGGCCGTGACGGCGGGGGCGTGTCTGGCGGTGTACCGGGGCTTCCGGCGCAACGGCTGGCTCTGAACGGCGAGGTCACGGGGACCGGGGGTCGCAGGTCCGAGCTGCGGACCGGGCTGCGGACGGGGCTGCGGACGGGGCTGCGGACGGGGCTGCGAGGTGCCGGCTCCCGATGGCCACGTGGGAACCCCGGCTGGACCCGGTCAGGGCGTGAAGGTACGGGAGCCGCTTGTCCTCGTCCGGCAGATCTCTGCGACGCCCCGGATCACGGCCGAGTGACAGGGGTTCGCCAGGTCGAAGACGGAGCGGCTGATACCGCGGGTCGCGGCGGAGGTTGCGCACCTTCTGACGGCGGTCGACGGACGAGAAGAACACGTTGTCGCCCTCGCGTTTGACCAGACGACGGAGTTCTGCCGGACGCCGTCGGGCGTGAGGGCGGCTCACCGGACGGATCTGCGGGCGGCGCCTCCGGATCAGCCGCTCCAGGCGGGATGGCGCGGGTCGTCGGCTCGTACCAGGACGTCCGCCGTCCCGGCCGGGTCGGTCTCGGCCTCGTAGCGCTCGAAGGCGGGGAGGGTCCAGTGGTCGGCCTCGGGTGTACGGCGGCGCAAGGCACCCGGGGAGAGGAGGAGGTGCACGGTCAGATCGAAGGGGAACCAGTGACGCAGCAGGAGGGGACCGTGGAGCAACAGGATCCCGCCGGGCGGGAGTTGGACGTAGGGGCTGCGGGTGGCCCGGTCCGTGGCCGGGTCCCACAGGTCGGGCAGGACCCGCCCGCTGCCTCCGGGGTCGAGCGGCCCGAAGACCTCCCGCCACAGGGCACCCGTGTCGAACCATCCGTTGTAGTACGACTCCGCGTCCCGCCGCCCGTGCTCCAGGCGGAGCGAGGCGGGGCGCAGGAAGCCTTCGGTGCCGATCACGAGCGAGGGCCGGCCGCGCACCCGCAGTGCCTCGCCGACACGCGCGGCGAGGTCTCCCGGGCGGGCGGCCGGGGCCCCGTCGAAGCCGACGCGTTGCCAGGCCGTGCCGTCGGCCGGCTCCACACCGGCCAGCCGGTCGGCGAGCCGCTCGGCCAGCCGCTCCCAGGTGATCGCTTCGAGTCGCACAGGCCCATGATGCCGGGTGGCGGACAAGGGCGGCGCGAGTGCCGGCGGCGTCAGACGGGCTGTCCGGCCGCGCGGCGGGCCGCGAGCAGGGCGGGGAGATGGGTTTCGCTCCAGGCGCGGGCGGCGTCGAGAAGGGGGATCAGGGTGCGACCGAGGGGGGTGAGGGCGTACTCGACGCGGGGCGGGTTCTCGTCGTACGCGGTACGGATCACCAGGCCGTCGCGCTCCATGGCGCGCAGGGTCTCGCTGAGGACCTTGGGTGTGACGGCCTTGAGCGGGATCCGCAGTTCGCCGAAGCGGCGTGGCCCGCCCTCAAGACAGCGGATCACCATGCCGGACCACTTGTCGCCGACCCGGAAGGGCATGGCGGACGACGGGCAGCGGGGGTGGAACATGTCGGGATCGAGAGGTGCGGAACGGTCGTGGGCCGTCGCGTCGGTCATCCGTCGAGGGTAGCGCCGATTACGTTGCGGTAACCGGGGGTCCGGTCCCTAACGTCCTGGTCCGATCGCGGGCGACCGCGCAGGACTGGGAGGTTGGGATGAGCGGAATCGTGGTCTTCGGTGCCGGGGGCCGAGCCGGGCGGGCGGTGACGGCCGAGGCGCGTGCGCGTGGGTACGCGGTGACGGCCGTGGTGCGGGATCCGGCGGGGTATCCGGATCTCGGAGCGGAGGGTGTCACGGTCGTACGGGGCGATGTCACCGATCCCCGATCGGTCGCCGGGACCGCTGCGGGCCACACCGGGGCCGTGCACGCCGTCTCGCCGTTCAGCGGGCCGGAGCAGGGGCTCGACACGCTCGACCACGGGTTCTTCGTGAAGGCGGCGGACGCGCTGCTCGACGGACTCGCCGTGGCCGGTGTGGGCCGGCTCGTCGCGGTGGGTCTGGGGGCGAACCTGCTCGGCGCGGGCGGGCGGCCGGTGATGGACGATCCGGGCGCGTTCCCGCCGGAGATCCGGCCGTTCGCGCTGGCGCACACGGCCGGCCTGCACCGGCTGCGGGAGCGCGGGGACGGCCCCGTCGACTGGGTGATGCTGACGCCCGCCGGGCACCTGGAGCACGGCGGTACCCGGACGGGGCGGTACCGCATCGGCGGGGAGCGGCTGCCCGACGACGGTCCTGAGCCATGGCTGTCGTACGCGGATCTCGCGGTGGCGGTGGTCGACGAGATCGAGCGCCCGGTGCGGCACCGTACGCGGGTGTCGGTGTTCAACTTCCGGCAGGAGAGGGGGTAGTTGCGGCGGACGGAAGAAGAGGGAGGAGAACGTACGGGGAGATCCGGGCGGTGACACAGGAGGAGGGTCGGAGCAGGCAACTGGCGGACGGGAAACGGCGTGGGAGGCGTGGGAGGTGACGGGGAAAGTACCGCGTGTGGCGCTTCCCTCGACTCCCCACTCCCCCGGTCGGCTTGTCGTCATCCAGCCGTTGAAGCGCAAGCGGTGTGCCGGTTGCCGGCGCGGTCCGCTGTCGCTGCTGGTGCTGGAGGACGGGGCGCCGCGCTGTCTGGACTGCGCCGACCTCGGCCACCTGGTGTTCCTGCCGCGCGGCGACACGGCCCTGACCCGCAGGTCGCGGGAGGAGAGCACGTTGTCGGTGGTGGTCGTGCGGTTCAACCGGCGCAAGAGCCGCTACGAACGCCAGGGCGTGCTCGTGGAGGAGGCCGCGCTGGCCCGGGCCGAGAACCGCTGTCTGGCGGACGCGGAGGCCCGGCGTCGGCGGCGGGCGCGGGACGCGCGGCGCCGGGCGGCGGAGGACGAACGGTTCGCGGCGGCGTTCGCGGCCGAGATCCTCCGGCTGTTCCCCGGTTGCCCGGCCGAGCGGGCCCGCGCCATCGCGGCCCACGCGTCGGTGCGGGGCAGTGGGCGGGTGGGGCGCAGCGCGGCCGGGCGGGCGCTGACCGAAGGGGCGGTGATCTCGGCGGTCGTGGCGGGCGTACGGCATGGGGACACGGCGTACGACCAGCTCTTGATGAGCGGGGTACCGCGGTATGAGGCGCGGCGCCGGATCGCGGGGACCGTGCAGAGCGTGCTGCGGGCGTGGCAGGGCGTCGGGGAGGAGGGTGTGGGTTGAGAAATGGGGTGGGGGTGAAGGTGGACGAGTGGCCGGCCGGGGCGTGCGCGAGCGAGGACTCGGGGCGTCCGCAGGAACAGGTGCGACCGCAGGCCTCGGCTGGGGCCGGCAAGGTTCCTCGCCAGAGGATGTGCCCCCAAGAGGGGGTGTGCCCAAGAGGGGGGTACCCCCAGCGCCCACCCATGCGGCCCCAGGGCACGCTGCCCGCGACTGCGGGCCGTGGCCGCCCGCGGCTCCGCGGGGTCGGCAGCCGCCGCTCGATCGGCGCCGCCCCCAGCGGCATGGTTGCCGGTTGCCGCGGCTGCGGCGGGGCGTGGGAGCTGTGCGAGCAGCCAGGATGTGGCCGCAGGTACATGGGTGCGGTGGTGCGTGAAGGTGTTGTCAGTGCCGGGCGGTGGTCCGGGTGGGACGGATTGGGGGCGTGGGGATGATCGGCGGGCCGTTCTTCGTGCTGGTCGTGCTGGGCATTCTCGGGACCGGCCTGGTGGCCGGTGTCTTCTGCGGGTTCTCGACCTTCGTGATGCGGGGGCTCGCGGCGCTGCCGCCCGCGCAGGGCGTGGCGGCGATGAACGCGATCAACGTCGCGGCGGTACGGCCGGCCTTCATGACCGTGTTCGCCGGATCGGCGGCGTTGAGCGCGCTGATCGCGGTGGTGACGTTCGTGGTGTGGCCGGAGGAGGGGAAGGTGGAGCTGCTGCTGGGCAGCGCGCTGTACCTGGTCGGCTCGTTCGGGCTGACGATCGTGGCGAACGTGCCCCGCAACGAGCGGCTGGCCCGGCTCACTCCGGGGGCGCCGGAGGCCGCGGTGTACTGGCCGGCGTATGTGCGCGAGTGGACGTTCTGGAACCACGTCCGGACGGTCGCCTCCGCCGCGGCGGCCTTGCTCTACATAGTGGCCCTCACCTGAACCGTCCCCCGGCGGCGCGGCCCCGGGAGAAAGCGCTGTCCGCCACTCTGCGCGGGCGTCGGCGGAGACGTATCGTGGCCGGAAGAGTGCCGCCCGATGACGCACGGCCCTTCGTACACCCGGTGCCTGTGGTGCCCGTACGCGAGGAAGACGCCATGGCCGATCCCAAGGGGTTCATGACCACGCCGCGCCAGGAGTGGCCGCGGCGGCCCGTCGAGCAGCGGGTGCGGGACTGGGACGAGGTGTACGTCCCGGGCGCGCTGCTGCCCATCATCAGCAAGCAGGCCGACCGCTGCATGGACTGCGGCATCCCCTTCTGCCACCAGGCCTGCCCGCTGGGCAACCTCATCCCCGAGTGGAACGACCTGGTCGCGCGGGAGGACTGGCGGTCGGCGAGTGACCGGCTGCACGCCACGAACAACTTCCCGGAGTTCACCGGGCGGCTGTGTCCGGCGCCGTGCGAGGCGGGGTGCGTACTGGCGATCAACCAGCCGGCCGTCACCATCAAGAACGTCGAGTGCGCGATCGCCGACCGGGCGTGGGAGGAGGGCTTCACGCCGCCCCGGCCGCCCGAGCGGCTGTCCGGGAAGACGGTCGCCGTCATCGGCTCCGGGCCCACCGGCCTGGCCGCGGCGCAGCAGCTGACCCGGGCGGGACACACGGTGGCGGTGTACGAGAAGGACGACCGGATCGGCGGGCTGATGCGGTACGGCATCCCCGAGTTCAAGATGGAGAAGCGGCATCTGGAGCGGCGGATCGAGCAGATGCGGGCCGAGGGGACGAAGTTCCGTACGTCGACGGCGGTCGGCCGGGACGTCCCGGCGGCCGAGCTGCGGTCCCGGTACGACGCGGTGGTGATTGCCACGGGCGCGACGGCGTGGCGGGAACTCCCGGTGCCGGGGCGTGCGTTGAACGGGATACACCAGGCGATGGAATACCTGCCGCTGGCCAATCGGGTGTGTGAGGGGGATTTGGAGGCATCGCCGCTGTCGGCCGCCGGCAAGCACGTCGTGATCGTCGGCGGTGGGGACACCGGGGCGGACTGTCTGGGTACCGCGGTGCGCGAGGGGGCCGCGTCCGTGACCCAGCTGGACATCTACGCACAGCCGGGTGCGGAGCGTGACGAGGACGCCGAGCCGTGGCCGACGTACCCGAAGGTCTACCGGCTGTCGGCCGCGCACGAGGAGGCGCGGGAGCTGCGTACGGCACCGGCGGCGGACGCGGACGCGCGGCTGTTCGCGGCGTCCACGCTCCGCTTCACGGGAGACGAGAGGGGGAATGTGCGGTCACTGCATCTGGTGGAGGTGGACGAGCAGCGGCTTGCGGTGCCGGGGACCGGGCGGACGCTCCCCGCCGACCTGGTGCTGCTCGCCCTCGGGTTCTCCGGGCCGGACCAGAAGGACGGTCTGATCGAGCAGTTGGGGCTGGCGTTGCAGCCGCGTGGCACGATCGCCCGGGACGACGGTTTCGCGACCAACGCCCCAGGGGTGTTCGCCGCGGGGGACGCGGCGCGCGGGCAGTCGCTCATCGTGTGGGCGATAGCGGAGGGGCGGGCGGTCGCGGCGGCCGTGGACCACTATCTGACGGGGAGTTCCCGGCTCCCGGCCCCGATCCGGCCCACGGACCGGCCGATGGTGGTCTGATACGTCGTCAGGGAGGCGGACGGCAACGGGTGCGGCCGGGGACCGGTGGCGCCCGTCCTCAGCCGGCGGTGCGTTCGTCCGTGCCCGCGACCTTTCCGGTGGCCAGGGCCACGCGGTTCCACGTGTTGATCGTGAGGATCAGGGAGAGGACGTGGGCCAGTTCCTGGTCCTCGAAGTGGGCGGCGGCCTCGGCGTAGACGGTGTCGGGGACACCGCCGTCGGCGACCAGGGTCACCGCCTCTGTCAGGGCGAGGGCGGCCTGTTCCTTCGGGGTGAAGAAGTGCCGGGCCTCGCGCCAGACGGCGACCATGTGGAGGCGGTCCTCGTTCTCGCCGGCCTTGCGGGCGTCGTTGGTGTGCATGTGCAGGCAGTAGGCGCAGTGGTTGAGATGGGAGGCGCGGATCTGGATCAGTTCGACCAGGGCCGGGTCGAGACCCTGGCGGGCGGCGGCGTCCAAGCCGACGATCGCCCGGAACACCTTCGGGGCGGCCTTCGCGAAGTCCAGGCGGGTGCGGGCGGCCTCGGCCGTGACGATGCCGCCCGGGAGGTCGACGGTGGAGGTGGTGGCGGCGGTCGCGGTGGTCGTGTTCATCGTCATGGCTTCAACCTAGAGGCCGAAAAGACCGACTGTAGGGTGCATTTCCATGACGGAATCGTGGGTCAATTCCGCGGAGCGGATCGGTGCGGACCTGCACCTGGAGCTGTCGGGGCCGGGGGGCCGACGGGCGGCGCTGACCAGGGCACTGCGCGAGGCCGTGCGCGGCGGGCGGCTGGCGCCGGGCACCCGGTTGCCGCCGTACCGGTCGCTCGCCGCGGACCTGGGGGTGGCCCGCAACACGGTGGCCGACGCGTACGCCGAGCTGGTCGCGGAGGGCTGGCTGACCGCCCGGCAGGGTTCCGGGACGCGGGTGGCGGAGCGGGCCGAGCCGCTGCGTGACACCGTACGAACGCCCGTCGAGGCACCTTCGCGCGCGCGGGGGCCGGGGCACGACCTGCGGCAGGGGGCGCCGGACGCGTCGGCCTTTCCGCGGGCGGCGTGGGCGGCCTCGTACCGCCGGGCGCTCCAGGCAGCGCCGAACGAGGCGTTCGGGCCGGGCGATCCCGCCGGGCGCCGCGAGCTGCGCGAGACCCTGACGGAGTATCTGGCTCGCGCGCGTGGGGTGCGGACCGAGCCGGACCGGATCGTGATCTGCTCCGGTTTCGCGCACGCGCTGCGGCTTCTCTTCGGCCGGGGCGTCCGGGACGGACCGGGTGCGGGCGGGGTGCTGCGTGGTCCGCTGGGCGTGGAGGCGTACGGCTTGGGGTTCCACCGGGAACTGCTCGCGGCGGCCGGTGTGCGCACCGTACCGCTGCCGCTGGACGAGCACGGGGCGCGGGTGGACGCGCTCGGGCGCGAGCGGGCGGTGCTGCTGACGCCCGCGCACCAGTTCCCGACCGGCGGCCCGCTGCACCCGGAGCGCCGGGCGGCGGTGATCGGCTGGGCACGCGCGCGGGGGGCGGTGGTGCTGGAGGACGACTACGACGGCGAGTTCCGGTACGACCGCCGGCCCGTCGGCGCGCTCCAGGGGCTCGATCCGGAGCGGGTGATCCACATCGGGTCGGTCAGCAAGAGCCTGTCGCCGGCCCTGCGGCTGGGCTGGATGGTCCTGCCGCAGCGGTATGTGGAGCCGGTGCTGGCGGCGAAGGGCGAGCGGGAGGGGTGGGCAAGCGTGCCGGACCAGCTCGCCCTCTCGGACTTCGTCGCCCGTGGGTCGTACGACCGTCATGTGCGGCGTATGCGGCAGCGGTACCGGCGGAGGCGGGACCGGCTCCTCGCCGCGCTGGCCGCGCAGGCGCCGCACATCGAGGTGGCGGGGATCGCGGCCGGGCTGCACGCGGTGCTGCGGCTGCCGCCCGGCACGGAGCGGTCGACGGTGCGGGCCGCCGTGTGGCGGGGTGTCGCCCTCGACGGTCTCGCCGCGTTCCGGCATCCGCGGAGTCCGACGGATGCCGGCGACGGCCTGGTGGTGGGATACGCGGCCCCGGCCGAACACGCCTACGGGGCCGCGCTGGAGGCACTGTGCGGGGTGCTGCCGCCGGGGTGAGGCAGGGATCGCCCCGGGAAGCCGGAGCGAGGCAGCGATCGCCCGGGGAAGTTAGGGCGGGGCAGCAATCGCCCCGGGAAACCGGGGTGAGGCAGGGATCGCCCGGGGAAGCCGGAGCGGGGATCCCGGTCTATGGCTTGCGCGCCACCGCCCCGTACCCCGGGATGACGCCGTCGACCTGGCCCGGGACCGGTTCGCCCAGGTCGGGGTGCCACTTGTGGACGATCTCGACGCCGGGGTCGACCACGTCGAGGCCGGTGAAGAAGCGGGCGAACTCCTCGCGGGAACGCAGGGCGAGGGTGACGCCGGCGGCCTTCAGTTTCCCGACGGCCGCCGCCGACTCCTCGGGCGTGAAGTCGGCCGTGGCGTGGGTCGTCATCAGGTAGCTGCCGGACGGCAGGGCGGACAGCAGCCGGGAGACGAGGGCGTGCGCGCCGTCCTCGTGGGGGATGAAGTGGAGCAGGGCGACCAGGGAGAGGGCGACCGGCCGGTCCAGGTCCAGGATGCGCCGGGCGCCCTCGATGATCGCGTCCGGGTCGCGGACATCGGCCTGTAGGTACTCGGTGACGCCCACCGGGGTGCCGCGCAGCAGGGCCGCCGCGTGGGCCGGCACGATCGGGTCGTTGTCGCAGTAGACGACCCGGGCGTCGGGCGCGATCCGCTGGGCGACCTGGTGCAGGTTCGGCTCGGTGGTATGCCGGTGCCGATGTCCAGGAACTGCCGTACGCCCTGCTGGGCCAGCCGGCGCGTGGCGCGGTGCATGAACGCGCGGTTGACCCGGGCCATCACCGGCACCCGGGGGTCGAGGGCCAGCATCTGCCGGCCCATCGCCTCGTCGACGGGGTAGTTGTCCTTGCCGCCGAGATACCAGTCGTACATCCGCGCGGGATGCGGCTTGCTGGTGTCGATCTCGGTGGCCGTCGGGTCCTGCCCTGTCATGCGGCAGTCCGTAGACGTAGGACGCGATGGTTGATCAAATGGTGGTCACATTAAGGGAGTTGACTGATAAACAACACATGCCGGCGTCAGGACAGCAGGAAGTCGGCCTCCCCTGCCTTGGCACCCTCTATGAACGCGGTCATCTCGGCCGTGGTGTAGATCAGGGCCGGCCCGTCCGGGTCGGTCGACTGGCGCACGGCGATCCGTCCGTCGGCCAGCTTCATGGCCTCCAGGCAGTTGCCGCCGTTGCCGCCGCTCCAGGGCTTGTGCCACCCCTCACTGCCCAGTTCCCGCGCGGGCATGCCGTTGTAGACGTGTCCGCGCGGCTTGATGCGATCCATTCACAGCTCCTTGCGGAGATCCCGGAGGATCTCCTTCGTGCGTCGTGCCGTAGCGGCCTGCGCCGCCATGCGGTCCATGACCTCCAGGTGGGCAGCCACCTCGGTGCGCGCGTCGAGGTAGACGGCGCCGGTCAGGTACTCGCTGTAGACCATGTCCGGCAGTTCTGACATGGCAAATCGGAACAGCACGAAGGGCCCGTACGTCCCCGGGTGCGGCCCGTTGGCGAACGGGGCGATCTGGAGCGTCACATGGGGCAGCTTCGTGGCGTCGAGCAACTTGTCGATCTGCGCACGCATCACCTCCGGGTCGCCGACCGGGCGGCGCAGGGCGGTCTCGTCCATCACCACCCAGAAGCGGGGGGCGTCGGGACGGGTGAGCAGTTGCTGGCGTTGCATGCGCAGCGCGACGTGGCGCTCGATGTCCTCCGGGCTCGTCTGGCCGACGGCACCGGATTTCAGCACTCCGCGCGCGTAGTCCTCGGTTTGCAGCAGACCGGGGACGAAGTGCGGTTCGTAGGAGCGGATGAGGCTGGCCGCGCCCTCCAGGCTGACGTACATCGAGAACCAGCCCGGCAGGATGTCGTGGAACCGCTGCCACCAGCCGGGCTTGTTCGCCTCCTCGGCCAACTGGACGAAGAGCTCAGCCTCGTCGTCGGGGACGCCGTAGGCCTTCAGCAGCAGTTGGAGGTACGGGATCTTGAGGGAGACCTCGGCCATCTCCATGCGGCGGACGGTGGCGGGGGCGACACGGAGGACGCGGGCGGCCTCCTCGCGCTTCAGTCCGGCGCGTTCCCGCAGGTCCAGCAGGCGCCGACCGAGGACCACCTGGCCCACCGTCGGCGCGGACCGCGGTTCGCTCACGCTCCCACCTCCACCGAAAGTTCACTACAGCCCTGCGGCGCCGTTCGAAGATTCATTCGAAGACCGGGCCGGACCTCCGACGACTCCAATTGGCGCCGCGCGACGTGCTGTTGCGAGCAGTCTGCCACGAGCCCTGACCGAGTCACACAGCACTCTGCAATTTTCAGAGTGACTCTTGCCAAGTGTCCATGGCAGAGCGATAGTGGCAGGCGTGATTCCGTCCGCGCCTTTAGGAACAGACGCCGCCGCAGACCGTTCCGGTCTCGGCGCCGATGGGGGTTCCCCCGCGCGAGCCGGTTCGAACGTGGGGGAGGCAGCGACCTCCCAGGGGGGCACTGCCGAGCGCAGGTTCCGCTTCGAGCTGGCCGCACATCCCGGTTCCGTCGCCCGGGCCAGACGCCTGGCGCACGCTCGGCTGTCCGGCTGGGCGGTGTGCGCGGACACCTGCGACAGCGCCGCCCTGGTCATATCCGAACTGGTCACGAACGCGATCGTGCACACCGCGAGCGGCCGGGTCGTGTGCGAGCTGCACGAGCACGACGACATGGTGCGCATAGCCGTACGTGACGAGGGCTGTGCTCCTGGCGAACCCCACCCGTCTCCGCAGCGACCTGACGAGGAGCACGGGAGGGGGTTGCTTCTCGTCGACGCGCTGTGCCGGGCCTGGGGTGCCCAGGAGCACGGCTCCGGGCTGCTGGTCTGGGCCGAGCTGGCCCGCCAGGACGACGCCGTCGCCCCGGACGCCCTCGCCCCGGACGCCGCCGAGCCGCGCGACGACCTGGGCTGGGGCGCCCGCCCCAAGCCGGGCCGTCCGGACGACTCCGACAACGGCCGGCCGGCCGAGGCGAGTGGGCGGGTGGCGCCGGAGGAGGAGCGGGGTACGGCACCGGGGCAGCAGCACCGGAACGCCCTGCCGGGGGGACACCGGGACGCGTCCTTTGGACAGCACTGGGACGCGACCTCGGAACACCGCCGGGACGCCCTACCGGAGCAGCAACGGCGGACTCCTCAGCCGGACGGGCCTGGGAGGGCCGGACAGCTCGGGCCTGAGACGCGTGGGTCTGAGACGCGTGGGTCTGGAACGCGTGGGCAAGTCGGGCCTGAGACGCGGAGGCAGTTCGGGCCGGGTGCGCCCGGGTCGCACGGGCGGGGGGAGCCGGAGCGTCACCGGCACCTCCCCGCCGGGCAACCGCTGCGCCGGCTGCCCGAGCAGCACGGGTATGGGGCAGCGGAGCAACAGCCGCACGCTGGGGCTCCGAAGCAGCATCCGCACGCCGGGCTTCCGGAGCAGCACCCGCACGCTGAGGCTCTGAAGCAGCACCCGCACTCCGGGTATCCGGAGCAGCACCCGGACACTGGGCTTCCGGAGCAGCACCGGCCCCTCCCACCGGGCCAACACCCGCACGACACACCGGCGCCCCGCCTGCACGGGGAGCGGCCGTGACCGGCGGGCGGCCCGGTGGCAGCCAGGAGCACGCCATCGGTCTGGACACGCTGGTACGGCTGCAACGCCGGCGCCCGGCCCCTGATCCGGGCCACCGTCTGACCCTGCCGGACGGCATGACGGCCCCGCTCGGCTGCGACGCCGTCGCCGTGCCCGACCGCCTCGGCCCGCTCGTCGTACCCCGGCTGCCACGGCTGGGATGCGTGTACGCCGACGGCTCCCACTGGTGGTGGATCGTTCCGTCGGACTCCGACTACGCCCTGCCCTGGCCGTCCCCGGCCCACTACGCCGTCGGTGCCCTGGTCACCGGCCCCACCCGGCTCATCCATCGCCCGGACGGCACGGTTCCGTACACCCCGCCGATCCCGCTGTACCTGGCCCTGTGCCGGGTGACGGGAACGGCTCCGGACTGGTCACGGGCGGTCTCGGCGTAGCCGTTGCCGCCCGGGTGCCGGCCGTCGCCGCCGTCCCGGCGCACGTGCCGTCCGGCGCCACCACCGCTGCCCCAGCCCGAACCACCACCGCTGCCCCAGCCCGAACCACCACCACCCTCACCGCCCAGGCCCCGGTCCCCCAGCCCCCGTCAGGTCCCCACAGGCCACCCAGCGCCCGCCCACCGCGCCGCTGACGCGGATCGTGCTCCCTCCGCGCCCCTCGTACGTCTGCTCGCGCCCTGCCGAGCCGGGGTCCCGGCCGGAATAGTGGCCGTTCGGTCGGGGTCCGGGAGGTCACGGTGCGGAAGAAGCGGGAGGCGGCCGAGCCGGTGGTGTCGGCGTCGGAGCGGCTGCTGTTCGGCGGACCGCTGCGGTACGACATGGGCTGGAACCAGCACGCGGACGCCTTCCTCGCGCTGACCTTCCGCGCGATGCTGACCCGGCTGCCCGGCATGCTGTCGTCCAGTCTCCGGCTGGCCCGGCAGGCGGACGCGCGGGCCGCGCGGGTGGTGCTGGCCGCCGAGGCGGGCCGGGGCGTGGCCCAGGCGGTGAGCCTGCTGGCCGTGAACAACGCGCTCGGCAAGCTGCTCACCGGCCCCGACATCGAGCAACGGCTGCGCGCGGCCACCCCCGCCCTCGTCGTGATGGCCGTCGTGACCCTGGTCGCCGCGCTGCTTCGGGCCGCCTCCGTCTACGCCACCGGACGGCTGGAACCCAAGGTGGAGCGGGTGGCGACCGAGCTGTACCTGGAGCGGGCGGCGAACGTCGAGCTGGCCGCGATCGAGGACCACGCCTTCCACAAACTGCTGGACACGGCGCAGTACGGCGCCCGGTCCGCCCGGCACATGATCGGCTACAGCGCCCGGGTGATCAACGCGATGATCTCGCTGGTCGCCGCGGCGGGCGTGCTCACCGTGCTGCATCCGGCGCTGCTGCCCCTGCTGGTCACCATGACCCTGCCCAGCGCCTGGAGCGCGCTGACCAACGCCCGGCGCCGCTACGAGTCCTTCCACACCTGGGTGCAGCACGCGCGGGCCGGTCAGTTGATCAGCGGTCTGCTCACCGAGCCGACCGCCGCCCCGGAGATCCGGGTGCACGGTGTGGGTCCGTTCCTGCTGCGCCACTTCCGGTCCATGTCGGAGACCGCGGAGGCGGAGCAGGCCCGGCTGTCGCGGCTGGCCGCGCGGACCGGTCTGATCGCCGCGGCCTGGACGGGCCTGGCGACCCTCGCCACGTACGCGACGCTGGGCGCGCTGCTGCTCGCCGGCGCGATGGCCCTGGCGGTGGCCGGTACGGCGGTGATCGCGATCCGCACGGGTGCGGCGAGCCTGGACACGCTGGTGCTGGAGATCAACCAGCTGCACGAGGAGGCTCTGTTCGTGGGCGATCTCCAGCGGCTGTACGCCGCGGCGGCCGAGCGGGCCATCCCGGCGGGCGGCGAGCCGCTGCCGGAGGACCCCCAGGAGATCCGCTTCGAGAACGTCACCTTCAGTTACCCGCACGACGAGCCGCCGGCCGAACCCGAACAGCACCCGACCGGTGACCACGCAGCCGCTGCGCCTGCGACCGTCCCCCACCCGACCGGAGAAGCCGCGACCCGAGAACACCCGACCGGAGAACACCCGACCCGGGGAGACCCGCCCGCAGACCACCCGCCCGGCAGGCCCCCGAGCGGCCCCGCCCCCCGCCCCGCCCTCGACGATGTCACCCTCACTCTCCCCCTCGGCCGGATCATCGCGCTCGTCGGTGAGAACGGCTCGGGCAAGACCACGCTGGTCAAGCTGCTCGCAGGGCTGTACACGCCGGACCGGGGCCGGATCCTGTGGGACGGCGTCGACGCGGCGCGCGCCGACCGGCGGCTGCTCGCCGAGCGCATCGCGATGGTGGCCCAGGACTTCAAGCGCTGGCCGTTCACCGCCCGGGTGAACGTGGCCGTCGGCCGCTCCACCGCGCCGATGACCGAGGAACGGCTGGCCACGTCGATCGCCGAGGCGGGCGCCGAGGACGTGGTCGCGGACCTGCCGCGCGGCCTGGACACCCTGCTGGCCCGGAACTTCAGCGGCGGACACGAGCTGTCCGGCGGCCAGTGGCAGCGGCTCGGCATCGCCCGGGCGGCCTACCGGCGCGGGAGCATCCTGATCGTGGACGAGCCGACGGCGGCGCTGGACGCGCGGGCCGAGCTGGAGGTGTTCGAGAAGATCCGGGCGCTGGCCGGCGGCGGGCAGACGGTCGTCCTGATCACCCACCGGCTGGCCTCGGTCCGGCATGCCGATCTGGTGCACGTGCTGGAGCAGGGGCGCCTGGTGGAGTCCGGCACCCCGGAGGAACTGCTGACCAGGGGCGGTGTCTACGCGGAGCTGTACTCCCTCCAGGCGCAGCAGTTCACGGCGCGAGTGCCGGCCCCCAAGCCGGCCTGAGTGCCCCGGACCGGCTCAGTCGACCCTCTCGCCACCGCGGACGATCACCAGGAAGGTGTCCGTCGCGAGGTCCATGACGACCTCGGCGGGCAGGCCTTCCAGTCGCCGCGCGTGCGCGAACTCCTCCGCGGGCCAGGAGCCCCGGGGACCACCGGCGGGAAAGCGTTCGAGCACCGTTCGCCCGTTCACCATCTCGCACCTCCAGGAAGCGTCGTACGTGTAGGGAGTTAACGCCCTGGAGAGGGGAAACGGCTCGGTCAGTGACGGGACTGAGACATTGTCGACACCGGGTCGGCGCGGACCGTGAGGATCCGTTCACCTTGTGACACGAACCGCACGCTCCGTATCAGTGGTCGAACAGTCCGTGTCGGCATCCGCACCTCCAGCATCAGTAGTCGTACTCGTCATGCAGCCGAAGCGCCTCGCTTCCGGCCGGGCTGCGGCCGAGTGCGGTCAGGTCGAGCAGGGCCGTGGTGGTGCCCAGTCCGTCCAGCCCGTCGTCGTAGACGGAGTAGGTGTGGAAGACCCGGTCGCGGTCGCGCAGGAAGCAGCTCAGGCCCGGGCGCTCGACCAGCTCGCCGCCCGACTCGACGGTGGCCTCGAAGTCGCGGTTGAAGTCGCGGCCGGAGCCACGGTCGCGGTCGCCGCCGTCGCCGTGCGCCGAGGAGTACCAGGGCATCGCCCACCCCATCCGGGCCTTGAACGGCAGGATCCGGGTGAACGGTGCCCGGGAGACGACCGCGAAGGAGGTGTTCCGGGCGCGCAGGTGGGCGAGGTGGCCGACCTGGTCCAGGAAGGCCGCGCAGCAGGGGCAGCCGGTCTCCCACTCCGGGGCGAACATGAAGTGGTGGACGACGAGCTGGGTCCGTCCCTCGAACAGGCCGAGCAGGGTGGCCTTGCCGTCGCCGCCCTCGAAGACGTACTCCGGGTCGACCTCGACCATGGGCAGCCGCCGGCGCTCGGCGCCCAGCACCTCGCGCACCCGTCTGACCGCCTCCTCCTTGCGCAGCAACTCCTCGCGCGCCGCGCGCCACTGCTCGCGCGAGACGATCTCCGGGTACGACATGGGCCCTCCTGTCCGACGGTCGGTTCAGGGTGGTGACCGCCGGCGGCAGCGGAACTCATCGCGGGGGACGGAGGATTTTTCGGCCAAGTCCTGCCCGGCTTCCGGCCAGGAGCGGGCTGGAGCGCGCCCGCCGGCTGCTCAGGTGTCGTACCTCCTGGAGGCGTCGCCCGTGGTCGCGTGCGGGCAGCCGGTCCGTCAGTTCCCGCACGAGCGCCGGTCCGTCGAGGGTGGGCAGTTCGCGGTCCCGCATCGGCACGCGGCCGTCGACGAGCGTCGTGCGGACGTCGGCGGCGCTGGCGCTGTGCACGAGGGTGGCGACGAGGTCGTGCACCGGCCGGGTGTGCGGGCCGGTGCGGTCGACGAGGGCGGTGTCGGCGCGCCGGCCGGGTGCGAGGGTGCCGACCCGGTCGCCGAGCCCGACCGCGCGGGCGCTCTGCCGCGTGGCGTGGCGCCGGGCCTGGCGGGAGGTCAGCCGGCGCGGTCGCCCCCCGGCGGACTTCTGGATCAGGGACGTCGGCGCCATCGCCTCCCACACGTCGAGGGAGTCGTCGAAGGCGGCGCCGTCGGTGACGCGGCCGACCGGGACGCCTGCCGTGCGCAGGGCCCGTACCGAAGTGGTCGTCGGCCAGGCGAACCTGAGGCAGCCGCGGGGCGCGGATACGGCTAAGCGGCAGCCGCCGCGCCCGCCGGCTCCCGCATCCCCCGCCGCTCCAGCTCCCCCAGCGCGTCCCGGAGCCGGCTCAGGTGCCGAGGGGTGAGCCGGCCGGTCTCGTCGAGGTGCACGGCGCAGGCCGTGGTCGTGTCCACGAGCCGTTCCAGCACCTCGGCGACGGCGTCCGTGCCCTCCGTGTGCCGGGCGAGGGCGGGCAGTTCGGCGGCGGCGACGGCGATGGCGGTCCGGGCCTCGGCGAGGGTCCGGTAGGCCTCCCGGCGCAGCGCCCACCGCTCGGCGCGGTCGCCGGACTCGCCGAGAACGTGCAGGAGATAGGCGTCGGCGGCGCTGCCGGCCGCGGCGAGCCGGGCCCGTACCCCGCCGCCCCGCTTCCCCGGCATCGGCAGATGCCCCACGACCAGCACGAGCGCGCAGGCCAGCAGCGTCTCACCGATCCGGCTGACCGAGGCCTGCGGCTCCCCACCGGCCATGACCAGGGCGAGGACGAGGACGGTGACGGCCGCGGTGAGCGCCGCGAAGTGCCGGGTGGCGACCGGTATGACCGCGCCGCTGACCGCCACCAGCGCGATCAGTCCGGCCGGGCGGGGCAGCAGCGCGGCGAGCCCGGCGAACACCAGGGCGCCGAGCACGGTCCCGGCGGCCCGGCACAGCACCCGTGAGGCGAGCGGGCCGAGGTCGGGCTTGACGAGGAAGACGGCGGTGGCGGGCAGCCAGTACCAGTGCTCGTGCTGTCCGTACCAGCGGGCGTGGTGCAGGGCCTGGGCGATGGCGGCGCTGGCGCCGAAGCAGAGGGCGACGCGCAGCCCGTACTCGCGCCCACCGGTGCCCAGGGCGGCCCGCAGGGCGTGCCGGAAGCCGCGGCGGCGGCCGAGCAGCCCGCGGTGGGCGCCCTCGCCCCGGTCGAAGGCGTCGGCGGCGCGCAGCAGGGCGTCGTCCAGGGCGCGCAGGGCGGGGGCCGACCGGTGCGGCGCGGGCAGCGGGCCGGTGCCGGTGTTGCCGCGGACGGCGGCGGCGAGCCGCCGGGGGCCCTGCGCCGCCCGCGCCGGCACGGCTTCTCCCGCCCAGTACAGGGCGGTCGCGGCCTCGGCCAGGGGCAGGGCCGCCGCGAACCGGGCGTGCAGCCGGCGTTCGGCGGCACAGCCGGCGTACCGGCGCAGCCGGGGTCCGGCGAGGGCGTCCTGGGCGTGGTCGAGCGCGGCAGTCAGCGCGGCCCGCCGGGCGGTGGCGTGCTCCCCGCCCACGGCGTCGACGAGCGCGGCGATGGCGTCGTACACATCGGCGACCGCCTCCCGCTCGCCGTCGAACCGGAAGTCACCGGCGAGCGAACCGGGGGTGGGCAGGGCGAGCCGCAGTGCCAGCAGCCAGCCCGCGCCGGCCAGGAAGGCCAGGGCCCGCTGCCACCCGCTCTCGGCCGCGGGCATCCCGGCGCCGATGGCCGCGGCGACGAGCAGCTGGGTGCCGGCGGCGGAGGCTACGGGCCCGACCGCGCTGATGCCGCCGGCGACCAGTCCCAGCCCGGTGAGCGCGAGGGTCAGCGGTACGGCGGCCAGGCCCTGCCCCGCGTACGTGCCGAGGAACAGCCCCAGTGCCCCGGCCAGTGCGGGCACCCCGAGCCGCTTCACGGACGCGCGCCGGCTGCCGGGCCGGTCGTTGATGCCGGCGAGCATCGCACCGATGGCGGCGAGCACACCTGAGGCCGTCTGCCCGCCGAGCATGCCGGCCAGCAGCAGCGGCCCGGCGGCGAGCGCTCCGCGGCACACGGCGCTCCAGGGAACGGGACCGCGCTGGGCGCGGAGGGCATGAGCGAGCCAGAGGGGTACAGCACGCCGCGACACGGGGCTCCTGTTCATACGAGGGCGGGGATGGGCCTTCGGACGACGGTGGCCGGTGGAGGTACCTCCACAGTAGATCGCGTTCCCCGCGTGAACGGTGCGCTCACGTTTCAGGCAGGTGAAAGGTGCCGGGTGCGCGGTTTCTTTATGAACGCAACGCCTCGGCGATGATGTCCTCGGCCGCGGTCACGGCATCGGCCAGGGCGCCGGGCTCGGCCCGCAGCGCGCCCACGACCGCGTCGATCCCCCGCAGCCCCGCCCGCTCCAGGAGGCGCTTGTCGTTGGTCACCCATGCGCCGCGGGCCGCGAGGACGGCGTGGGCGGCCTGGGTGGCGGCTGTCGCCAGGGCGCCGGCGGTTTCGGTGAGGCGGGCGTGGGGGGCGTGGTGGGCCTTGGCGTAGGAGAGGGTGGCGCGGGCGGTGCCGGACCAGCGGTCGAAGGCGGTGCGGCTCAGTGCGGGTGGGTAGCCGGCCGGGCGCGGGAGGTCGCCGCGCAGGACCTGGTTGAGCGCCAGTTCGGCGACGACCAGGTAGGTGGGGATCCCGGCCAGGTGGAACAGCAGCGGCTCCACCCGGAAGCGGCCCTCCTCCGCCTCGGCCAGTTCGTGTGCGACGACGTCCAGGTCCCGGTAGTGCACGTCGACCCGGCGTCCGTCGATGGTCAGCCAGGCTCCGCCGTTGAAGACACCGCCGCCCCAGCCGCCGATGTCGGAGACCTTGCCCGGCCAGCCGAGGGCGCGCAGGTCACCGGGGTCGAAGGGGCCTCGGTAGTAGACGGCCAGGTCCCAGTCGCTGTCCGGGCGGTGGGTGCCCTCGGCGCGGGAACCGCCGAGGGCCACCGCCCGCACGGTGGGCAGGGCGGCCAGGCGGTCGGCGGTGGTGGCGAGGAAGTCGGCGTCGGAGGACTGCGGCATGTCCTCAGCCTGGCGCAGCCGCACCGAAGTCCGCTCCTGGAATTCCGGCGAGCACCTGCCAGGGGCCTGGACGCGCGCGTAATTCGGATGCGGGCAGGCCCGAGAAGGCCCGATCATCGGAAAGTTGCCCGCCGACCGTCGTCGTTCGAGGAGCCGCTCACCGTGATCCGGCGCGTCACCGCCCCCGCCCTCTTCCCTCCGCCCGCCTACTCCCACGCCTCCGTCGTCGAGGCCGGTACGAAGCTCGCGTTCCTCGCCGGGGCCGTGCCCCTCGACGAGCGGGGAGAGATCGTCGGCCCCGGCGACCCCGTACGGCAGGCCGAGCAGGTCATCGCCAACCTGCGGGAACAACTCCGTGCCGTCGGCAGCGACTTGGCGCACGTGCTGGCGACGGACGTGTACGTCGTGAGCGGTGAGCCCTCGGTGCTGTCCGAGGTGTGGGAGGTGGTGGAGTCCTCGGGGCTGAGCACGGGCCCACACTCCTCCACCCTGCTCGGTGTCGCCTGCCTCGGCTACACCGGTCAGCTGGTGGAGATCACGGCCACCGCCGTGGTGCCGGAGCGGGCGGGAGACGGCGGATGACGGAAACGGTCGTCCTCCGTCGCGCGGTCGCGGCGGACGCCCGCGCCGCCGCCGACGTCTATCTGCGCTCCTTCGACGCCGCGCTGCCGACGGTCGTCCGGCCGCACACCGACGACGAGGTCCGGGACTACATCCGGGACGTCGTGGTGCCGCTCCGGGAGACCTGGGTGGCCGAGGCGGCCGGGGCCGGGGTGGTCGGCCTGATGGTCCTGGACGGGGAGTCGCTGTCCCAGCTGTACCTGGACCCGCGGTGGCGGGGGCGGGGCATCGGGGACCGGTTCATGGCACTGGCCAAGGAACGCGGTCCCCAGGGCCTCAGCCTGTGGACCTTCCAGGTCAACAAGCCCGCCCACCGCTTCTACGAGCGGCACGGGTTCGTCGCCGCCGAGTACACGGACGGCAGCGGGAACGAGGAGCGGGAGCCGGACGTCCGGTACGTCTGGCGTCCGTGACGGTCGCATCGGGTACGCATCTCGTGCGTGACGGTCACGTCGGGTACGTCTGGCGTGCGTGACGGTCGCGTCCGGTACGTCCGGCGTGCGTGACGGTCACGTCGGGTACGTCCGGCGTGCGTGACGGTCGCGTCCGGTACGTCCGGCGTGCGTGACGGTCACGTCGGGTACGTCCGGCGTGCGTGACGGTCGCGTCCGGTACGTCCGGCGTGCGTGACGGTCACGTCGGGTACGTCCGGCGTGCGTGACGGTCACGTCCCGTACCTCTGACGCCCGCGACAGTCACCTCCCGTACCTCTGACGCCCGCGACAGTCACCTCCCGTACCTCTGACGCCCGCGACAGCCACGTCCCGTACCTCTGACGCCCGCGACAGTCACGTCCGGTACCGGGGCCGCCCGCGCCGGGAGTCGTGGGTGCCGGCTCACCCCGCCGGTCGCCCCCACACCCTCCCCTTGGGCAGTGGCCGTGCGTAACCGCCCGCCCGGCTCGTCGTCAGTCCCAGCCCCACCAGCGACTCCGCGAGTCTGACGGCCGCCCCGACGCCGTCGACCACCGGCATCCCCAGCTTCTCCCCCACCGCCCGGTGCAGCCCCGTCATCCCGGCGCAGCCCAGGACCAGGACCTCGGCGCCGGCTTCCCGGGCGCGTTCGGCGGCGGCCAGGAACGCCGACTCCGTGCGGGCCTGGTCCTGCGCGAGGTCGAGCACACCGAGGCCGGTGCCGACGACGGCGGCGCAGTTGCGCGCCACGCCCGCCGTCTCCAGGCTGTCCTCGATCAGGCCGCAGGACCGGTCGAGGGTGGTGACGACGCCGTAGCGACGCCCGAGGAGACAGGCGAGGTGGGCCGCGGCCTCGGTGATGTCCACGACCGGTACGTCCACCAACTCCCTCACGCCTTCCCGCCCGTGCTCCCCGAACCCGGCCAGCACGACCGCGTCGTAGGCGGGGCCGTCGTACGTCCGCAGCGCGTCGAGGACGGCCGCGGCGGACAGATAGCTGTCCAGCCAGCCCTCGGCGGACTCGGGGCCCCAGGTGGGCGTCAGCCCGGCCACGGTGGTGCCCGGACCCGCCGCGGCACGGGCACCTCGGACGATCTCCTCCGTCATCTGCCCCGTGGTGTTGCAGTTGGTGACGATGATCCGCACGTCCGTCAGCCCTCCTGCCCCGCCGTCGCGCGTTCCCGTCGGCACAGCGCCGCATACACACCCGCGGCGAGGGCCGTGCCGATGAACCAGGAGTAGGGGGAGACGTCACTGAAGCCGTGCACGAGCGCGAGGACGGCGGCGACCGCGGTGGCCGGCAGGAACGCCCACAGCGCCTTGGGGTTGACCCCCCTGCGGTAGTGGTACGCGGTGCCGGGCCGGGCGTCGAACAGCGCGTCGACGTCGATCCGGCCGCGCTTGACCCAGTAGTAGTCGACCATGATCACGCCGAACAGCGGGCCCAGGAAGGCACCGAGTCCACCTAGGAAGTAGTTGACGACGGTCGGGTTGGAGAAGAGGTTCCAGGGGGTGACCACCAGGGCCGCCACCGTGCTGATCATGCCGCCGACCTTGAAGGTGATCTTCTGCGGCCAGACGTTGGCGAGGTCGTACGCCGGTGAGACGAAGTTGGCGACGATGTTGACGCCCATGGTGGCGATGGCGAAGGTCAGGGCGCCGAAGACGAGCACCCAGGTGTTGCCCACCTTGGCGACCAGCTCCGCCGGGTCGGTGATGGCCTGCCCGAACGCCTCCAGCGAGCCCGCCGTGACGATGACCGAGACGACCACGAACGCGGTGGAGTTGATGGGCAGTCCCCAGAAGTTGCCGCGCCGGACGGTCCGGTCGTCGGGCGCGAAGCGGGAGAAGTCGCAGAAGTTGAGCATCAGCGTGCCGTAGGTGGCGAGGATGAGCCCGATCGCGCCGAACCACTGGCGCCACTGCTCGCCGACCGGGACCGGGTGCGGGGTGGAGGTCAGCGAGATGCTCCAGTGGGCCTTGGCCAGGACCCACAGCGCCAGCGCGATCATCACCAGCCAGATCGCCGGACCGCAGAAGTCCTGGAACTTCCGCACCGACTCCATGCCCCGGCTGATGATCAGCGCCTGGAGGAGCCAGAGCGAGACGAAGGAGATCCAGCCGAGCGCGTCCAGGCCGAGGAAGGAGGGGTGCGTGAGCGACTCCAGGCCCGGCCAGGCCGCCAGCAGCATCACATTGACGGCGACGGAGGCCAGATAGGTCTGGATGCCGTACCACATGATGGCGATCACGGCCCTGATCAGCGCCGGGATGTTGGCGCCCCAGACGCCGAAGCTGATGCGGCTGACGACCGGAAACGGCACGCCGTGCCGCTGGCCGATCCGTCCCATGCGGTTCATGCCGGCGTAGATCAGCACGAAGCCGACGAGGAGCGCGGTGAAGACCTGCCAGACGTTCATGCCGAGGACCAGCAGGCCGGCGGCGAAGGTGTAGTTGCCGAGGTTGTGGACGTCGGACATCCACATGGCGAACAGGTCGAAGACCTTCCAGTTCCGCTGCTCCGCGGGAGCGAGGTCCTCGTTGACGAGGCGGGGATCGGGGACGAACGCGGGGGCGCCGGTGGCTGCGGCGCGGTCGGCCAGGGACACGGGACCTCCATGGGCGAGGGGACGGAGGACGGCGGCTCTCCTCGAGTGCCGGACGAGCGCGTTTGGTATACCAAACTGCCGTCATGGTCCCGCCGTCAAGCGTTCGGACCGATGTCGTCGCCGTTACGGCCCCGTAAAAGTCCCCCGGCTTCGGCGAAGATGGGCCCATGACCCCCACGACGAGCCCCGGAAGGGCGAAGACCGAACCCCTGGGCGCGGTGCGCGAACGCGTCCTGGCGAGCCTGCGGGAGGACATCATCGCCGGGCGCCTCGGCCCCGGTGACCGGCTCGTCGAGCGGGAACTCGCCGAGCGGTTCGGCGTCTCGCGGGTACCGGTGCGGGAAGCGATCCGCGCCCTGGTCGCCGAGGGGTTCGTCCTCTTCGAGTCGGCCCGCCGCACGGTCGTACGCCGGCTCACCCCCGCCGACGTCCGCGAACTCTTCGAACTGCGCGAGGCCCTGGAGGTCTACGCGGCCGGGCTGGCGGCGTCCCGGGCGACCCCCGAGGCCCTGGCGGAGCTGCGGGACCTGCTCGACCAGGCGGCCCGGGCGACGAAGGAGGACGACGCCGAGGCGATCACGGACATCAACACGCGCTTCCACGACCGCGTCCTCGCCATGGCCGGCAACAGCCTGCTGATCTCCGTCATGGAACCGGTCGACGGCCGCCTGCGCTGGCTCACCCGGCGGAACGAGGAGTGGCCCCAACTCCTCACCGAGCACCGCGAGTTGTACGACGCCATCGCCTCCGGCGACCCCGACCGCGCCCGCGCCCACGCCCTCGGCCACGTCCGCGCCAACTACCGCTCGACGGTGCGGCACCTGTTCGGACCGGACCCGGCGGACGCCCCCGGGACCGACGCCGGCTGAGCCAGCCCCGCGCCCGCGAGCGCTACGGCAGTCCGGCCGCCTCCGCCGCCGTGCGCAGTACCTCGCGGAGCATGTCGGCGGTGAGCCGGCCGGTGAAGGTGTTGCGCTGGCTGACGTGGAAGCAGCCGAAGAGGTCCAGGCCGTCGAGCGCGACCCGGGTGCCGTGGGCGAAGGCCGGGCGAGGGCGGGGCACGGTCCAGCCCGCCTCCGCGAACGCGGGCAGCGCGGCCTGCCAGCCGAAAGCGCCGAGCACGACCACGGCCCGCAGGGTCGGCCGGAGCAGCCTGAGCTCCTGGACCAGCCAGGGCCGGCAGGTGTCGCGCTCACCCGGCGTCGGCTTGTTGGCGGGCGGCGCGCAGTGCACGGGCGCCGTGATCCGCACGCCGTACAGCTCAAGCCCGTCGTCGGCGCTGACGGATGTGGGCTGCGAGGCGAGCCCCACGTCGTACAGCGCCTGGTACAGCACGTCTCCCGAACGGTCCCCGGTGAACATCCGGCCGGTGCGGTTCCCGCCGTGCGCGGCCGGGGCCAACCCGATGATCGCCAACCGCGCGTCGGCCGGCCCGAACCCGGGCACCGGCCGCCCCCAGTACGTCCAGTCGGCGAACGCGGCCCGCTTCGTACGGGCCACCTCCTCACGCCATTCGACCAGCCGGGGGCATGCCCGGCAGTCCGCGACGCGCCGGTCGAGCCGGGCGAGGGCACTGCTGTCGTCCATACGGCCACGGTATGCCGTGCGGACGGTCCGCTGTGGAGAGGCCGGGCGGGGCGGGACCCGCGACACGGCCGGCGCCCGGTGCGCCACCGCCACCGGCGCCGAGGCACCAGCCGTCCAGGTCCGGCTCCGCTGGCGAGCCGGGACACGGGAGCGGCGAGGGCCTACCGCGGCCACCGCGAAAACGCTTCCGGGTCCGTGGGCCCGGGGCGTTAAGGTCGGTGCATGGCTACCGATGACGCGGACGAGAACGTGGACCGTGGGACCGCCGAGGGAACCGGCGAGCCGGGCGCGACCGCCCCCGCCGCCGACCGATCACTCGATCCCAAGATCGCCGCCGCGGTGGCCGCCGCCGAGGCCGCCGGGCCCGCCGACGGCGAGACCGTCCGCATCGACAGCTGGATCTGGGCCGTCCGCCTGATCAAGACCCGCTCCCTCGGCGCCGCCGCCTGCCGGGGCGGGCATGTGCAGGTGAACGGCGAGCGGGTGAAGCCCGCCTACTCCGTGCGCGTCGGCGACGAGGTGCGGATGCGACACGAGGGCCGCGAACGGATCGTGATCGTCAAGCGCCTGATCCGCAAGCGGGTGGGCGCTCCCGTGGCCGCCCAGTGCTACATCGACAACTCCCCTCCGCCTCCGCCCCGCGAGGCCATCGCCCCCGCCGGTCTCCGCGACCGCGGCACCGGCCGCCCCACCAAGCGGGACCGCCGCGAGCTGGAACGCCTCCGCGGTGTCGCCGGCCCGAGCATCCCCGCGGGCTTCCCCGGCTTGACCGAACTGGGCGGGTCCGGCGCATCCGGCGGGCCCGGCGGCCGTGGCGGGCCGGGCAGCCGTGGCGGGTCCGGCGGACGCGGCGGACGCGGCGGCTCCGGTTCTTCCGGCGGACGCGGTGGCTCCGATGGACGCGGCAGCTCGGGAGGCTCCGGCGGCTCGGGAGGCTCCGGCAGCGCGGGAGGGCGACCGCACGGACGCTGAGCTGCCGAGACCGGGCCCGCGCCAGGCCGTCAGCTGCCGCGTCAACCGGAGCCCCTCACCCGGCCGACCGCACCACTGTCACCGTCGGCCCAGCAGCCGCAGCAGCTTCCCGTTGTGCGCTCGGCGGGTCCAGGCGATCAGGGCGAGGGGGGCGATCAGGATCAGCGGGGTCGCCGCGTTCTGGCCGTCGAATGCGGTGACCTGGACGATGAACGCCCCCACCATGAGCGCACTGAGGGCGATCGCCGCCACGGATTGCAGCACCGGGACCAACAGCGCTATCGCCCCGGCGAGTTCGAGCGCGCCGATGATGTACATGGCCCCGCTGCCCCAGCCGATTCTGTCGAAGGACTCGACGGCCGTGGGGTGCGCCATGAGCTTGGGCAGGGCGCTCGCGATGGCGTAGAACAGCGCGAGCAGCACCTGCACCACGCGCAGGGCGACCCGGGCTCCGCGCGCCCGGCCGGTGAGCGCGCCGGCGGAGACCGCGGCGGGCGTCGTCGTGGAGCTGACGGGGACGGTGGTCTCGGACATGACGGTCTCCTGGTGAAGCGGTCCCGATTACTGTCACCGAGGCAGACCGCCCGGCGGTCCGGAACTCATCGGCCGACACCTCACCGGCCGAGAACGCTCGCCCTCCCGCCCCCAGGATGAACGAACCGGTCGCGGGAGCCGGGGTGACTACGCCGAGGGCACCGCCCGGACCCACATCCCGTCCGGAGTCAGATACGTGTCCACCTCCAGTCCCGCCTCCGCCAGCGCCGACTCGAACTGCTCCTTCGTCAGGGGTCTGGAGAGGAACGTCTGCGTCCAGACCGCGTCCGGGAAGACATACTCCGCGCGGACCGAGTCCACCCCCTCCCCGGCCGGCTCCACCGAGGCGATCCGCACGGTGAAGCCACTCGGGTCGACCCGCTCCCTGGGCACGTCGGTGTGATAGTCCGCGCCCTCGCGCTGGATCAGCACACAGCCGCCGTCCGCCACATGCCGGGCGCAGGTCCTCAGGATGCCCCTGCGCACCTCCTCGTCACCGGCGTGCACCAGGAACGACGCGAGCATCACCACGTCGAACGTCTCGCCCAGGTCGAGGTCCTCGATGGAGCTGCGTATCGTGCGCGCTCCGCGGACCCGGGCCAGCATGTCGGCCGACTCGTCCACCGCCGTCACCGTGAAGCCGCGCTCCAGCAGCGGATGGGTCACCCGGCCCACCCCGCTGCCGAGTTCCAGGATGTGCGCCCCGGCCGGCACCGCCGCGGCGATGACGTCCGGCTCCTCGCCCACCGGCAGTCGCGCGTACAACTCGACCGCGCAGCCGTCCGGGGTGATCGCACCCGGTCCCGTGCCCTCGTAGCCCTCACGCATCTCGATCCTCATGCCCGGACAACGGCCCGCCCCCGCACACCCGTTCCCACCCTCCCCCAGTTCACTCGTTCGAGCTATTCAGCCCGGAACGGGAACCATCCGTGCCCGATGTACCAGTGGCCACCGGCCCGCAGATGGTCCCCGACCGCCCGCTCCACGGACGTCCGGCGGGGCAGCATGGCCACAGGCAGGTCCGGGTCCCCGAAGACGAACTGGACGGGTTCGGTGTCGGCCGGCTCGCTCTCCTCGCGGGCGATGCGGAACCGCTCCTGGAAGCGCAGGATGTTGGAGCCGGCGGGCAGGTACCGCAGCAACTGCGGGTCCAGCAGCCAGGAGTGGCACAGCACCGCCACCGGCCGCTCCTCGGGAAAGCACCGGGCGAAGAACTCCCGGGCCAGCACCAGGGAGCGGTCGCAGGCGGATGGGGACAGCGGGCCGTGGAAGTCGGGGATGTGCAGGTTCAGGCAGGGCGTTCCGGGCGCCGCGTCCAGTCCGGCCGGCGCCGTCGTCACCCACGCGTCGCGGTCCCCGAGCCGTGCGCGCTCGAACTGGAGCCGCCCGAGCTGGTACAGCTCGCCGCGGAAGTGCCGGACCAGCCAGCGCCACGACTGCACCCCGGCCCTGCCGTGCCGTCTGCGGTGCACGGCGAGGTGACGGCCCAGGTCGGCCAGGGTGCGCCGGGAGACCTCGGCCGGGACGCCGCGGGCCCGGTGGTGCGCCTGGGTACGCGGGAGCGCGGCGAGGAGGACGTGCACGGCGAAGGTGTCCCTCAGATCGGCCGGAGCCGAGGCGAGCAGATCGGGCAGCGCGGGCGTACGGCCCGTGTCCTCCGGCTCGCGGAAGATCTCCTCGACGCATTCCGCCAGGAGCCGGAGCGCGCCGGGATCACCGGTCAGCCCGCGCCACTGGGCGACGAGTTCGTTGACGTCCTCGTGCGGCACGGCCAGGTCGAGGAGCAGTGCGGGCAGGTCGTCGGCGTCCGGCAGCACGGGCGGTCCCCCTTCGGCATTCGGCGGACGGCCTCGTCACATCCCCTCATCAAGGGGTCCCGCCGCCTCGTCGCGAGTGTTGATGCACGTCGTCGTCGAAGAGTACGTTGCAGACAGGAGTGGTGATCCGATGCGTACGGGCAGTGAACCGGCGACCGCGCGCAGTGCCCTGCGGGCGCGGTTCTGGCTGAGCCTGTGGGGACTGTGCTGGGCGGTCTTCGGCACGGCGGCGTTCGCGCTGGTCGGCCGCCCGGGCTGGGCGGCGGCCTGCGGGGTGCTGTGGCTGCTGATCGTCGTCGACATGACCGTGATCCTTCGGCACATCCGGCAGGGCCCGCACTACCAGCCGGGCCGGGACGTACCGCCGTACCGGCCGTCGGACGGACCGCCGTATCCGGAGCCACGGAGGCACCGCCACCCGTTGCGAGGGCCATCGAGACACCACCACCCGTAACCGGCCGACACCGGCCACGGCCTCCCGTGACCGCTCGACACCAGTCCCCCCGCTCGGTGCCGGGGCAGTGAAGGGGATGGCCGGCAGCCACCGCGACCGCCCGCCCGGTCGCCCGCCGTCGCGCCGTCACTCCTCGAAGCGTGCCGCCTTCAGGTACTGCGGGTTGGGGTCCAGCGCCGCTGCCAGCCGGAAGTGGCGCTTGGCCTGGTCGGGGCGGCCCTGGCGCTCGTAGGTGCGGGCCAGTGCGAAGTGCGCGTACGCGTTGTCCGGCTCGCGCTCCAGCACGATGGTGAACTCAAGCTCGGCGGGACGCAGTTGCGCCGCGGCGAAGAAGGCGCGGGCGCGCAGCAGCCGGGCGGCGGTGTTCTCGGGGTGCGCGGCGATGACTCCGTCGAGCAGCTTCACCGCGCCCCGCGGGTCCCGCGCGTTGAGCAGTTGCTCGGCGGCACGGAAATCGATGACATGCGTTTCCGGAGTACGTCCGGTGGAACCGCTGGTCTCGGGCACGGCAGAGTCCTTCCCTCACTCCCGCCCTTCAACGCCCCGAGCCGGACCGCTATTCCGTACCGGCATGCCGTACCGGCCGTTCCACACCTTCTATCCCGTACTGTCCGCGCCGCCCGCGTCCTTCGGGGCCGCGCCGGCCTGCCGTGCCCGGCGTGCGAGGTCGTCCCAGACCTCGGCGACGCGCTTCGTCAGCGCGTCCAGGGGTACGTCGTTGTCGATCACGATGTCCGCGATCTCCCGGCGCTGCTCACGGGTCGCCTGCGCGGCCATGCGCGCGCGTGCGTCCTCCTCGGTCATCCCGCGCAGCCGTACCAGCCGGTCGAGCTGGGTCGCGGGGCTCGCGTCCACGACGATCACCACGTCGTAGAGCGGGGCGAGGCCGTTCTCGGTGAGCAGGGGCACGTCGTGGACCACCACGGCGTCCTCGGCCGCGGCTCTCTCCAGCTCGCGGGAACGGGCGCCCACCAAGGGGTGCACGATCGAGTTGAGGAGGGCGAGCTTCTCGGGGTCGGCGAAGACGATCGAACCGAGCCGGGGCCGGTCGAGGCCGCCGTCGGCGGCGAGGACGCCCGCTCCGAAGGCGTCGACCACGGCCGCCAGACCGGGCGTGCCGGGCGCCACGACCTCGCGCGCGATGCGGTCCGCGTCGATCAGCACGGCCCCGTGCCGCACGAGCAGCCGCGACACCTCGCTCTTGCCGGCGCCGATCCCGCCGGTCAGGCCCACTGTCAGCATGAGCGGAAGCTTAGGCCCTGTCCGTGCCGGCGGAACCGGCGGAGGTCAGTTGTCGCCCTCGCGCTCCGCCAGGAAGCGCTCGAACTCGCGCCCGATCTCGTCGGCCGACGGGATCTCCACGGGCTCGGCGAGCATGTTGCCCCTGGTCTCGGCACCCGCCGCGGCGTCGTACTGGTGCTCAAGGCCCTGGACGAGCGCGGTCAGTTCCTCGTCGCCCTCCTGGATCTGCCGGTCGATCTCGGTCTGCGTGCGGTGCGCGTCGGTGCGCAGCGCGTGCGCGACGCCGGGCAGGACCAGGCCGGTGGCGGCCGTGATGGCCTCCAGGACGGTCAGAGCGGCGTCGGGGTACGGCGAACGGGCGATGTAGTGCGGGACGTGCGCGGCGACGCCCAGGACGTCGTGCCCGGCCTCCATGAGGCGGTGTTCGAGCAGCGACTCGGCGCTGCCGGGCACCTGCGCCTCCTCGAAGGGGCTGCGGTGGCCGGGGACGAGGTCGGTGCGGTTGCCGTGCGGGGTCAGGCCCACGGGGCGGGTGTGCGGGACGCCCATGGGGATGCCGTGGAAGTTCACGGACAGGCGGACGCCGAGCCGCTCCACTATCTGCTGCACGGCCGCCGCGAACCGCTCCCACTCCACGTCGGGCTCGGGGCCGGACAGCAGCAGGAACGGGGCGCCGGTGGCGTCCTGGACGAGGCGCACCTCGATGGCCGGGGTCTCGTAGTCGGTCCAGCGGTCCCGCTTGAAGGTCAGCAGAGGCCGGCGGGCGCGGTAGTCCACGAGCCGGTCGTGGTCGAACCGGGCCACGACCTGGTGGGGCAGTGAGTCGAGCAGCCGGTCGACGATCTGGTCGCCGGTCTCGCCCGCGTCGATGTATCCGTCGAAGTGGTAGAGCATGACAAGGCCGGCCGACTCCTGGGCGAGCGCCATGTCCACCACGGCGAGGCCCTTCGGCTCCCATGCGTACAAACCCTGCGGATCAAGCACTGTGACCGCTCCTCCTCGTGTTCCCCATGGACAACGCGCCCCGGAACAGCGGAATTCCCGCGACACGCCGCTGATCAGCGATCTCTTGCGGGACACCTTGACGACCCGTCACCTGGTCCCTACCTTCACGGCAGCCGAGTTCAGCATCCCGGTCGTCGTTCACGTATGAGGAACGGCACGACAGGAAGGCACCCCATGCGCATACGCACGCCGCTCCCCTGCCTGTTCGCCGCAGCCCTCACCGCCGGCGGACTGCTCCTGACCGCCGCCGGCCCGGCCTCGGCCGTCACCACGATCGAGGTGACGACCGCGGCCCAGCTGAAGAGCGCGCTCGGCGCCGCCGGGCCCGGCGACACGATCCACCTGGCGGACGGCACGTACACGGGGAACTTCAAGGCGACGACACCGGCCACGGCGTCCGCCCGCATCACCCTCACCGGCTCCCCCGGGGCCGTGCTCACCGCCGGCGGCGGCTACGGCCTGCATCTGAACGGCGCCTCCTACTGGACGGTCCAGGGCGTGACCGTGACCGGCGGCCAGAAGGGCATCATGATCGACGCGGCCAGGGGGGTCGTGGTCGACGGCGTCACGGTCCACGGCCTGGACATGGAGGGCGTGCACTTCCGCACCTCCAGCACGGACGGCGTGATCAGGAACTCCAGGATCTACGACACCGGGAACGACGGCCGCGGCATGGGCGAGGGCGTCTACGTCGGGACCGCGAACACGCTGTCCGACAAGAGCGACCGCATCCAGATCCTGGGCAACACGATCGGTCCCGGCGTGGGCGGCGAGAACGTCGACATCAAGGAGGGCACGACCGGCGCCCGGATCATCGGCAACACCTTCGACGGCGGCGGCCTGACCGGCGCCAACTACGACGACTCCTGGGTCGACGTGAAGGGCAACGACGTCCTCGTCCAGGACAACACCGGCACCGCGACCAGCAACGACGGCTACCAGACCCACTCCCAGCAGCCCGGCTGGGGCTGCGGCACGATCTTCAAGGGCAACAAGTCAAACTTGACGACCGCCACCGGGACCACCCGGCTGGCGGTCAACGTCACCAACTTCGGCGCCGGCTGCACCACGACGGTCCACAGCAGCAACACGGTGACGGGCGGCAAGGGCCTGACCAACATCGCGGTGACCCCGTGAACGCCTGAGGGGCCGCACCTCGAAAGGTACGGCCCCTCAGCCGACTATCGGCTAAGCCCAGCGGCTAGCGTTCAGCTCTGCCCACCGGCCAGCTTCTCGCGCAGCGCGGCCAGCGCCTCGTCCGAGGCCAGCGCGCCGGAGGTGTCCGCGCCCTCGGAGGAGTACGAACCACCGGTCGCGGCCGGAGCCGCAGCCTCGCCACCCTCGGCCGCGGCAGCGGCGTCGGCCTCGCGGGACTTGATGACCTGCTGCTGGTGCTGCTCGAAGCGGGACTGCGCCTCGGCGTACTGGCGCTCCCACTCCTCGCGCTGCTTCTCGTAGCCCGGCAGCCAGTCGTTGGTCTCCGGGTCGAAGCCCTCGGGGTAGATGTAGTTGCCCTGGTCGTCGTAGGACGCGGCCATGCCGTACAGGGTCGGGTCGAACTCGACCGCCGTCGGGTCGGCACCGAAGGACTCGTTGGCCTGCTTCAGCGAGAGGCTGATCCGACGACGCTCCAGGTCGATGTCGATGACCTTGACGAAGATCTCGTCGTTGACCTGGACGACCTGCTCCGGGATCTCCACGTGGCGCTCGGCCAGCTCGGAGATGTGGACCAGACCCTCGATGCCCTCGTCCACGCGGACGAACGCACCGAACGGCACCAGCTTCGTGACCTTGCCGGGCACGACCTGGCCGATCTGGTGGGTGCGGGCGAACTGCTGCCACGGGTCTTCCTGGGTCGCCTTCAGCGACAGGGAGACGCGCTCGCGGTCCATGTCGACGTCGAGGACCTCGACGGTGACCTCCTGGCCGACCTCGACGACCTCGGACGGGTGGTCGATGTGCTTCCAGGACAGCTCGGAGACGTGGACCAGACCGTCGACGCCACCCAGGTCCACGAAGGCACCGAAGTTGACGATCGAGGAGACCACACCGGAGCGGACCTGACCCTTCTGGAGGGTCGTGAGGAACGTCTGGCGGACCTCGGACTGGGTCTGCTCCAGCCAGGCACGGCGGGACAGGACCACGTTGTTGCGGTTCTTGTCCAGCTCGATGATCTTGGCCTCGAGCTCCTTGCCGACGTACGGCTGGAGGTCGCGGACACGGCGCATCTCGACCAGGGAGGCCGGCAGGAAGCCACGGAGGCCGATGTCGAGGATGAGACCACCCTTGACGACCTCGATGACGGTACCGGTGACGATGCCGTCCTCTTCCTTGATCTTCTCGATGGTGCCCCAGGCACGCTCGTACTGGGCGCGCTTCTTCGAGAGGATCAGGCGGCCTTCCTTGTCCTCCTTCTGGAGGACCAGGGCCTCGATCTCGTCGCCGACGGCGACGACCTCGTTCGGGTCGACGTCGTGCTTGATCGAGAGCTCGCGGCTCGGGATGACACCTTCGGTCTTGTAACCGATGTCGAGCAGGACCTCGTCCCGGTCGACCTTCACGATGACGCCGTCGACGATGTCGCCGTCGTTGAAGTACTTGATCGTCTCGTCGATCGCTGCGAGGAAGGCTTCCTCGTTACCGATGTCGTTGACCGCTACCTGCGGGGTGGTGGCGGTGGTCTCGGTGCTGCTCGTCATGTGGGAAAGGGCTCCGGTACGGACATTGAAGTCGTAGGTACTGCTTACGCCGGGAGCCCGTTTCGCTCTGAAGAAGCCGGACAGCCAAGGAAGCGCCACATTGAACACCGGGTGCCCGGTGGCGCCTCGACAACCGAGGGGACATACAACAGATGCGAGCGCAGCCTGCTACGTCTGAGGTGCGCAGGCCCGCAGCGCAACTTGTAGCATACGGGGGCAGCCGGACATGGTCAATGCGCGAAGGCGCACACCCGGGGCAGATCGCCGCATTTCCGGCAGAAGAAACGTCCCAACAGGCCAGTACGGGCCTGGGGACCCCTTCCGCACGGACCCCCGGCGGACTGGACGGAAGAGTACGACGAGGGAGCCGATCATCCAAGAGCCG
Source organism: Streptomyces canarius (assembly GCF_014650735.1). Lineage (NCBI taxonomy): Bacteria > Bacillati > Actinomycetota > Actinomycetes > Kitasatosporales > Streptomycetaceae > Streptomyces > Streptomyces canarius. The sequence continues at coordinate 235,905 of NZ_BMVN01000004.1, forward strand.
GAAGTGCACGAGCCAGAGGGGTCCGACGGGTTCGAGCCGGAAGCCACACGGCGTGACGCGGACGTCACCGAGAGCGCCCGGGCCAACCGGGGCTGGTGGGACCGCAACGCCGACGAGTACCAGATCGAGCACGGCACGTTCCTCGGCGACGACCGCTTCGTGTGGGGCCCGGAGGGCCTGGACGAGGTCGAGGCCGAGCTGCTCGGCCCGTCGGAGGAGCTGAAGGGCAAGGCGGTCCTGGAGATCGGCGCGGGCGCGGCGCAGTGCGCGCGCTGGCTGGCCGCCCAGGGCGCGCGTCCGGTGGCCCTGGACCTCTCGCACCGCCAGTTGCAGCACGCGCTGCGGATCGGCGGATCGTTTCCGCTGGTCTGCGCCGACGCCGGCGCGCTGCCCTTCGCGGACGGCTCCTTCGACCTGGCGTGCTCCGCGTACGGGGCGCTGCCGTTCGTGGCCGATCCGCGGCTGGTGCTGCGCGAGGTGCACCGGGTGCTGCGGCCGGGCGGGCGGTTCGTGTTCTCGGTGACGCATCCGATCCGCTGGGCGTTCCCGGACGAGCCGGGCCCGGAGGGTCTGTCGGTGTCCTCGTCCTATTTCGACCGCACGCCGTACGTGGAGCAGGACGAGCGGGGCCGCGCGGTCTACGTGGAGCACCACCGGACGCTCGGCGACCGGGTGCGGGACATCGCGGCCTCCGGGTTCCGGCTGGTGGACCTGGTGGAGCCGGAGTGGCCGGCCTGGAACACCTCGGAGTGGGGCGGCTGGTCGCCGCTGCGCGGGAACCTGATCCCGGGCACGGCGATCTTCGTGTGCGAGCGGGACTGATCGTCCCGGGCGGCCCGAGCGCCGCCCGGGACCGGCTGTCGCACGCGCGCGTGTCGACCGTTTCGGGCCCCGTACGACACTAGGGGCGTGATCCGTTACGACGCCCTGGACGCCCTTCCCGTGCGTGGCGCCCTTCCTGCCCTGGCCGAGGCCCTGGACGCCCGCGGCACCGCCGTCCTCGTGGCGCCGCCCGGCACCGGCAAGACGACGCTGGTGCCGCTGGTGCTGGCGGGGCTGGTCGGGGGCGGTCCCGCGCGGCGGGTCGTGGTGGCCGAGCCGCGGCGGATCGCGGCGCGGGCGGCGGCCCGGCGCATGGCGTGGCTGCTGGGCGAGAAACCGGGCGGCAGCGTCGGCTTCACGGTGCGCGGCGAGCGGACCGTGGGGCGGCACACGCGCGTGGAGGTCGTGACGACCGGTGTCCTGCTCCAGCGGCTCCAGCGTGACCAGGAGCTGACCGGGGTGGACGTCGTCGTCCTCGACGAGTGCCACGAGCGGCATCTGGACGCGGACACGGTGGCCGCGTTCCTGTGGGACGTGCGGCAGGCGCTGCGGCCGGAACTGCGGCTGGTGGCCGCGTCGGCGACCACGGACGCCGAGGGGTGGGCGCGGCTGCTCGGCGGAGCGCCGGTGGTCGAGGCGGCGGGCGCGGCGCATCCGGTGGAGGTCGTGTGGGCTCCCCCGGCGCGTCCGGTCCGGCCGCCGCACGGGATGCGGGTGGATCCGGCGCTGCTGGCCCATGTGGCGTCGGTGGTACGGCGGGCCCTGGCCGAGCGGGCCGGGGACGTGCTGTGTTTCCTGCCGGGCGTGGGCGAGATCGCGCGGGTGGCGGGCCTGCTGGGGGATCTGGGTGACGTGGACGTGCTCCAGGTGCACGGCCGGGCGCCGGCCGCCGTGCAGGACGCGGTGCTGGTGCCCGGGGGGCGGCGCCGGGTGGTGCTGGCGACGTCCGTGGCCGAGTCGTCGCTGACCGTGCCGGGGGTGCGGGTGGTGGTGGACTCCGGGCTGGCGCGGGAGCCCCGGGTGGATCACGCGCGCGGGCTGAGCGGGCTGACGACCGTACGGGCGTCGCGGGCGGCCGGGCGGCAGCGGGCGGGGCGGGCCGGGCGTGAGGCGCCGGGTGCGGTGTACCGGTGCTGGGCGGAGGCCGAGGACGGCCGTCTGCCGGCCTTCCCGGCGCCGGAGATCAAGGTGGCCGACCTGACCGCGTTCGCCCTTCAGGCGGCCTGCTGGGGCGATCCGGACGCCTCTGGGCTGGCGTTGCTGGATCCGCCGCCGGGCGGGGCGATGGCGGCGGCACGGGAGGTGCTGGCGGCCGTGGGGGCGGTGGACTCCGCCGGGCGGGCCACGGAGGTCGGCGTGCGGATGGCTCGGCTGGGGGTGCACCCCCGGCTGGGGCGGGCGTTGCTCGACACCGCCGGTCACGGGGCGGAGGTTGTCGCCCTGCTTTCCGAGGAGGTGCCCCGGGACTACGGGGATGATCTCGCCGGTGCGTTGCGCCGTGTCCGGCGTGGGGGTGACGCCTACGCCGCGCGGTGGGCCGCGGAGGTACGGCGGCTGCGGGGCGTCTCGGAGGAGTTCGCGCACCCGCCCGCCCTTCACGGTCGGCACGGAGGCGCCGTCCAGGCCGGACCGGGCACCGGCGACGACAAGCTCGCCGGGCTGGTCACCGCCCTGGCCTTTCCCGAGCGTGTCGCCAAGCTCGACGGCGGGTCGTACCTCATGGCCTCCGGGACGCGCGCGGAACCGGCCGAGGGGTCGGCGCTGCGCGGTGCTCCCTGGATCGTCGTGGCCGTCGCCGACCGGCCCTCCGGTACGGGCCACGCGCGCGTGCTGCTCGGGGCGGCCGTGGACGAGGACGTGGCGCGGGCCGCCGCCGGCGCGCTCCTGGCGGAAGGGGACGAGGTGCACTGGGCCGACGGGGACGTCGTGGCCCGGCATGCCGAACGGCTGGGGGCGATCGAGCTGGCCGTACGGCCCCTGAAGGACGCCGATCCGGCTCTCGTACGCGGCGCCCTCCTCGACGGGCTCCGGCACGACGGGCTCGGGCTGCTCCGCTGGTCGCCGGAGGCGGAAGTACTGCGGCAGCGGCTGGCGTTCCTGCGGGCGCACCTGGGTGAGCCGTGGCCGGACGTGTCCGACGCGGCGCTCCACGCGCGCGTGGACGAATGGCTGGAACCCGAGCTGAGCCGGGCCCGGCGGCGGGCCGATCTCGCGCGGATCGATGCCGGACAGGCGCTCGCGCGGCTGCTGCCCTGGGCGGGCGGGGAGGCCGCCCGGCTGGACGAACTCGCGCCCGAGCGGATCGCCGTACCGAGCGGGTCCAGGGTCCGCATCGACTACCGGGATCCCGGGCGGCCGGTCCTCGCCGTCAAGCTCCAGGAGATGTTCGGGCTGCGGGAGACACCGGCCGTCGCGGGTGTGCCGCTGCTCGTGCACCTGCTCTCGCCCGCCGGCCGGCCCGCCGCGGTCACCGCCGACCTCGCCTCCTTCTGGGCGGACGGTTACCGGGCCGTCCGGGCTGAGCTGCGCGGCCGGTACCCCAAGCACCCGTGGCCGGAGGACCCGGCGACCGCCGAGCCCACCCGGCACACCAACGCGCGGCTCAGGCGCTGACCGGTTCGGGCTCCTGCGTCCGCGGGCCGGCGGGGTCCTGCGGGCGGCGGGCGCGGGCCTCCAGCCAGAGGGAGAGGGCGAGGAAGGACAGGCCGAGGCCGAGGGAGCCCCAGGGGACGTACGAGGTGAGGGCCAGGACGAGGGTGCGGTTGTGGCGGACGAGGGCGACCGTGTGGTCGATGTAGTCCTCGCGCATCTTCACGTGCCCGGCGAACGCGGTGACCTTGGCGCGACCGCCGAGCAGGGTGCCGCCGCGCAGTTCCTCCTGGTGGATCTCCTCGCCGTAGACGGGTGCGCCGGTGACGGGTTCGACCCAGAACCTGCGGACCGTGGTGTACCAGCGGGTGGTGCCGGTCCGGGCGACCGATTCCGGGGTGATGCCCCGGACGGGCATGGTCTTCGGCATGGGGACCTTGGTCCAGGGGACGGTCTGCTCGAAGTAGTAGACCGTCAGGCCGCGGAAGGTCCGGGTGTCCCGGTAGTGGATGGGGTTGGTGGTGCGGGTCTGCGCGTCGAAGTACTCGTAGTCCCGTTTCTGGGTCAGGAAGGGCCACTTGAACTCGATGCCCTCGCGTTTCACCGGGTCGCCGTCGACCATCTCGCCGGTGGCGTGCACGGGGTCCTGGCTGTGGGCGTCGAAGATGTACCGTTCGGGCACCTTGGAGACCATGGTGCCGTCGGGGCCCTGGACGTAGGAGAGGCTGTCCCAGACGACGACGGGCCGTCCCGCCGTCCTCCCGATCTTCTTCGCGGCCTCCACATCGCCCTTGAGGGTCTGCACGATGGTGACCTTGGGGACCTTCTTCGCGCGCAGGGTGCCGTAGTCGAGGAGGGTGGCGTTCCGGGCCTCCAGGACCATGTCCTGGTACTGGTTCGCGGGGATCCGGGCCAGGCGGGGGAAGGCGTACCACCGCACCAGGGGGGCCAGCGCCGCGCAGAACACGGCGCAGGCGAGCAGGACCAGGCTTGCCTTGCGGCGCATTGCGGCCTCCCTTCCGGACGGGCGCGGCTACGGGTGCGCGGGCACCGTCGTCAGCAGCGGCTCGGGGGACGTCCGGCCCGACGGTGAGCCCAGCGCGCTGACCGTGAGGACCAGGGCGAGCGCGAGGGCGAGACCGGTCGCGGCGGCGATCAGGGCGCGCATGCGGGGCCTCCCGGCGGACTGTCGGTGTCCTGACGGGTCCCCACCGGATCCTGATGGGGCGTCAGGTCCGGCACCGTAGCAACGGGCGGACGAGATGAGAACAGCGGTGCACGCACGAAGAAGGGCGCCCGCCCGCCGGAGCGGGTCGGGCGCCCTGTGCGCCGTTGTGCGTCAGGAGGCGGACTCGCTCGGGTCCGGGCTCGCCGGGGAGTCGGCGGCGACGACCTTCAGTTCCACCGTGAGCGTGGCGCCGCCCGTGGTGGTGATGCGGAGCAGGAACGTGCCGGTGGTGCCGTCGGCGTACAGCTTCGGCAGCGTGAGCAGGCCCTTGTCGTCCGTCTGAAGGCCGGTGAGGGTGCGGACGGCCTTGCCGTCGGCGTCCTTGAAGTAGGGGCCCTTGTCGTTCTCCGTGGCGTCGTCCGCCGACTTGACCAGTGTGGCGGTGGCCGCGACCTTGTCCGCGACGGCGCCCTTGTACGTCGCCTTCACCTGGACCTGGTCGGCGAACTCGCCGCCCGGCGTGCAGCTCAGCGGGGTGTCGCCGGTGCGGACCAGTGTGTCGGCGGCGCGCGCGGTGACGGTCGCCGCGAAATCGACGCCCTTGACCGTGCGGCCCACGACGGCGGCGGTGACCTTGAAGTCGCCGGTCTTCTCGCCGGCCTGGAGCGCCGGGGCGAGCGCGATGCCCTTGGCGTCGGTGGCGACCGTGGCCACGGTCTCGCCGCCGGCGAAGGTGGCGTCGGTGTCACCGGTGATGGTGAACCGGATCCTGATCTTGGCGACGGACTTGCCGACCTTGGTCTCGGCGCGGACGCTGACCGGCTCGGCGAAGGCGTCACCGGCCATGGCGCTGAGCTTTCCGGTGCCCACGCCCACCAGGTGGTCCACCAGGTCGGTGGGCGTCTGCGGGTCGGTTGGCGGTGCCGGTGGCGTCGGTGGAGCGGGCGGGGTCGGCGGCGCGGGCGGGGTCGGCGGCGCGGGGTCGGGGCTCTCGCTCCCGCCGTGGTCGCTTCCGCCGTCGCCGCCGGGCTTGTGGGGCTTCGGGTCCGGCTTGGCCGGCGGGTCCGAGGGCTTCGGGGAGTGTGTACCGCCGGAGTCGTCGTCGCTGCGGTGCTCGGGGACGCCGCCGGTGCCGTCGGGGACGGAGTGGCTGCCCTTGCGGTAGTACTCCAGCCAGTTCAGGACCACGTTGAGGTAGTCCTGCGAGTTGTTGTAGCTGAGGATCGCGCTGTGCAGGCCGCCCTCGGTGGACATGTCCCAGTCGTTGCGGCACAGGTAGTGGCCTGCGGCGAGGGCGGCGTCGTAGACGTTGTTCGGGTCCTTCTTGCCGTCCCCGTTGCCGTCACGGCCCGCCCAGGCCCAGGTCGACGGGATGAACTGCATGGGGCCGACGGCCTGGTCGTAGGTGCTGTTGCCGTCGTACGCGCCGCCGTCGGTGTCCGGGATGAGCGCGAAGCCGTTGCCGTCGAGCTGCGGGCCCAGGATGCGGCCCACGGTGGTGCCGTCGGCGTCGACCTGGCCGCCGCGGGCGTGCCCCGACTCCACCTTGCCGATGGCGGCGAGCAGTTGCCAGGGCAGGTTGCAGCCGGGCTTGGAGGAGCGCAGTTCCGCCTCGGCCTTCTTGTAGGCGTCGAGGACCGTCGCCGGGATGCCGGCCTCGGCTGCCCCGTGGAAGACGGGGGGGCCGGCACTCGGCGAGGGGCTGGGGTTGGGGCTCTTCAGGGGCGGCAGGTCCGTGTAGTACGGCGAGTTGCCGGTCGCGTTGGCGGTGGCGTTGCCGTCGGCGGCCCCGTCCGTGGCGGGGGCGCTGGCGCCGGCCGCCGCCGGTCTGCCGTCGTCCTCGTTGGTCACTCCCGGTGCCTGGGACGCGGACAGAGCCGCGACCGCCGCCGCGGCCACGGCGGTGGTCGCCGCTCCCTTGCGCAGCCGCCTGCCGAAATGCGCCGCCATTGAGTGAACCCCTCCCATGGACGCCCGCGCGTCCGTCTCCTTCTGTCTGCCTCGCTCTGGTGTGACGGTTGACCCGGTGCTGTGGTTGCGCCTGTTCCGCCCTTCCCTCCGTGCGACGGGTGTACGGCCGTGCGCCCGCACGGCGACGCAGGTGACCCTACGACAACTTGCTTGGAAGCTGCACCGGTTCACACCCGGATTTCACCGTTTGGCCAACTGTCGCTGCCCATGCCTGCCCCGGGTGGCGGTCACGCATACTGGGCCGGCCTGATCACCGGCGCCGCGTTCCGCGCCCGCCGACCGCTCCGGGAGGCCCTGTTGCCGTTCACACTCAGCCATGCGGCGGCCGTGCTGCCCGCGATCCGCCGGGACGGGAGCGGCCGGGGCCCACTGGTGCCGACGGTGCTCGTCGCGGGTTCCTTCGCGCCCGACATGCCCTACTACGCGGCCGGTGTCCTGCCGGGCGGGATGGAGTTCGGCTCGGTCACGCACGCGTTCGCCGGCGTCGTCACGGTCGACGTGCTCATCACCTGGGCCCTGGCGGGGCTGTGGCTGCTGGTCCGGGAGCCGTTGCTCGCGCTGCTGCCACGGGCGCGGCAGGGCCGGCCGGCCGCCCTGCTGCGCTGCGGTGCGCCCCGCGCGCGGGTGCGAAGCGCGTCGGTGGGGCGGTGGTACGCCTCCGCGGTGCTCGGCGCGCTCACCCATGTGGTGGGGGACGCGTTCACGCATCACGACCGGTGGGGCACGCGGCTGGTTCCGGCCATCGGGCGGGACCGTCCGGCCGGCGTACCGCTGTTCACCTGGCTTCAGTACGGCTCGTCGGCGGCGGGTGCCGTGGTGATCGCCGTGTTCGTGGTACGCGCGCTGCGGCGGGCGCCGGACGGGGTGCCGACGGGGGTGCCGGTGCTGTCCGTGCGGGACCGGTGCCGGGCGCTCGCGGTGATCGGCGGCTGCGCGCTGGCCGCGGCGGTGCAGCGGACGGCGCGGTGGCGGGAGCGGCGGGGTACGGCCGCGGGGCCGTGGGAGCTGGTGCCCACCCTGTGCTTCGGAGTGGGCGCCGGGCTGCTCCTGGGGCTGCTGCTGTACGCCGTCGGGGTCAGGGTCTGGCGTCCGGCCGCCGGTCCCGGGGGTCCAGGGGATCCCGGTGGGGTGGTCGGTGCGGGCCGGGGGCGGCCGGTCGCTCGGTGACGGACGCGACGAAGACCGTGAGCGTGGGCCGGGGGCGTGATCTCGGGATCAGGGTGAGGACGAGGGCGGCGTAGCCGCGGGCCAGGTCGGCCCACTGGCGCCAGTCGGGGGTGCGGGCCGCGCGGTCGGCGACCCTGCGCCGGAGGTCCTTGGGGACGTTGCGGACGGTCGTGGCCAGATCGGCCGGGATGCGGGCGGTGCTTGCGTCGGCCGCGAGGGCCGGCACCGGCGCGGCGGGCACGGCCTGCGTCGAGGCGGTGCCCACCCAGACCCCGGCTGATGCCTCGGGCGTCCGGCGGTGAAGCATGCGTATACCCATGCCCGCAGTGTTGCGGCTGCGGGGGGTGGGGGGCGTTTTGGCGGGGTCCGTTCGGGTTGTGACGAATCCCTCCGGGGGACCGGCCGGGCGTTCGAGCTCGGGTGGGTCGTGGCGAGGGGGGCGAGGCGGTCGGGGCGCGGTGTTCCGAACCGCTGGGCTGCGTCGTGGGGGGTGACCGGCGGCCGGGGGCGGCGTGCCCTGAACCGCTGGGCTGGGCTGGGGGGAGACGATCGACGGTCGGGGGCGCGATGCCCCGCACCACCGGGCCACGTCATAGGGAGAGGCGACCGGCGGCCGAGGACGGCGTACCCCGAACCGCCGGGCTGGGCTGGGCTGGGGGGAGACGATCGACGGTCGGGGGCGCGATGCCCCGCACCACCGGGCCGCGTCGTAGGGAGAGGCGACCGGCGGCCGAGGACGGCGTACCCCGAACCGCCGGACCGCATCCGGGGGGGAGATGACCGGCGGTCCAGGGCGCGATGCCGCACACCACCGGGCCACGTCCGTGGGGAGAAGTGATCGGCGGCCGGGGGCACGGCACCCCGCACCGCCGGGCTGCGCCGCAGGGGGGGATCCGCGTTGCGGCGGCGAAGCCGATCACCCTTGGCCGCGATGCCCGCGCCTCCGCTCGGTCGCCCCCCCACGCGCCGCATGCTAGTGGGCCGCCGATTCCCAGTCCGGGCCCACGCCCACCGAGACGTCCAGCGGGGCCCTGAGCTGCACGGCGCCCGCCATTTCGCGGCGGACGATCTCCTCCGCCGCCGCCCGCTCGCCGGGGGCGATCTCCAGCACGATCTCGTCGTGGACCTGGAGGAGCATGCGGGACCTGAGGTCCGCCTCCCGCAGCGCGCTGTCCACCTTGAGCATGGCGATCTTCACGATGTCCGCCGCCGTGCCCTGGATGGGCGCGTTGAGGGCCATGCGCTCGGCCGCCTCGCGGCGCTGGCGGTTGTCGCTGTTGAGGTCGGGCAGGTAGCGGCGGCGCCCGAAGAGCGTCGCGGTGTAGCCCGTCGCCCGGGCCTCGTCGACCGCCCGGCGCAGATAGTCCCGCACCCCGCCGAAGCGCTCGAAGTAGGCGTCCATCAGGGCGCGGGCCTCGGCCGCCTCGATGTTCAGCTGCTGGGAGAGGCCGAACGCGGACAGGCCGTACGCGAGGCCGTACGACATCGCCTTGATCTTGCGGCGCATCTCGGCGTCGACCGCGCCGGGCTCGACGCCGAACACCTGGGACGCGGCGGTGGTGTGCAGGTCCTCACCGGAGGTGAACGCCTGGATCAGGCCCACGTCCTCGGAGAGGTGGGCCATGACGCGCAGTTCGATCTGGCTGTAGTCCGCGGTCATCAGGGACTCGAAGCCCTCGCCGACCACGAATCCCCGGCGGATCGCCCGGCCCTCGTCCGTGCGGACGGGGATGTTCTGGAGGTTGGGGTCGGTGGAGGACAGACGCCCGGTCGCGGCCACCGTCTGGTTGAAGGTGGTGTGGATCCGGCCGTCCCCCGCGATGGTCTTGATCAGGCCCTCGACGGTCACCCGCAGCTTGGCCTGCTCGCGGTGCCGGAGCATGATCACGGGCAGTTCGTTGTCGGTCTGGGTGGCGAGCCAGGCCAGGGCGTCGGCGTCCGTGGTGTAGCCGGTCTTGGTCTTCTTCGTCTTCGGCAGGGCCAGCTCGCCGAAGAGGACCTCCTGGAGCTGCTTGGGCGAGCCCAGGTTGAACTCGTGGCCGGCCGCCGCGTGCGCCTCCTTCACGGCCTGCTGCACGGCGCCCGCGAACATCTGCTCCATCGCTTCGAGGTGCGGCCGGTCCGCCGCGATGCCGTGGCGCTCCATGCGGGCGAGCAGCGCGGAGGTGGGCAGCTCCATGTCGCGGAGCAGGTCGGCGGCGCCGACCTCCTCCAGGCGGTCCTCGAAGGCCGTGCCGAGGTCCAGGACGGCGCGGGCCTGGACCATCAGGGCCTCGGCCTCGGCGCCGTCGTCCGCGCCGAAGGCCAGCTGGCCGTCGGCCGCAGCGGCGGGGGCCAGCTCGCGGTGCAGGTACTCCATCGACAGCGCGTCCAGGTCGAAGGAGCGGCGGCCGGGCTTGACCAGGTAGGCGGCGAGCGCGGTGTCCATGCGCACGCCCTCGACGCTCCAGCCGTGCTCGGCGAAGACCCGCATGGCGCCCTTGGCGTTGTGGAACACCTTGGGGCGGGCCGAGTCGGCCAGCCAGGCGGCGAAGGCGTTCTCGTCGGCCTCGTCCAGCTCCGACGGGTCGAACCAGGCCGCCGCTCCCCCGGCCGCGGCGAGGGCCACCTCGGCGACCGAGCCGGCGCCCAGCGCCCAGGTGTCGACGGTGGCGACGCCCAGGGGTCCGGCGCCGTGCTCGGCGAGCCAGGGGGCCAGCTCGCCGGTGCGCAGGATCGCGCCGTCGATCTCGACGCCGTCGGTGGCGACCGGGGTGGCCTCGGCCTCCTCCGTGCCGGGGTCGACGGCGAAGAGCCGCTCGCGCAGCGACGGGTTGCGGATCTCCAGGGTGTCCAGGACCATCGCGACGGCCTTGCGGTCGTAGGCGGCCCGCTCCAGGTCGGCGACCGCCTTCGGCAGCTCCACCTGGCGTTCCAGCTCGGTGAGGAGGCGGTTGAGCTTGACGGACTCCAGGTGGTCGCGGAGGTTCTGCCCGGCCTTGCCCTTGACCTCCTCGACCCGCTCGACCAGCTCGGCGAAGGAGCCGAACTGGTTGATCCACTTCGCGGCGGTCTTCTCGCCGACGCCGGGGATGCCGGGGAGGTTGTCGGACGGGTCGCCGCGCAGGGCCGCGAAGTCCGGGTACTGGGCGGGCGTCAATCCGTACTTCTCGAAAACCTTCTCCGGGGTGAAGCGGGTCAGCTCCGAGACGCCCTTGGTCGGGTAGAGCACGGTGGTGTTCTCGCTGACCAGCTGGAAGGAGTCGCGGTCGCCGGTGACGATCAGCACCTCGAAGCCCTCGGCCTCGGCCTGGGTGGCGAGGGTGGCGATGATGTCGTCCGCCTCGTAGCCCTCGACGGCGAAGCGGTGCGCGTGCATCGCGTCGAGCAGCTCGCCGATCAGCTCGACCTGGCCCTTGAACTCGTCCGGGGTCTTGGAGCGGTTCGCCTTGTACTCGGTGAACCGCTCGGAGCGCCAGGTCTTGCGGGAGACGTCGAAGGCCACCGCGAAGTGCGTGGGCGCCTCGTCACGCAGGGTGTTGGCCAGCATCGACGCGAAGCCGTAGATCGCGTTCGTCGGCTGGCCGGTCGCGGTCGTGAAGTTCTCCGCGGGCAGCGCGAAGAACGCGCGGTAGGCCAGCGAGTGCCCGTCCATGAGCATCAGCCGGGGACGGGAGCCGCCGGGGGTCTTGTCGGTCTGCTTCGATGCTGTCTCTGCCACGTCCCCGATCCTGCCACGAGCCACTGACAGCGCGGGCCGGGCGGTTCCGGCGGGGGCACAGCCGGTTGCCTCCCGGTCGCTCACGGCGACGAGGATCACGCGCGTCCCACGACGACGAGGATCCCGCGCATCTCACGACGACGAGGATCCCGCGCGTCCCACGACGACGAGCATCCCGCGCGGACGAACGCCGCGGAACCGGCGCAAGCAATGCTGCCGCCTCCCGCCCTGCCCGCCCGGCACCGTTGTCGGCGGACCGTGGGAGGATCGTCGGCGTACTTCTCACACGCAGTCGAAGGGGATCGTGCGATGGCGACGAAGCCGCCCAAGGGTGATCCGGTCCAGGACGCGCCGCAGGTCGCGGAGCCCCGGCACGCGGCGGCGGGGCTGCCGGCCATCGGGCACACGCTGCGCATCGCCCAGCAGCAGATGGGTGTGAAGCGCACCGCGCTGACGCTGCTGCGCGTGAACCAGAAGGACGGCTTCGACTGCCCGGGCTGCGCCTGGCCGGAGCCGGACCACCGGCACACGGCGGAGTTCTGCGAGAACGGCGCCAAGGCGGTGGCCGAGGAGGCCACCCTGCGCCGGGTCACGCCCGAGTTCTTCGCCGCGCACTCCGTCGCGGACCTGTCCGGCCGCAGCGGCTACTGGCTGGGACAGCAGGGCCGGCTCACCCACCCCATGTACCTCCCCGAGGGCGGCACGCACTACGAGCCGGTCTCCTGGGAGCGGGCCTTCGACATCGTCGCCGAGGAGATCGCCGCCCTCGGCTCCCCGGACGAGGCCGTCTTCTACACCTCCGGCCGCACCAGCAACGAGGCCGCGTTCCTGTACCAGCTCTTCGCGCGCGAGCTGGGCACGAACAACCTGCCGGACTGCTCGAACATGTGCCACGAGTCGTCCGGGTCGGCGCTCAGCGAGACCATCGGGATCGGCAAGGGCAGCGTCCTACTGGAGGACCTGTACAAGGCCGACCTGATCATCGTCGCGGGCCAGAACCCGGGCACGAACCACCCGCGCATGCTCTCCGCGCTGGAGAAGGCCAAGGCGAACGGCGCGAAGGTCATCAGCGTCAACCCGCTGCCCGAGGCGGGCCTGGAGCGCTTCAAGAACCCCCAGACCCCGCAGGGCCTCCTCAGGGGCGCCGCCCTCACCGACCTGTTCCTCCAGATCCGCATCGGCGGCGACCAGGCGCTCTTCCGGCTCCTCAACAAGCTGATCCTTCAGACCGAGGGTGCGGTCGACGAGGAGTTCGTCCGCGAACACACCCACGGCTTCGAGGAGTTCGCGAAGGCCGCGCGTGCCGCCGACTGGGACGAGACGCTGACCGCGACCGGCCTCACGCGCGCGGAGATCGAGCAGGCCCTCGGCATGGTCCTCGCCTCACGGCGGACCATCGTCTGCTGGGCCATGGGCCTCACCCAGCACAAGCACGCCGTCCCGACCATCCGCGAGGTGGTCAACTTCCTGCTGCTGCGCGGTGACATCGGCCGCCCGGGGGCGGGCGTGTGCCCGGTGCGCGGGCACAGCAACGTCCAGGGCGACCGCACCATGGGCATCTTCGAACGGCCCGCGCCGGCCTTCCTGGACGCCCTGGAGAAGGAGTTCGGGTTCGCGCCGCCGCGCGAGCACGGCTTCGACGTCGTACGGGCCATCCGCGCGCTGCGCGACGGCGAGGCGAAGGTCTTCTTCGCCATGGGCGGCAACTTCGTCTCCGCCTCGCCCGACACGGAGGTCACCGAGGCCGCGATGCGCCGCGCGCGGCTGACCGTGCACGTGTCGACCAAGCTGAACCGCTCGCACGTGGTCACGGGCGCGCGGGCGCTGATCCTGCCCACGCTGGGCCGGACCGAACGCGACGTGCAGGACGGCGGCGAGCAGTTCGTGACGGTCGAGGACTCCATGGGCATGGTGCACGCCTCGCGCGGGCGCCTGAGGCCCGCGAGCCCCCACCTGCGGTCCGAGCCGGCCATCGTCTGCGGTCTCGCCCGGCGGGTGCTCGGCGAGCGCAGCGTCGTGCCGTGGGAGGAGTTCGCGAAGGACTACGCGACCGTCCGTGACCGCATCGCGCGCGTGATCCCCGGTTTCGAGGACTTCGGCGCGCGCGTGTCCCGGCCCGGCGGCTTCGCGCTGCCGCACGCCCCGCGCGACGAGCGGCGCTTCCCGACCGCCACGGGCAAGGCGAACTTCACGGCCGCGCCGGTGGAGTACCCGGCGCTGCCCGAGGGCCGGCTGCTGTTGCAGACCCTGCGCTCGCACGACCAGTACAACACCACCATCTACGGCCTGGACGACCGCTACCGGGGCATCACGGGCGGGCGCCGGGTGGTGCTGGTGCACCCCGAGGACGCCCGGTCGCTCGGGATCGCCGAGGGGTCGTACGTCGACCTGGTGAGCGAGTGGCGGGACGGGGTGGAGCGGCGGGCGCCCGGTTTCCGGGTCGTGCTGTATCCGACGGCCCGGGGATGCGCGGCGGCGTACTACCCCGAGACGAACGTGCTGGTGCCGTTGGACGCCACCGCCGACACCAGCAACACCCCGGCCAGCAAGTCCGTCGTCGTACGGCTGGAGGACCACACCGGCACCGCCGGGAGCCGTCTGGAACAATCGGCGACCGACTGAGCGTTTGCTCAGCGAGCAGACAGGTGGACGACGAACGGAGCCGGCCCATGGGCGAGCAGCAGCACGTGAAGTTCCCGCAGGAGGTCCTCGACGAGTACACGGCGCTCGGTGTGGACCTGCCCGCCCTGTTCTCGGCCGGGCATCTGGGCACGCGGATGGGCGTGCAGATCCTGGAGGCCTCGGCGGACAAGGTCGTCGGGACCATGCCGGTGGAGGGCAACACCCAGCCGTACGGCCTGCTGCACGGCGGCGCCTCCGCGGTGCTGGCGGAGACCCTGGGCTCGGTCGGCTCCATGCTGCACGGCGGCAGCACGAAGGTCGCGGTCGGCGTGGACCTGAACTGCACGCACCACCGCGGCGTCCGCTCCGGCCTGGTGACGGGCGTGGCCACGCCGGTGCACCGGGGGCGGTCGACGGCGACGTACGAGATCGTGATCAGCGACGAGGAGGGCCGCCGCGTCTGCACCGCCCGGCTGACCTGCCTGCTGCGCGACGTCCGGCCGGGCGACGGAGCGCCCGCGGAGTCCGCCGCGAGCTGAGCGCCGCTCCCACCGGCCCCCGCCGGACCGTTGCCCCTCGCCCTCCCTCCCTCTAGCTTCGGCACATGGGACGGCGAGGAGGCCCCCGGCCGGGGGTGAGGTTCCTGATGCCGGGGCTGGCGTTGCCGGCGCTGCTGTGTACGACGGGCTGCACCGGACCGGACGGCTCCGCTCCCTCCCCCACCACGGCCTCGGCCTCGGCCTCGGCCTCACCGCAGCCCACCTCGGACGCCAGCCTGTGCACCAGGCTCGTCACCTACTGGGCCCGCAGGACGCTCGCCGACGACACCTACGGCGACTACCAGTCGATGGGGCTGTCCCACGGGCAGTACCGGATCCTCCTGGACGTCGTGGCGGCGGGACGCTCCGCGCGGAAGCAGCAAGGCGCGGACGTCACCGGGCGGTTGATGGACCGTCAGGCCCGCACGGCGTGTGCCGCGCGCTACCGCCACGGGACCCCGAGCACAGGTCCCTGGACATGAGCGGCATCGGTCCGCTGGAGCCCGGCGAGGGTACGCGCGCGTGGGACGGCCGGCGGCCGGCGGACACGCGTCCGCCCGGCCGGACACGCGCGGCCCTGACCGCCTGGTACGCCCGCCACCGGCGGGTCACCGTCGCCCTCGCCGCCGCGGCCCTCGCCCTGGCGGGCGGCGGCTGTCTGTACGCCACCCGGCCGCACCGGCCGCCCCCGCGCGAGGACCGGGCGCACGCGCAAGTCCCGTACCCCGCCCAGGTGGTGGACATGACCTACCTGGACGGCCGGACCACTCCCGCGGGCGCCCCGCCGCGCAGCTTCAGCTTCGCCGTGCTGCTGAGCGTGACCTCGGGGCCGCCGGTCACCGTGACCCGGGTGACCCAGCCGTACGCGGGCCTGTCCCTGAATCCGGAGCCACCTGTTCCGTTTCGGACAAGGTCGGGTTCCGCCCGCAAGGTCACGATCACGATGCACGTGACGGAATGCGAAAAAGTCCCCAAGAACGCCGGACTCCCTTTCCTGGACGTAACTCTGCGTAATACGCGCGCAATACAGGTCCAGAGCTACATCCTGGGCCCCCGTTACGCACAGGACCTCTCACACGCCCTGCAAGTAGCTTGCGGCAACAAAGTTCGGTAATCACCAAAACCGCTGAGACGCCTGGATGGATCAAGGCGAGTCCTGCGGGTTCTCACAATGCGGACGGTGCGAATCCACCTGAATTCCACCTTCCACCCCACCAAGTACCGCTCTGCATTACGTCGTGTCATAACAAGAGCGTCACAGCCTCGGCCAGACACTCCTCCACGTTCCCCACACACGCCTAGAGTCACGGCCAGTCACCGCGCCTTCGGATTGCCCAATTCAGCGCGGCGCGCGACTCGGCCGCTTCCACGGGGAGGCGGTTGTGCCTGGGGAAAGGACTGATCGTGCGTCAACGTTCGCTTATCGCCATCACCGCCGCGCTGGCGGCGGGAGCGCTCACCCTCACCGCCTGCGGCTCGCGCGACAGCGGCGACAAGGGCTCCGACTCCGGCAACGGCGGCAGCACCGTCGTCATCGGCGTCGACGCCCCCCTGACCGGCGACCTGTCCGCCATGGGCCTCGGCATCAAGAACTCCGCGGACCTCGCCGTCCGCAACGCCAACAAGCAGAAGCTCGTCAAGGGCATCACCTTCAAGATCGAAGCCCTCGATGACCAGAAGCAGCCGTCCCAGGGTCAGCAGAACGCCACCAAGCTCGTCGCCGACAGCAACGTCCTCGGCGTCGTCGGCCCGCTGAACTCCTCCGTCGCCGAGTCGATGCAGAAGGTCTTCGACGACGCCAAGCTCGTCGAGGTCTCCCCGGCCAACACCGGTCCGGCCCTCACCCAGGGCGCGGACTGGCAGACCAAGAAGGTGCGCCCCTACAAGTCGTACTTCCGCACCGCGACCACGGACGCCATCCAGGGCCCGTTCGCCGCCCAGTACGTCTTCAACACCGCCAAGAAGAAGAAGGTCTTCGTCATCGACGACAAGAAGACCTACGGCGCGGGCCTCGCCGGCACCTTCAGCGAGGAGTTCAAGAAGCTCGGCGGCAAGGTCGTCGGCACCGAGCACATCAACCCCGACACCACGGACTTCTCCGCCGTCGCCACCAAGGTGAAGAACTCGGGAGCGGACGTCGTCTACTACGGCGGCGAATACCCGCAGGCGGGCCCGCTCAGCAAGCAGATCAAGGCCGCCGGAGCCAAGATCCCGCTCGTCGGCGGCGACGGCATCAACGACGCCACCTACGGCAAGCTGGCCGGTCCCGAGGCCACCGGCGACCTCGCCACCTCGGTCGGCGCCCCCGTCGAGTCCCTGCCCTCCGCCAAGCAGTTCGTCTCCGACTACAAGGCAGCCGGCTACAAGGACGAGTACTCCGCCTACGGCGGCTACTCCTACGACTCCGCCTGGGCGATCATCGAGGCCGTGAAGAAGGTCGTCGAGGACAACGGCGGCAAGCTGCCCTCCGACGCCCGCGCCAAGGTCACCGCCGCCATGCAGAACGTCTCCTTCGACGGTGTGACCGGCAAGGTCTCCTTCGACGAGTTCGGTGACGCCACCAACAAGCAGCTCACCGTGTACGCCGTCAAGAACGGTGCCTTCACGGCCGTCAAGTCCGGTACCTTCACCGGCTGACCACGCCCGCACCATCCTCACGAGCCGCGCGGGGCGCTGTTCCACTGGCGCCCCGCGCGGACTCGCATCCGGACACACCCGTCGAGCTTTTCCGAACGTCTCGGAGGACATGCGGTGAACGAACTGCCGCAGCAGCTGGTCAACGGCCTGCTACTCGGATCCATGTACGGGCTGGTCGCCATCGGCTACACGATGGTCTATGGCATCGTCCAGCTCATCAACTTCGCCCACGGCGAGATCTTCATGACCGGAGCGTTCGGCGCCCTCACGGTCTACGCGTACATCCTGCCCGACGGCACCTCCATGTGGGTCGCCCTGCCACTGATGCTCATCGGCGCCGTCCTGGTCGCCGTACTTGTGGCCGTGGGAGCGGAGCGGTTCGCCTACCGGCCTCTGCGCAACGCCCCCCGCCTGGCCCCTCTCATCACGGCCATCGGCCTCTCCCTCGCCCTCCAGCAGGCCGTCTGGGCCTGGTACCCCGAGGCCAAATCCGCCCGCACCTTCCCGCAGATCGACGGAGGCCCCTTCCACCTCGGCAGTGTCACCATCCAGACCGGCGACGTCTTCCTCATCATCGCGGCCCCCATCAGCATGGCCGTCCTCGCCTACTTCGTCATGAGGACCCGCACCGGACGCGGCATGCAGGCCACCGCCCAGGACCCCGACACCGCCAAGCTCATGGGCATCGACACCGACCGCATCATCGTGGTCGCCTTCGCCCTCGGCGCTGCCTTCGCCGCCATCGGCGGCGTCGCCTACGGCCTCAAGTACGGCCAGATCGACTTCCGCATGGGCTTCATACTCGGCCTCAAGGCCTTCACCGCGGCCGTCCTCGGCGGCATCGGCAACATCTACGGAGCCATGATCGGCGGCGTGGTCCTCGGCGTCGCCGAGACCCTGGCCACCGCCTACATCGCCGACATCCCGGGCATGGACAAGTTCGGCAGCCAGTCCTGGGCCGACGTCTGGGCCTTCGTACTCCTCATCCTCGTACTGCTGTTCAGGCCACAGGGCCTGCTCGGCGAGCGCGTCGCGGACAGGGCGTGAGACCGATGACCACACAGACCACCGCACCCGGCACACCCAGCGCCCGCAAGGCCGACACCCCGACCGGCCTGCTGCCCCTGCCCGAGAGGGCCGGCCGCGCCCTCGCCCTCGGCGGCAGCGCGCTGACGATCGTCTCCACCTTCCTCGCCTGGACCTGGACCGCAGACTTCCCCGGCGACCTCACCGTCTACGGCTACCCGGGCGGCCTCCAGGTCCTCGTCCTCATCGGCGCACTCCTCGCCACCCTCTTCGCCCTCGCCTCCTACGGCATCCGCGGCCTCGGATGGCTCGTACCCGCCGGCCCCGACGCGGCCCTGCGGTTCGCCACCCTCGCCACCTTCGCCACCAGCTGGTACACGGTCCTCGCGATCAGCGTCGACCTCGGCGGACTCGTCAACCTGGAACCCGGCGGCTTCCTCGTCGCCCTCGGCAGCCTCGCCGCCCTGGCCGGCGCCCTCGCCCTGCCCTTCCAGCGACCCGAACCCGAGCCGATCGACCCCGACGACACCGGCTGGGAGAAGTTCAAGCACGGTGCCGCGTACAAGTGGGAGACCACCAAGGCGGTCTTCGCCGCCGACGCCCCCCGGCCCGCGGCCACCCTGCCCGCGTACGCCGAGATCCTGATCATCGTCGCGATGCTCGCCCTCGGCCTCGTCGTCTTCACCTACGGCATCGGCACCGAGTACGACGAACTGTTCATCGGCTTCCTGATCACCGCGGGCTTCGGCTTCGCCGCCCTCAACAAGGCCGGCCTCATCGCCCACGCCTCACAGATCGCCTCCCGGCACACCAACATCACCATCTGCGGCGCCTTCGTCGCGGCGGCACTCTTCCCCTTCACCCAGACCAACGACCAGTACGCGACCCTCGGCGTCTACATCCTCATCTTCGCCACCGTCGCCCTCGGCCTGAACATCGTCGTCGGCCTCGCCGGCCTCCTCGACCTCGGATACGTCGCCTTCCTCGGCGTCGGCGCCTACGCCGCGGCCCTGGTCTCCGGCTCCCCCAACTCACCCTTCCACGTCCACTTCCCCTTCTGGGCCGCCGTCCTCATCGGCGCCGCCGCCTCCCTGGTGTTCGGCGTCCTCATCGGCGCCCCCACCCTGCGCCTGCGCGGCGACTACCTCGCCATCGTCACCCTCGGCTTCGGCGAGATCTTCCGCATCACGGCCAACAACCTCGACGGCACCTCGGGACCCGACCTCACCAACGGCTCCAATGGCATCGCCTCCATCCCCAACCTCGACATCCTCGGCTTCGACCTCGGCGCCCAGCACGACATGGGCGGCTTCACCATCGGCCGCTTCGCCAACTACTTCTTCCTGATGCTGATCATCACCGCCGTCGTCGTGCTCGTATTCCGGCGCAGCGGCAACTCCCGCATCGGCCGCGCCTGGGTCGCCATCCGCGAGGACGAGACCGCCGCCCTCGCCATGGGCATCAACGGCTTCCGCGTCAAGCTCATCGCCTTCGCCGTCGGCGCCTCCCTCGCCGGACTCGCCGGCACCGTCCAGGCCCACGTCACCTACACCGTGACGCCCGAGCAGTACCTCTTCGCCGGCCCCATCCCGCCCAACTCCGCCTTCCTGCTCGCCGCGGTCGTCCTCGGCGGCATGGGCACCATCAGCGGCCCGCTGATCGGCGCCGCCCTGCTCTTCCTCATCCCGAACAAACTCCAGTTCCTCGGTGACTACCAGCTCTTCGCCTTCGGCCTCGCACTCATCCTGCTGATGCGGTTCCGCCCCGAGGGCCTCATCCCCAACCGGCGCCGCCAGCTCGAATTCCACGAAGAGGCGGAAGCACCCACCCTCCTGACGAAGGCGGGGGCCTGACCACCATGACCACCCACACCACCACCACGGACACCGCCCCCGGCGCCCCCACTCCCGGAGAGACCGTCCTCGACGCCCGCGGCGTCACCATGCGCTTCGGCGGCCTGACCGCCGTACGCGGCGTCGACCTCACCGTCGGCGCCGGCGAGATCGTCGGCCTCATCGGCCCCAACGGCGCCGGAAAGACCACCTTCTTCAACTGCCTCACCGGCCTGTACGTCCCCACCGAGGGCGAGGTCCGCTACAAGGGCGACGTCCTGCCGCCCAAGTCCTTCAAGGTCACCGCGGCCGGCATCGCACGCACCTTCCAGAACATCCGCCTGTTCGCCAACATGACGGTCCTGGAGAACGTGCTCGTCGGCCGGCACACCCGCACCAAAGAGGGCTTCTGGTCGGCCGTCCTGCGCGGCCCCGGCTTCCACAAGGCCGAGAAGGCCTCCAAGGACCGGGCCATGGAACTGCTCCGGTTCGTCGGCCTCGACCACAAGGCCGAACACCTCGCCCGCAACCTCCCCTACGGCGAACAGCGCAAACTGGAGATCGCCCGCGCCCTGGCCAGCGAGCCCGGCCTGCTCCTCCTCGACGAACCGACCGCCGGCATGAACCCGCAGGAGACCCGCACCACCGAGGAACTGGTCTTCGCCATCCGCGACATGGGCATCGCCGTCCTCGTCATCGAGCACGACATGCGCTTCATCTTCAACCTGTGCGACCGCGTCGCCGTCCTCGTCCAGGGCGAGAAGCTCATCGAGGGCGACAGCGCCACCGTCCAGGGCGACGAACGCGTCGTCGCGGCCTACCTCGGCGAACCCTTCGAGGACGCACCCGGCGCCGAGGAAGTGGCCGAGGTCGAGGCCGCCGAGGCACACGCCGGGACCACGGCCGAGGCCACCGGCGCACGCGCCGACACCACGACCGACGCCGCGCCCGGCAAGGAGAACGACCGATGACCGCACTGCTCGAAGTCGAGGACCTGAGGGTCGCCTACGGCAAGATCGAAGCCGTCAAGGGCATCTCCTTCAAGGTCGAGGCCGGCCAGGTCGTCACCCTCATCGGCACCAACGGCGCCGGCAAGACCACCACCCTGCGCACCCTGTCCGGACTGCTCAAGCCGGTCGGCGGACAGATCAGGTTCAACGGCAGATCGCTGAAGAAGATCCCCGCCCACGAGGTGGTCTCCCTGGGCCTCGCCCACTCCCCCGAGGGCCGGCACATCTTCCCGCGCATGAGCATCGAGGACAACCTGCGCCTCGGCGCGTTCCTGCGCAACGACAAACCCGGCGTCGAGAAGGACATCCAGCGCGCCTACGACCTCTTCCCCATCCTCGGGGAACGGCGCAAGCAGGCCGCGGGCACCCTCTCCGGCGGCGAGCAGCAGATGCTCGCCATGGGCAGGGCACTGATGTCCCAGCCGAAGCTGCTGATGCTGGACGAGCCGTCGATGGGCCTGTCGCCGATCATGATGCAGAAGATCATGGCGACGATCGCCGAGCTGAAGGCCCAGGGCACGACGATCCTGCTCGTCGAGCAGAACGCCCAGGCCGCCCTCTCGCTCGCCGACCAGGGACACGTCATGGAAGTCGGCAACATCGTCCTGTCCGGCACGGGACAGGACCTGCTGCACGACGAGTCGGTCCGGAAGGCCTACCTCGGCGAGGACTGACCGCCCGGGTACGACGAAGGCCCGCGCCCCCTTCTCCGGGGCGCGGGCCTTCGTCGTACAAGACGGGCTCAGTCCTTCTTGGCCGCCTTCTTCTCCTCGTTGTCCGCGATGACCGCCTCCGCGACCTGCTGCATCGACATACGGCGGTCCATGGAAGTCTTCTGGATCCAGCGGAACGCGGCGGGCTCGGTCAGGCCGTACTCGGTCTGGAGGATGGACTTCGCACGGTCGACCAGCTTGCGGGTCTCCAGCCGCTGGGTGAGGTCGGCGACCTCCTGCTCCAGCTGCTTCAGCTCGGTGAACCGGGAGACGGCCATCTCGATCGCCGGGACGACGTCGCTCTTGCTGAACGGCTTGACCAGATAGGCCATGGCACCGGCGTCCCGGGCGCGCTCGACGAGGTCGCGCTGCGAGAAGGCGGTGAGCATCAGCACCGGCGCGATGGACTCACCGGCGATCTTCTCGGCCGCGGAGATGCCGTCCAGCTTGGGCATCTTCACGTCCAGGATGACCAGGTCCGGCTTGTGCTCGCGGGCCAGCTCGACGGCCTGCTCACCGTCCCCGGCCTCGCCGACGACGGTGTACCCCTCCTCCTCCAGCATCTCCTTCAGGTCGAGCCGGATCAGGGCCTCGTCCTCGGCGATGACGACACGGGTCGTCAGCGGAGGAACGTGCGACTTGTCGTCGTCGGGCACGTCTACGGGCTGGGGCGACTCGGGGGTCACGGGGGCTCCTCGTTCAGGGCAGGGGTACTGCTGACAAGAGCCTACCTAGCTACGGTATGGTGGACGCGCGGAGGGTCGAGGGAAACCTTTGATTCCGCGGGCCCCGGTAGCCCAATTGGCAGCAGGCAATGGATTCAAAACCCATACAGTGTCGGTTCGAGTCCGACCCGGGGCACCTTTCCTTGGATTCCAAGGTCAGCAGATGCAAGCGGATGTCCTCGTTCTCGTGAACATCCGCTTTTTGCCGCGTGTCATGCTGGTCGCTCACGCACCGTGTGCACATGTACGACATCAACACACGCGAGCGAGCGGTGGCGCTGGCAGCGCAGGGGCGAAGCCTCAACTCCGTCAGCAGGGAGACGGGGATATCCCGATACGCGATCCGCTCCTGGCAGACACGCATCGAGCCGGTCGAACGCGTAGGCAAGCCCTGTCCTCGCTGCCAGGAACAAGGCTGCGCAGCGGTCACCAGCACCAGCAAGCACTGGCCCTGCCTCTTCCCCCAGCACGGCCCCGGTAAGAAACACGAGCGTCCGATCGTTCTGGAAGCCTGGCAACGAGCCATCGTCGACGCTCATCCATGGGAGTTCATCCGGGGCCTGATCCACTCCGACGGGTGCCTCATCACCAACTGGACGACCCGGCTCGTCGCCGGTGAGCGCAAGCGGTACGAGTATCCGCGTTACTTCTTCACCAACAAGTCGGACGACATCCGGGGCCTGTACACGGACACCCTCGACAAACTCAGCGTCGAGTGGACGCACTGCACCCGCGACGGGAACCCGTACAACATCTCCGTCGCCAAGAAGGCCTCCATAGTCCTGCTGGACGCCCACGTCGGCCCCAAGCACTGAAAGGGGCCCCGCAAGAGGACCCCGCCCGTCACTTCGGGCTGTCGTCCTCGCCGATGTGGTGGACGCGGACCATGTTGGTCGAGCCGGAGACGCCGGGCGGGGAACCGGCCGTGATCACCACGACGTCGCCCTTCTGGCAGCGGCCGTACTTCAGGAGCAGTTCGTCCACCTGGTCGACCATGGCGTCCGTGGAGTCCACGTGCGGGCCGAGGAAGGTCTCCGCGCCCCAGGTGAGGCTGAGCTGGGAGCGGGTGGCCGGCTCCGGCGTGAAGGCCAGGAGGGGGATCGGGGAGCGGTAGCGGGAGAGGCGACGGGCGGTGTCCCCGGACTGGGTGAACGCGACCAGGAACTTCGCGCCGAGGAAGTCGCCCATCTCGGCGGCGGCCCGCGCGACCGCGCCGCCCTGGGTGCGCGGTTTGTTCCGCTCGGTGAGCGGCGGCAGTCCCGCCGCCAGCATGTCCTCCTCGGCCGCTGCGACGATCTTCGCCATGGTGCGTACGGTCTCGACCGGGTACTTGCCGACGCTGGTCTCGCCGGAGAGCATGACCGCGTCCGTGCCGTCGAGGACCGCGTTGGCGACGTCGGAGGCCTCGGCGCGGGTGGGCCGGGAGTTCTCGATCATCGAGTCGAGCATCTGGGTGGCGACGATCACCGGCTTGGCGTTGCGCTTGGCGAGCTTGATGGCGCGCTTCTGGACGATCGGCACCTGCTCCAGCGGCATCTCCACGCCCAGGTCGCCGCGTGCCACCATCAGCCCGTCGAAGGCGGCCACGATGCCGTCGAGGTCGGCCACGGCCTGCGGCTTCTCGATCTTGGCGATCACGGGGAGGCGGCGGCCCTCCTCGGCCATGATCCGGTGCACGTCCACGACGTCGTCGCCGCTGCGGACGAAGGAGAGGGCGATGACGTCGAAGCCGGTGCGCAGCGCCCAGCGCAGGTCGTCCTCGTCCTTCTTGGAGAGGGCGGGGACGGAGACGGCCACGCCGGGGAGGTTCAGGCCCTTGTGGTCGGAGATGACGCCGCCCTCGACCACTCGGGTGCGTACGCGGGGGCCGTCGACGTCGGTGACCTCCAGGCAGACCTTGCCGTCGTCCACGAGGATGCGCTCGCCGGGGGTGACGTCGGTGGCGAGGCCGGCGTGGGTGGTGCCGCACCGGTGGCGGTCGCCGTCGACGCCTTCCTCCACGGTGATGGTGAAGGTGTCGTCGCGTTCAAGGAGTACGGGTCCTTCGGCGAAGCGGCCGAGCCGGATCTTCGGGCCCTGAAGGTCGGCGAGGATTCCGACGCTGCGCCCGGTCTCGTCGGCCGCCTTTCGCACGCGCTGGTACCGCTCCTCGTGATCGGCGTGGGTGCCGTGGCTGAGGTTGAAGCGGGCGACGTCCATTCCGGCCTCGACCAGTGCCTTGATCTGGTCGTACGAGTCGGTGGCGGGCCCCAGTGTACAAACGATCTTTGCTCGGCGCATGAGTCGAGCCTATGACTTACCGACGGGTAGGGAATTGGCGCCGTATGACCACTCAACAGACTTTCGGCAAAGGGTTATTGACAAGTGTTGAATTGTGCGGCTGTCCGCTCCTATGAGCGATGGTCACCAGATCGCAACCTTCCGGACCTGTTGCCGTAAGTCATGACCAGGTCAGAATCTACGCGCGTTGTTGTACTCGCGCGTTGTTGTGCCACCGCCAAGGAGACCGAGACATGCCGTTGAACCGCCGGAAGTTCCTGAAGAAGTCCGCCGCCACCGGAGCGGGAGTGGCGATCGCCGGCGCGGCGGCGGCTCCGGCGGCCGAGGCGGCACCGGCCGGGAAGCCCGGGCACCCCGTGAAGCGGTACTCCCTGACCGTCATGGGCACCACCGACCTGCACGGGCACGTCTTCAACTGGGACTACTTCAAGGACGCCGAGTACGCCGACAACGCGGGCAACGCGACGGGCCTGGCCCGTATCTCCACCCTGGTCGAGCAGGTGCGCAAGGAGAAGGGCCGCGGCAACACGCTGCTCCTGGACGCCGGTGACACCATCCAGGGCACCCCGCTCACCTACTACTACGCCAAGGTCGAACCGATCACCGCCAAGGGCGGCCCGGTGCACCCGATGGCGCAGGCGATGAACGCGATCGGGTACGACGCGGCGGCCCTCGGCAACCACGAGTTCAACTACGGCATCGAGACGCTGCGGAAGTTCGAGGACCAGCTCGACTTCCCGCTGCTCGGTGCCAACGCGGTGGACGCGAAGACGCTGAAGCCCGCCTTTCCGCCGTACTTCATGAAGACGTTCCACGTGCCGGGCGCCAAGCCGGTCAAGGTCGCCGTGCTCGGTCTGACCAACCCGGGCATCGCGATCTGGGACAAGGCCTACGTCCAGGGCAAGCTGGCGTTCCCGGGTCTGGAGGAGCAGGCCGCGAAGTGGGTGCCGAAGCTGAGGTCGATGGGCGCGGACGTGGTCGTCGTCTCGGCGCACTCGGGCACCTCGGGCACCTCGTCGTACGGCGACCAGGTGCCGTACGTGGAGAACGCGGCGGCGAACGTGGCCAGGCAGGTGCCGGGCATCGACGCGATCCTGGTGGGCCACGCGCACCTGGAGATCCCGGAGCTGAAGGTCGTCAACGAGGAGACCGGCAAGACGGTCGTCCTGTCGGAGCCGCTGTGCTTCGCCGAGCGGCTGACCCTCTTCGACATCGAGCTGGTGTTCAGCAAGGGCCGCTGGGAGGTCGAGTCGGTCTCCGCCTCGCTGCGCAACTCCAACGGCGTCGCCGACGACCCGAAGATCACCAAGCTGCTCACCGACGAGCACAAGAAGGTCGTCGCGTACGTCAACCAGGTCGTGGGCCGGGCGACCGAGACCCTGACGACCGTCGAGGCCCGCTACAAGGACGCCCCGATCATCGACCTGATCACCAGGGTCCAGGAGGACGTGGTCAAGGCCGCGCTCGCGGGTACGGCGTACGCCTCGCTGCCGGTGATCGCCCAGGCCTCGCCGTTCTCCCGGACCTCCGAGATCCCGGCCGGCGACGTCACCATCCGGGACCTGTCGAGCCTGTACGTGTACGACAACACGCTGGTCGCCAAGCTGCTGACGGGCGCCCAGGTCCGGGCCTACCTGGAGTACTCGGCGGAGTACTACGTCCAGACGGCCGCCGACGTCACGGTGGACGTGGAGAAGCTGACCAACGCCGGTGGCCGCCCGGACTACAACTACGACTACGTCTCGGGCCTGTCGTACGACATCGACATCGCCCGGCCGGCCGGGTCGCGGATCAGGAACCTGACCTTCGGCGGGGTCGCGCTGGACGACGCCCAGGAGTTCGTGTTCGCCGTGAACAACTACCGGGCCAATGGCGGCGGTGCCTTCCCGCACGTCGCCACGGCCAAGGAACTGTGGTCGGAGTCGACGGAGATCCGCACCCGGATCGCCGAGTGGGTGACCGCGAAGGGTGTCCTGGACCCGAAGGACTTCGCGTCGGCGGACTGGAAGCTGGTGCGCGACGGCAAGCCGGTGTTCTAGGGGTCACCCTCCCGCGGCGGCGTTCACCTGTCCTCGACGAGCGGGGTGAGCCGCTGGGGCTGTCTGCCCTGCGGGACCCGGGCCGCCGGCTCCTGAAGTCCGAAGGAGGTGAAGGCGGTCCGGGACGGGAGCGGGTACGGCTCCTTGCCGGTGAGCGAGTTGAGGATGGTGGCGCTGCGCCAGGCGGCGAGGCCGAGGTCGGGGGCGCCGACGCCGTGTGTGTGCAGTTCGGCGTTCTGGACGTAGACCGAGCCGGTGACCGAGGGGTCCAGCACGAGGCGGTACTCCTCGTCGACGCGCGGGCGTTCGCTGCTGTCGCGGCGGATGTAGGGGTCGAGTCCGGCGAGGACGCGATCGAGGGGGCGGTCGCGGTAGCCGGTGGCGAGGACGACGGCTTCGGTGGTGAGCCGGGAGCGGCTGTCCTGCTGGAGGTGCTCCAGGTGCAGCTCGATCTTGCTGGTGGCGATCCGGCCGGCGGTGCGGACGCGGACGCCGGGGGTGAGGACGGCGTCGGGCCAGCCGCCGTGCAGGGTGCGCCGGTACAGCTCGTCGTGGATGGCGGCGAGGGTGCCGGCGTCGATGCCCTTGTACAGCTGCCACTGGGCGGCGACCAGCCGGTCGCGGACGGGCTCGGCGAGGGCGTGGAAGTAGCGCGTGTAGTCGGGTGTGAAGTGTTCCAGGCCGAGCTTGGAGTACTCCATGGGCGCGAACGCCTCGGTACGGCCGATCCAGTGCAGTTTCTCCCGGCCGGCCGGGCGGTGCCGGAGCAGGTCCAGGAAGACCTCGGCGCCGGACTGTCCGGAGCCGACGACGGTGACATGCCCGGCGGCGAGGATGCTGTCGCGGTGGTCGAGGTAGTCGGCGGCGTGGACGACGGGCACGCCGGGCGCGTCCACGAGGGGCCTGAGGGGGTCGGGCACGTAGGGGGCGGTGCCGATGCCGAGGACGACGTTGCGGGCGTAGGTACGGCCGAGGGCCTCGGTCTCGCCGTCGGCGTCGAGCTGGCTGAAATCGACTTCGAACACGTCCTGTTCGGGGTTCCAGCGGACGCCGTCGACCTGGTGGCCAAAGCGCAGTCCGGGCAGTTGCCCGGCGACCCAGCGGCCGTAGGCGTCGTACTCGGCGCGCTGGATGTGGAGGTGCTCGGAGAAGTAGAAGGGGAAGAGCCGCTCGCGGGTCTTGAGGTAGTTGAGGAAGCTCCAGGGGCTGGTGGGGTCGGCGAGGGTCACCAGGTCGGCGAGGAACGGCACTTGGACGGTGGCGCCGTCGACGAGCAGGCCGGGGTGCCAGTCGAAGTCGGGGCGCTGTTCGTAGAAGACGGCGTCGAGTTCGGCGAGCGGCTGGGCGAGCGCGGCGAGGGAGAGGTTGCAGGGGCCGATGCCGACGCCGACCAGGTCGCGTGGGGAGGCGGGTTCGTGGCGTGGGGGGTGGGTCATCCGGGGAGGCTTCTTTCGGCGAGTTCTACGAGTTTGAGCAGGTGGGTCAGGTCGTCCGGCCGGGTGTGGGGGTTGAGGACGGTGGCCTTGAGCCAGAGCCTGCCGTCGAGTCGGGCGCGGCCGAGGACGGCCCGGCCCTCGTGCAGCAGTCGTCGGCGGACGGTGGCCACGGCGTCGTCGTCGGCTTCGGCCGGCCGGAACAGGACGGTGCTGATGACGGGGCGGTCGTACAGCTCGAAGCCGGGGTGCTCGCGGATCTGTCCGGCGAACTCGCGGGCCCGGGCGCAGACCTGGTCGACCAGGGTGCCGAGTCCGCTGCGGCCCAGGGCCTTCAGGGTGACGGCGGTCTTCAGGATGTCGGGGCGGCGGCTGGTGCGCGGGGAGCGGCCGAGCAGGTCGGGGAGTCCGGCTTCGGTGTCGTCGTCGGCGTTCAGGTAGTCGGCGCGCTGGTGGAGTGCGGTGAGTTCGTGGGGGCGGGCGACGGCGAGGAGTCCGGCGGCGACCGGTTGCCAGCCGAGTTTGTGCAGGTCGAGGGTGACGGTGTGGGCGGTTTCGAGTCCGGCGAGTTTGTCGCGGTGCCGGTCGCTGAACAGCAGGCCGCCGCCGTAGGCCGCGTCGATGTGCAGCCGGGCGCCGTGGGCGGTGCACAGGCCGGCGATCTCGGGCAGCGGGTCGATGAGGCCGGCGTCGGTGGTGCCGGCGGTGGCGGTGACGAGCAGCGGGCCGGGGAGCGCGGTGAGGGTCTCGTGGAGGGCGGCCGGGTCGAGGGTGCCGCCCGGTGCCGGGATGACGACCGGGTCGGGCAGGCCGAGCAGCCAGGCGGCGCGCGGCAGCGAGTGGTGGGCGTTCGCGCCGCACACGAGGCGCACGCCGCCGTGTGCCTCGCGGGCGAGCAGTAGGGCGAGCTGGTTGGACTCGGTGCCGCCGGTGGTGACGAGGGCGTCGGCGAGCCCGGCCGTGCGGGCGAGGGTGCGGGTGACGACGGCCTCCAGGGCGGAGGCGGCCGGGGCCTGGTCCCAGGAGTCCAGGGAGGGGTTGAGGGCACTGGCGGCGAGGTCGGCGGCGGTGGCCACGGCGAGCGGCGGGCAGTGCAGGTGGGCCGCGCACAGCGGGTCGGCGGGGTCGGCGGAGCCCGCGGCGAGCGCGTGCACGAGGGTGCGCAGGGCGTCCGGGTCGCCGGTGTCGGGCAGGACGTCCCCGAGGGCGTCGGCGACGCGCGCGGCGACGGCGTCCGGTCCGCCGGCGGGCAGTGGTCCGCCGCGCTCGTCGCGGCCGGCCGCGAGGGCGTCGAGCACGGTGTCGAGGAGGGGCCGCAGGGCGTCGGGGCCGCCGGGGCCGGAGGCGAGGGGCGGCAGGCTCATGGGCTCTCCTGCGCTCATGGGCTCTCCTCCGGGCAGGGGAACGTCCGGCGGGCGTCCAGGGCCCGGGGCTTCCGGCGTGTGGGTGGAGTTCCAGCTTGTACCGGAAGGGGGCCCTGTGTCCCGGAAGCCGGGCGAACGAAACCCGAAAGTGTGTACTGCCGTACCCCTGCGAGGTGTTGGGGCGGGCGGGCTCCTCGCGTCCGGCCCGGAAACCGGCGGCGTGGTCCCGGGCCCGTCGGGCGGGGGGTGCGGGCCGGGGTTCCGGTGAGCCGGCACATGCGGCGGTACGTGCGGGAAGGGCTCCGGGGCCGTCTCGGCCGGGGCGGTCTCCACGGACGTCGGCCGGGGCGACGAGGCTGTTCCCGTACGCGCGGGCGACCGTCTGGGGCGGCGCCCTGACGGACTCCGCCCCGGCGAGGTGACCGTGGACGGGGGCTCGGCCGGTGTCGCCGGTCGCGCCGGTCACCACGATCGCGGCACCGGCTTCCGTGGCTTCGCCGGTCCCCGGCCGTCCGGGCCCGGGGACGGCGGCCGGTCCGCCGCGTCATCGGCAGGGACCGGCCGCGTCCTGCGTCGTCGGACCTGTGCCGGTGCACGCCGGCGCCGGACGTGTGCCGCCTACGCCGGCGCTGTGCGGCCCACGCCCGCCCGCTCCTACTCCGCCCGCTCCTCGCCGCGCACCTTCAGGGCGCGGGAGAGGTCGTCCAGCCGGTCGGCGAGGGTGCGGCGCAGGGCCGGGGTGAGGTCCGCGTCGCGCAGGCATGCCTCGCCCAGGCGGAGGTTCTCGGCGTCGACGGCGTGGGCCGGGAAGCACCAGCGGCCGGCGGCGACGGCGATGGCGGGGCCGCGGCGGGCGGCCACGGCGACCGCGTCCGCGTAGAAGCGCGGCACGTACTCCCGTACCAGGTCGGCCTGTTCGGGCTGCCAGAAGCCCCGGGCGGTGGCCGTGAAGAGGTAGTTGGACAGGTCGTCGCCGGCGAACATCGCCTCCCAGGCGGCGCGCTTGGCCTCCGGGTCGGGCAGGGCGGCACGGCAGCGGGCGGCGCCCTCCTGGCCGGTGGCGCTCGGGTCGCGCGCCAGCTCGGCGGCGATGGCGTCCTCGTCGGTGGCGCCGAGCACGGCGAGCCGGGCGAGGATGCGCCAGCGCAGTTCGGGGTCGAGTTCCGGTCCGCCGGGCACCGTGCCGTCGGCGAGCCAGGCGGCGACGGTCTCCGGGTGGGCGGCGACGTCGATCAGGTGCCGTACGGCGATCAGACGCAGGCCGGGGTGGTCTCCGTCCTCGGTGCGTCGCAGCAGGTCGCGGCAGAGCGAGGTGAGGGTGGCCAGGGCGGCCGGGCGGTCCTCCGAGGTCAGGTACTGGTCGGCGAGCTGGCCGGCGGCGAAGGCGAGGACGCCCTCGGTGACGGCCAGGTCGGTCTCGCGCGGCAGGTGGGCGCGGGCCGTCTCCAGGTAGGCGGCGGGCGCGAGTTCGCCGTCGCGGACGGCGTCCCTGAGGGCGTTCCAGACGACCGCGCGGGTGAGCGGGTCGGGCAGGCCGGACAGGCTGGTGCGGAGCGTGTCGAAGGAGGCGGTGTCGAAGCGGATCTTGGCGTAGGTGAGGTCGCCGTCGTTGAGGAGGACGAGTGCGGGGCGCTTGCCGATGGGCTGCGGGGCGGTCTGCGGCACGTCGAGGCCGATGCGCTCGCGCAGCAGCAGCCGGCCCTCCTCGGCGACGTCGTGGTCGTACAGTCCGGCGCTGAGGCGGTGCGGGCGGCTGCCCGCGCGGTCGGCGGTCAGCGCGCAGGTGCCGCCGGTGGCGGCGATCCGCGGGGTGAGCGTGTCGACGCCGGTGGTGCGCAGCCAGCTGTCGGCCCAGGCGTGTACGTCGCGGTCGGTGGCGGAGGCGAGGGAGTCGATGAAGTCGGCGAGGGTGGCGTTGCCGAACTTGTGCCGCGTGAAGTGGGCGTTGATGCCGGCGAGGAAGTCCTTCTCGCCGAGCCAGGCGGCCAGCTGGCGCAGTGCGGAGGCGCCCTTGGCGTAGGAGATGCCGTCGAAGTTGAGCAGGGCGGAGGCCGTGTCGTCGACGTTCTCGGGGGCGACCGGGTGGGTGGTGGGCCGCTGGTCGGCGTCGTAGCCCCAGGACTTGCGGGTGACGCCGAACTCGGTCCAGGGGTCGGTGAAGCGGGTGGCCTCGGCGGTGGTCTGGTAGCCCATGTACTCGGCGAAGGACTCGTTCAGCCAGATGTCGTCCCACCACTTGAGGGTGACGAGGTCGCCGAACCACATGTGGGCCATCTCGTGGGCGATGACCATGGCGCGGGTCTGCCGCTCGGTGTCGGTGACGGCGGAGCGGTAGACGAATTCGTCGCGGAAGGTGACCAGGCCCGGGTTCTCCATGGCGCCCGCGTTGAACTCGGGGACGAAAGCCTGGTCGTAGGAGTCGAAGGGGTAGGGCTCCTCGAACTTCTCGTGGTAGCGGTCGAAGCACGCGCGCGTGATGTCGAGGATCTCGTCGGCGTCGGTGTCGAGGTGGGGTGCGAGGGAGCGGCGGCAGTGGATGCCGAAGGGCAGTCCGCGGTGCTCGGTGCGCACGGAGTGCCAGGGGCCGGCGGCGACGGCGACGAGGTAGGTGGAGACGGGCGGGGTGGGCGCGGCCTGCCAGAGGCCGTCGCCGCGGTGCTCGGTGACGCCGTTGGCGAGGACGCTCCAGCCCTCGGGCGCCTTGACGGAGACCTCGAAGACGGCCTTCAGGTCGGGCTGGTCGAAGGCGGCGAAGATGCGCTGGATGTCGTCCAGGAACATCTGGGTGTAGACGTACGTCTCGCCGTCGCTGGGGTCGGTGAAGCGGTGCATGCCCTCGCCGGTGCGGGAGTAGCGCATGACCGCGTCGACGCGCAGCTCGTGCTCGCCTGCGGTGAGGTTCTTCAGCGGCAGCCGGTCCTCGCACAGGGACTCCGGGTCGAGCGGCTGTCCGTCGAGCGTGACACCGCGCAGCTCGGCGGGCTTCAGCTCGACGAACGTGTCCCCGTCGGACCGCGCCGTGAACCGGATCGCGGTACGGGAGTCGAAGGTCTCGTCACCGGTCGTGAGGTCCAGTTCGACCGTGTACCGGTGGACGTCGAGGAACTGTGCTCGGAGCTGCGCTTCGTCGCGCGTGAGTACGGACATGCAGGCCATGCTGCCTGATGGGGCCGACAGCGCACAGGGGCGGATCGGTACATGGCTTTTGTCCCCTGCGCGCCCCCTTGCCCACGCGCCTGGCCGGGCGCCTCCGGGCCCCGGTCAGGGCCGTGCCGGGTCCTCGTGCGCCGGCTGTGCGTTGTGGGTGTCCTCGGCGATGCGTTCGTGGTGCCGGATCACCTCGGCGATGATGAAATTGAGGAACTTCTCGGCGAACGCGGGGTCGAGCTTGGCGTTCTCGGCGAGGCGGCGCAGGCGTTCGATCTGCCGGGCCTCGCGGGCCGGGTCGGCGGGCGGCAGCTGGTGCAGCGCCTTGAGCCGGCCGACCTGCTGGGTGCACTTGAAGCGCTCGGCGAGCATGTGGACGACGGCCGCGTCGATGTTGTCGATGCTGTCGCGCAGCCGCTCCAGTTCCTGGCGGACCTCGGGGTCGTCGGCACCGGTGCCGGTGTTGCTGGTGGTCATGGGGGCTCACCCTATGCGCTTCACGGGCCGGGCCCTATGGGGTGTCCGGAGAGTGGATCACCGGCGGATCGCCGGGGTCGGGGACGCGGTCGCTCCAGCCGCCGGGGACGGTGAGGCCCTGCTGGGCGCGGAAACGGACGGGGGCGAGGCCCACGCGCCGGGTGAACAGCCGGGAGAAGTAGGCGGGGTCGTCGTAGCCGACCCGGCGGGCGACGGCCGCGACGGGCAGCTCGGTGCCGGCGAGGAGGTCCTTGGCCCGGCCGAGCCGGATGCCGAGCAGGTAGTCCTTCGGGGTGCAGCCGGCCGCCCGGCGGACCGCGCCGCGCAGCTCGGCGGTGGTCATCCCGTGCCGGGCGGCGTGGTCGGCGACGCTCAGCGGTGCGCAGGCGTCCCGGGCCAGGGCCGCCAGCACCTGGTCGCCGCCGGGGGCGAGGCCGGCGCGGGCGCGGCGCAGCGCGACGAGGAGCTCGTGGACGGCGGCGCCGGTCTCCACCTCCAGCAGGGGGTTGTCGCGGCGGGCGGCCCGGGCGACGCGGGTGATGACCGCGCGGGGGCCGGCGGCGTCGGAGAGCGGGACGACGGGCCGGTCGGGTTCGATGTAGCCGAGGTCGCGGTAGGCGGTCGTGGCGGGTCCGGTGAAGTCGACGAAGCCCTCGTCCCAGCCGCTGTCCGGGTCGGGCGCGTAGTGGTGGGGGACGCCGGGGGTGAGCCACAGCAGCGCGGGCGCGGTGACGGTCGTACGGCGGCCGTCGGCGCCGCGGTACCAGCCGCCGCCCGCGCTGATCACCACGGCGACGTGGTGGTCGAGGGTGCGCGGGCCGACGGGGGGCAGCGCGCCGTGCTGGAGGCCGACGCCGAGGCAGACCAGGCCGAGGCGGTGGTGGGCGGGGCCGGGGCTGAGGAACCGCATCCAGGTCCGGTACATCGGCGTTCCTCCCGCCGTGCCGCGCGGCGCGTGGCCGTCCGGGCGGCGCCGCTCTTCCTTTTGTCCAAGCAGTGGCGATCTTCGTCCATGGCGCCGGTCGCCGGTAGGGGTGAGGCTGAAGCCCATGGACGGGATCAGGGTGGGGGGCGGCGCATGAGCGCGTTCGCGGTCGGGGAGTCCGGGTTCCTGCTGGACGGGCGGCCGGTGCGGCTGCTGTCCGGGGCGCTGCACTACTTCCGGGTGCACGAGGACCAGTGGGGACACCGGTTGGAGATGCTGCGGGCGATGGGCCTGAACTGCGTGGAGACGTACGTCCCGTGGAACCTGCACGAGCCGCGTCCGGGCGCCTTCCGGGACGTGGCGGCGGTCGGCCGGTTCCTGGACGCGGTCCGCGGGGCGGGCCTGTGGGCGATCGTGCGGCCGGGGCCCTACATCTGCGCCGAGTGGGAGAACGGCGGGCTGCCGGCGTGGCTGACGGGCGAGCCGGGCACGCGCGCGCGTACGCGTGACGAGCGGTACATGCGCCATGTCCGGAACTGGTTCCAGCGGCTGCTGCCCGAGATCGTGCCCCGCCAGACCGACCGCGGCGGTCCGGTGGTCATGGTCCAGGTGGAGAACGAGTACGGCAGCTACGGCAGTGACACCGGCCATCTGGAGGAGCTGGCCGGTGTGCTGCGCGCCGAGGGGGTCACCGCCGCGCTGTGCACCTCGGACGGCCCCGAGGACCACATGCTGACCGGGGGTTCGCTGCCCGGGGTGCTCGCCACGGTGAACTTCGGCTCCCACGCGCGCGTGGCCTTCGAGACGCTGCGCCGCCACCGCCCCGGGGGCCCGCTGATGTGCATGGAGTTCTGGTGCGGCTGGTTCGACCACTGGTCCGGTGAGCACGCCGTACGGGATCCGGCCGAGGCCGCCGAGGCGCTGCGGGAGATCCTGGAGTGCGGGGCGTCGGTGAACCTGTACATGGCGCACGGCGGCACGAGCTTCGGAGGCTGGGCGGGCGCCAACCGGGGCGGCGGCGAGCTGCACGAGGGCCCGCTGGAGCCGGACGTGACCTCGTACGACTACGACGCGCCGGTGGACGAGTACGGTCGCCCCACGGAGAAGTTCTGGCGCTTCCGCGAGGTGCTGGCCGCGTACCGGCCCGGCCCGCTGCCCGACCCGCCCTCGCGGCCCGCCGCGCTGGCGGCCCCGGCCGGGGTGGCGCTCACCGGCTGGGCGTCGCCGGCCGACGTCCTGGAGGCGCTGGGCGGTCCGGAGACGGCCGGCCCCGTGCCGCCCACGTTCGAGGAGCTGGGGATCACCCGGGGCCTCGTGCGCTACACGGTGGACGTGCCCGGCCCCCGGCAGCCGTACCCGCTGACCGTGCGCGGGCTGCGCGATCTCGCGGTGGTGTACGTCGACGGGGAGCGGGCCGGGGTGCTCACCGAGGCGGAGCCGCGGCTGGAGGAGCCGGTCGCGGGCCCCGCGCGCGTGGAGCTGTGGGTGGAGTCCCTGGGG
Source organism: Streptomyces canarius (assembly GCF_014650735.1). Lineage (NCBI taxonomy): Bacteria > Bacillati > Actinomycetota > Actinomycetes > Kitasatosporales > Streptomycetaceae > Streptomyces > Streptomyces canarius. The sequence goes on from NZ_BMVN01000004.1 coordinate 271,591, forward strand.
CGGGTGAACTACGGGCCCCGGCTCGGTGAGGCGAAGGGCGTCACGGGCGGCGTCCTGCACGAGCGGCAGTATCTGCACGGGGTACGCGCGCGCGGGCTGGACCTGGACGCGTTCGCCGACGGGGTGGACGCGGTGCCCTTCGGCCCGGTGCCCGGGGACGGGGCGCCGGGTCTGTACCGGGGCACGGTCACGGTCCGCGGGGCCGGGGACGCGCGGCTGGAGCTGCCGGGCGGGACGCGGGGCTTCGTCTGGGTCAACGGTTTCAACCTGGGGCGTTACTGGGCGGTGGGCCCGCAGCGGTCGCTGTACGTGCCCGGGCCGGTGCTGCGGGAGGGCGAGAACGTGGTGTGGCTGCTGGAACTGGACGGCGGCACACCGGACGGACCGGCGCCGCGGCTGGTGCCGGTGTGACGGGCGGTTCGGGGGTGTGACGGGCTGTTGGGGCCCCTTCCCGCCTGGGACCCGGGTGCCGGATGTCATCGGGGCCTCTCCGACCACTGCCCGGGTGCTGCCGAGGTGCTGCCCGGAGGCCGGACGTCACCGGGGCCCCTTCCCGACCGCTGTCCGGGTGACTGCCGCCCGAAGGGCCCTTCCCGTGCTGCCGTCCCGCCTACAGTGGTAGGGAGTTCCGGCGGCTTCAGGGGGTGCCGACGTGGGGAACGGCGGACCGGTCCAGCACGGCTACCCGCACCTGGAGACGGTGCGGGCCGCCATCACCGCGCTGTACCGGCGGCTGTCCCGCGACACCATCGAGACGTTCTCGGTCAGCGTGGCCCCGGCCGACGTGGCCTTCTGCGACACCGACGACCTGCATCTGGGCGCGCAGCGGGTGGCCCGGGAGATCGTGCGGCACTTCCGGCTGCCGGACGCGCGGCTGATCGTCGGCTTCCGGGAGATGACCCACGCGGCGAACGTCGAACTCGCGGCGGGCCCCGAGTACTTCGTCGAGCTGAACGACCGGTTCCGCACCCACCGCAGGGACATCGGCGCCGCGCTCGCCCACGAGGTGGCGCACGTCTACCTGCACCGCCTGGATCTCGCCTTCCCCACCACGGCGGAGAACGAGATCCTCACGGACACGGCGACGACCTACCTGGGCGCGGGCTGGCTGCTGCTGGACGCCTTCCGGGAGGACGGGGTCTCGTCGCAGAAACTCGGCTATCTCACCCCGGAGGAGTTCGGTTACGTCCTGGCCAAGCGGGCCCTGCTCTTCCAGGAGGACCCCTCGGTGTGGTTCACCAGCCCGCAGGCCTACACCGCCTACGTCAAGGGGATGGCCCGGGCCCGCCAGGACGAGCAGCAGCCGCCGCTGACGGCGGCCGGATGGGCGGGCCGCCGCCGCTACGCCCACGACCGCCGGCACGCCTCAGGCGCCCCGCCGGCCGCCCCGTACGCCTTCACCCCCGACAGCGGCGGCCACCTCGGGGTGACCTTCCCGTGCCCCACCTGCCACCAGCGGATCAGGGTGCCGGTGCGGGGGCGGGTACGGGCGCGGTGCGGGTTGTGCCGGACGGTGCTGGAGTGCGACACGTAGCCCTCGCCGCAAGGGGACACCGGCGCTCCCCTCGCCCAGCGCACCCCCGAACTGCCGAGCCGTGGAGAGGATCCCGGACGCTGCTCCGGCCGGCTTCCCCGGCACCGCCGACAGCACCACGTTCACCAACGGCACGTTGACCAGGATCTACGCCCCGTACACCTTCCCCGGCGGCTCCGCCTGCGCCAGCAGCTTCCGGGCCGCCTCCCCCGCCTCCGCCGGTGTCCACCGCGCGCCCTTGTCGGCGGTGGGGCCGGGGCGCCAGCCCTCCATGACGGTGATCCGGCCACCTTCCGTCTCGAACACGCGGCCGGTCACGCCCGTGCTCCCGGCCGAGCCGAGCCAGACGACGAGCGGGGAGACGTTCTCGGGTGCCATGGCGTCGAAACCGGCGGCCGGGGCCGCCATGGTCGTGGCGAAGGTACGTTCCGTCATGCGGGTGCGGGCGGCCGGTGCCACGGCGTTGACCTGGACGCCGTAGCGGGCCATTTCGGCCGCCGCGACCAGGGTGAGCCCGACGATCCCGGCCTTGGCGGCGCTGTAGTTGCCCTGCCCGACCGAGCCCAGCAGGCCGGCTCCGCTGCTGGTGTGCACGACCCGGGCCACCGGGGTCCGCCCGGCCCTGGCCTCGGCCCGCCAGTGAGCGGCGGCGTGCCTCAGCGGCAGGAAGTGGCCCCTGAGGTGGACGCGGATCACGGCGTCCCAGTCGTCCTCGCCGAGGTTGACCAGCATGCGGTCGCGCAGGAACCCGGCGTTGCTGACGAGCGTGTCGAGCCGGCCGTACGTCTCGACGGCCGTGCGGATCAGGTCGGCCGCCCCCTCGCCGGTGGCGATGTCGGCGCCGTGGGCGACCGCGTCACCGCCCGCCGCCCGGATCTCGGCCACGACGGCGTCCGCCGGTCGCCCGGCGTCCGGGGCGCCGTCGAGGGCGACGCCCAGGTCGTTGACGACGACCCGGGCGCCCTCGGCGGCGAAGGCCAGGGCGTGCGCACGGCCGAGCCCCCGGCCGGCACCGGTGACGACGACGACCCGGTCCGCACAGATTCCGTTCATCTCAGCTCTCTTTCCCTCGGGGCGACGCGTCGGGGACGGGGGATTCGGCGGTACGGGATTCGGCGGAACGGGCTTCAGCGGTACGGGGATCGGCGCCGTGGGGTTCGACGGCGGTGCGGGGGTCGGCGGCGCGAGGCTCGGCGGCGCGACGTTCGTTGGCGCGAGGCTCGGCGGCGTCCAGGAAGGCCGGCCGTTCCCCGCCGCCGTGCACGTGCAGGCTCGCCCCGCTGATGTAGGCGGCGGCGTCGGAGGCGAGGAACACGGCGGCGGCGCCGACGTCGGCGGGGAGGGCCAGCCGGCCCAGCGGGACGGTGCGGGAGACGGCGGCGATGCCGTCGGGGCCGCCGTAGTGCAGCGGCGCCAGGTCGGTGTGGACCATGCCGACGACGAGGGTGTTGACGCGGATCTCCGGCGCCCACTCCACGGCCATGGAGGCGGCCAGGTTCGCGAGCCCGGCCTTGGCCGCGCCGTAGGCGGCGGAGCCGGGCGACGGGCGGCTCCCGCTGACGCTGCCCACCATCACGATGGAGCCCCTGGCACGCCTGAGGTGGTCGTAGGCGGCGAGGGACGCGGTCAGCGGGGTGACCAGGTTCAACTCGATGACCTTGGCGTGCCGTTCGGCGTCGGCGTCGGCCAGGTGCCGGTACGGGGTGCCGCCGGCGTTGTTGACCAGCACGTCCAGCCGGGGCAGTCCGGCGAAGAAGGCCCGGACGGCGGGCGGGTCGCGCAGGTCGAGGGGCGCGAACTCGACGCCCTCGCAGAGCTGTTCGGGCGGTCTGCGGGCGCAGGCCAGGACTCGGGCGCCCGCCTCGGCGAAGGCCCGGGCGACCCCCGCGCCCACCCCCCGGGTGCCGCCGGTGACGACCACCGTGCTGCCGCGCAGTGAGTTGTCCACAGGGCCGCTGCCCGCGGGGCCGTTGTCCACAGGGCGGTTGTCCACAGGGCCTCCCGCTTGTCCGCGCCGACTGCTAGCTTCGAAGCCTCGCACCTAACAAATGTTTGGTGGAAAGGTAGCTGATGCGCCCATGGGTGTCTCCCGTTCGTCCCCGGAAACGGGGATTTCCGTAGTCACCGTCGACTACCCGCCGGTCAACGCGCTGCCGGTCCGTGGCTGGTTCGACCTGGCCGACGCCGTGCGCGCGGCCGGCCGGGACCAGGAGATCCGCTGCGTGGTCCTGGCCGCCGAGGGACGCGGGTTCAACGCGGGCGTGGACATCAAGGAGATACAGGCGGCGGGGCAGGAGGCGCTGATCGGCGCGAACCAGGGCTGCGCGGAGGCCTTCGCGGCGGTCTACGAGTGCGAGACCCCGGTCGTCGCGGCGGTGCAGGGCTTCTGTCTGGGGGGCGGGATCGGCCTGGTGGGCACCGCGGACGCGGTGGTGGCGAGCGAGGACGCCGTCTTCGGGCTGCCCGAGCTGGACCGGGGTGCGCTGGGCGCGGCGACCCATCTGGCCCGGCTGGTCCCGCAGCACCTGATGCGCGCGCTGTACTACACCGGGCGCACGGCGAGCGCGGCCGAGCTGCACGGGCACGGCTCGGTCTGGCGGGTGGTGCCGCGCGCGGAGCTGGCGGGGGCGGCGCTGGAGCTGGCCCGGGAGATCGCCGCCAAGGACGGACGGCTGCTGCGCATGGCCAAGTCGGCCATCAACGGCATCGATCCGGTCGACGTGCGCCGCAGCTACCGCTTCGAGCAGGGCTTCACGTTCGAGGCCAACCTCAGCGGCCTGGCCGACCGGGTCCGCGCCACGTTCGGGACGTCCGGGGGCTCGGGCACGCGTCGCGACGCCCGGGACTCCGTGAGGAAGGGGGTGTAGATGGGCGACAAGACGATGACCGCCGAGGAGGTGGTCTCCCGGCTGGCGAGCGGCATGACCCTCGGCATCGGCGGCTGGGGCTCCCGTCGCAAGCCGATGGCGCTGGTCCGGGCATTGCTGCGGTCGGACATCGGCGATCTGACGGTCGTCTCGTACGGCGGCCCGGACGTCGGCATGCTGGCCGCCGCCGGCCGGATCCGCAGGCTGGTCACCGCTTTCGTCACCCTGGACTCCATCCCGCTGGAACCGCACTACCGGGCGGCGCGTGAGCGCGGCGGCTTCGCGCTGACGGAGGTCGACGAGGGGATGTTCCAGTGCGGGCTGCGGGCCGCGGCGCAGCGCCTGCCCTTCCTTCCGGTGCGGGCGGGGCTCGGCTCGGACGTCATGCGGGTCAACCCGGACCTCAGGACGGTGACGTCGCCGTACGCGGACGGGGAGACGCTGGTGGCCATGCCCGCGCTGCGGCTGGACGCGGCCCTGGTGCACGTCAACCGCGCCGACCGGCTGGGCAACGGACAGTACCTCGGCCCGGACCCGTACTTCGACGACCTGTTCTGCGAGGCGGCGGACGCGGCCTACGTCTCCTGCGAACAGATCGTGGACACGGCCGGGTTGACCAAGGGGGCCGCCCCGCAGTCGCTGCTGCTCAAGCGGCTCTCGGTGACGGGTGTGGTGGAGGCACCGAACGGCGCGCACTTCACGTCCTGCGCGCCGGAGTACGGCAGGGACGAGGAGTTCCAGCGGTGGTACGCGACCACGCCCTGGCCGGAGTTCGCCGCACGGTTCCTCGGCTCGGACGAGGCCGCCTACCGGGCGGCGGTCCGGGACTGGCGGAAGGAGGAGGAGCGGAAGGAGGAGGAGCGGTGAGGTTCACCCGCGCCGAGTACTGCGTGATCGCGTGCGCCGAGGCCTGGCGGGGCGCCGGGGAGGTCCTGGCCAGTCCGATGGGGCTGATCCCGTCGCTGGGCGCGCGGCTGGCCCGGCTCACGTTCGCGCCGGACCTGCTGCTGACCGACGGCGAGGCCCTGCTGGTCCGCCCGGACGGCACACCGGAGGGCTGGCTGCCCTACCGGCAGCACCTGGAACTGGTGGCGGGCGGCCGGCGGCACGTGATGATGGGCGCGAGCCAGCTCGACCGGTACGGCAACCAGAACATCTCCTGCGTAGGCGACTGGGCGCTGCCCCGCAGACAGCTGCTCGGAGTGCGTGGCGCACCGCTCAACACGCTGAACAATCCGACGAGTTACTGGGTCCCCAGGCACTCCCGGCGGGTGTTCGTGGAGCGGGTGGACATGGTGTGCGGGGTGGGGTACGACCGGGTGGCGGGGCTGGGCGGCGCGGCCCGCTTCCATCGTCTGGCGCGGGTCGTCACCGACCTCGGCGTCTTCGACTTCGCCACGGCCGACCACTCGATGCGGCTGGTCTCGGTGCATCCGGGGGTGAGCGTGGAGCAGGTGCGGGAGGCGACGGGGTTCCCGCTGGCCGTGCCGGACGACGTGCCGTTCACCCGGGAGCCCGGGGCGCAGGAGGTGCGGCTGATCCGTGAGGTGCTGGACCCGGCGGGGGCACGGGCGCGCGAGGTGCCGGAAGGGACGGGGAGCTGATGGAGACCGAGCTCACCCGGCTGGTCGGGGTCCGCCATCCGATCGTGCAGACCGGGATGGGGTGGGTGGCCGGGCCGCGCCTGGTCTCGGCGGCGGCGAACGCCGGCGCCCTCGGCATCCTGGCCTCCGCCACGATGCCGCTCGACCGGCTGCGGGAGGCGATACGGGATGTGCGGTCCCGTACGGACGCGCCGTTCGGGGTGAACCTCCGGGCCGACGCGGGCGACGCGCCGGACCGGGTGCGGGTCCTGTTGGAGGAGGGCGTCCGGGTGGCCTCCTTCGCGCTGGCCCCGTCCGCCGAGCTGATCGCCGAGCTGAAGGCGGCGGATGTGGTGGTGATCCCGTCCGTCGGCGCCCGGCGGCACGCCGAGAAAGTGGCGGCCTGGGGCGCGGACGCGGTGCTCGTCCAGGGCGGCGAGGGCGGCGGGCACACCGGGGAGGTGGCGACGAGCGTGCTGCTGCCGCAGGTGGTGGACGCGGTGCGGATACCGGTCGTGGCGGCGGGCGGCTTCTTCGACGGGCGGGGGCTGGTGGCGGCGCTGGCGTACGGGGCGGCCGGGGTGGCGATGGGCACGCGGTTCCTGCTGACCTCCGACTCGACGGTGCCGGACGCGGTGAAGGCCAGGTACCTGGCGGCGACGGTCCGGGACGTCACGGTGACCCGGGCGGTGGACGGACTGCCGCACCGGATGCTGCGCACCGACCTGGTGGCGGCGCTGGAGCGGTCGGGCCGGATACGCGGCTTCGCGCACGCAACGCGGCGGGCGGCGGGTTTCCGGCGGCTGTCGGGGCTCACCTGGCGGCAGCTGGTCCGCGACGGCCTCGCCCTCCGGCACGGCAAGGAGTTGTCCTGGAGTCAGGTGCTGCTGGCCGCGAACACGCCGATGCTGTTGAAGTCGGCGATGGTGGACGGCCGTACGGATCTGGGGGTGATGGCGGCGGGGCAGGTCGCCGGGGTGATCGACGACCTGCCGTCGTGCGCGGAGCTGGTGGAGCGGATCATGAAGGAGGCGGAGGAGGTGCTCGCCGGACTGACGGGGCTGAGAGCGGACCGGTGACGGTCACAAGGAGGCGGGAGGTGCTCGCCGGGCCGACGGCACTGAAAGCGGACCGGTGACGGTCATGCGGCCGGCGGTGCGCCGTCGCCCCACCGCACGGTCGCAGCGGTTCGGCGATCGTCGGCCGGCCGCTGTTGCGCCGCCGTCCCGGCACTCGGTCACGCCCCTTCGCCGGGCGTCACCCGCCCACCGTCCCACCATGGCCTCACAGCCGTTCGATGATCGTCGGCCGGCCGCTGTTGCGCCGCCGTCCCGGCACTCGGTCACGCCCCTTCGCCGGGCGTCACCCGCCCACCGTCCCACCATGGCCTCACAGCCGTTCGATGATCGTCGGCCGGCCGCTGTTGCGCCGCCGTCCCGGCACTCGGTCACGCCCCTTCGCCGGGCGTCACCCACCCGCCGTCCCACCGTGGCCTCACAGCCGTTCGATGATCGTCACGTTGGCCTGGCCGCCGCCCTCGCACATGGTCTGGAGGCCGTAGCGGCCACCGGTGCGCTCCAGTTCGTGCAGGAGGGTCGTCATCAGCCGGGCGCCGGTCGCGCCGAGGGGGTGGCCGAGGGCGATGGCGCCGCCGTTGACGTTGACCTTGCCGGGGTCGGCACCGGTCTCCTTCAGCCAGGCGAGGACGACCGGCGCGAAGGCCTCGTTGATCTCCACGAGGTCGATGGCGTCGAGGGTCAGGCCGGTCTTCTTCAGGGCGTGCGCGGTGGCCGGGATGGGCGCGGTGAGCATGCGGATGGGGTCCTCGCCGCGCGCGGAGAGGTGGTGGACGCGGGCGCGCGGGCGCAACCCGTGGTCGCGTACGGCCTGTTCGGAGGCGAGCAGCAGGGCCGCGGCCCCGTCGGAGACCTGGGAGGAGCAGGCCGCGGTGACGGTGCCGCCGTCGAGGACCGGGCGCAGGGCGGCCATCTTCTCCAGGGAGGTGTCCCGGCGCGGGCCCTCGTCCACGGTGACCGGGCCGCACGGGACGGTCTCGCGGGAGAAGCGCCCGGTGTCGATCGCCCAGATCGCGTGCCGGTGCGAGCGCAGGGCGAACTCCTCCTGTTCCTCGCGGCCGATCCCCCACTGGGCGGCGATCGTCTCGGCGCCGGCGAACTGGTTGACGGGCCGGTCGCCGTAGCGGGCGCGCCAGCCGGTGCTGCCGAGGAAGGGGCCCTCGGTCAGGCCGAGGGGGACGGCGGCCTGCCGGGAGGCGAAGGCGATGGGGACCTGGGACATGTTCTGCACCCCGCCGGCGACCACCAGGTCCTGGGTGCCGGAGAGCACGGCCTGCGCGGCGAAGTGCACGGCCTGCTGGGAGGAGCCGCACTGCCGGTCGACGGTGACGCCGGGCACCTCCTCGGGGAGGCCCGCGGCCAGCCAGCAGGTGCGGGCAATGTCACCGGCCTGCGGTCCGACCGTGTCCAGGCAGCCGAAGACCACGTCGTCCACGGCGGCCGGGTCGATCCCGGAGCGCTCCACCAGCGCGGTGAGCACCCGCGCGCCCAGGTCGGCCGGGTGGACCGCGGCGAGTCCTCCTCCGCGCCGCCCGACCGGTGTGCGGACCGCTTCGACGATGTACGCCTCGGCCATGGCAACTCCCACTGTAGGAAAGGGGTTATTCGCGTACGGCGATCCCGTCCAGGACCATCGACAGGTACTGGCGGGCGATCTCCTCGGGGCTGTGCTTGCCGCCGGGCCGGTACCAGGAGGCGGCGACCCACACGGTGTCGCGGACGAACCGGTAGGTGAGCCGGACGTCCAGGTCCGCGCGGAAGACCCGTTCGGCGACCCCGCGTTCCAGCGTGCTGAGCCATGTCTTCTCGAACCGGCGCTGGGACTCGGCGAGGAAGGCGAACCGGTCCTGGGCGACGAGCTGTCTGCTCTCCTTCTGGTAGATCGCGACGGCCGCGCGGTGCCGGTCGATCTCCCGGAAGGACTCGGTGACCAGCGCCTCCAGCGTCTCGCGGGGCCCGAGTCCGGAGGCGAGGACGGTGTCGTAGCCGTCCCAGAGCTCGTCGAGGAAGGTCCGCAGGATCTCCTCAAGCATCGACTCCTTGGAGTCGAAGTGGTAGTAGAGACTGCCCGCGAGCATCCCGGCGTGGTCGGCGATCCTGCGGACGGTGGTGGCGTTGTAGCCGTGCTCGGCGAAGACCTCGGCGGCGGTGTTCAGGAGCTCTCCGCGCCGGGCCGCTGCCGCGGTCACCTGGGGCTTCTTCTTGGTCGGCACGCACCCATTGTGGTCTGCCCGCCCGTCAGGGGTGCTGGCTGCTGACGGCGACGACCTCGCCGGTCAGGTAGGAGGAGTAGCCGGAGGCGAGGAAGACGATCACGTTGGCCACCTCCCAGGGCTGTGCGTACCGCCCGAAGGCCTCCCGTCGGGTCAGCTCGGCAAGCAGTTCGGCCGAGGTGACCTTCTCCAGGTGGGGGTGCATGGCGAGGCTGGGGGCGACCGCGTTGACCCGCACGCCGTACGCGGCGGCCTCGATCGCCGCGCAGCGGGTCAGCGCCATCACACCGGCCTTGGCGGCGGCGTAGTGGGCCTGTCCGGCCTGGGCGCGCCAGCCGACGACGGAGGCGTTGTTGACGATCACCCCGCCGCCGCTCTCGCGCATGGCGCGCAGGGCGGCCCGGGTGCAGCGGAAGGTGCCGTTCAGGGTGACGTCCAGGACTCGGGACCACTGGTCGTCGGTCATGTCGACGAGGGCCGAAGTGCCGCCGAGCCCGGCGTTGTTGACGACGACGTCCAGCCGTCCGTGGGCGGCGACGGCCGCGTCGAACATGGCCCGCACCTGGGCCTCGTCGGTGACGTCGCACGGCACCGCGGCGACCGCGCCGGGGAACTGACGGCCCAGCGCGGCCTCGTGCTCCTTCAGCCGGCGCGGGTGGGCGTCGCTGATCAGGACCCGGGCGCCCTCCTCCAGGAAGCGGCGCGCGGTGGCTCCGCCGATGCCGGTGCCGGCCGCCGCGGTGACGACGGCGGTGCGCCCGTGCAGCAGTCCGTGCCCGGGTGTGTAGGCCGGGCTCTCGACGCCTGTCATAGGGTCACGCTAACCTACCAAACACTTGTTAGGGAAGATGGGCGGCACCGGAAGGAAGGCGGCGACCGTGGACCTGACCCACTCTCCGGGGGACGAGGAGTTCCGCGCCGCGGCCCGGTCCTGGCTGGCCGCGCACGTGCCGCGTACGCCGCTGCCGTCCCTGGAGACGGAGGAGGGCTTCGCGGCCCACCGCGCGTGGGAGGCCGAACTGGCCGCGGACCGCTGGTCGGTGGTGTCGTGGCCGGAGCGGTTCGGCGGACGGGACGCCGGGCTGCTGCGCTGGCTGGTGTTCGAGGAGGAGTACTGGGCGGCGGGCGCGCCCGGCCGGGTCGGCCAGAACGGCGTCAGCCTGCTCGCGCCGACCCTCTTCGCGTACGGCACGGAGGAGCAACGCGCGCGCGTGCTGCCGCCGATGGCCACCGGTGAGGTGGTCTGGGCACAGGCCTGGTCGGAGCCGGAGGCGGGCTCGGACCTCGCCGCGCTCGCCTCACGGGCGGTGCGCGCGGACGGCGGCTGGCGACTGCGCGGGCAGAAGACCTGGTCCTCGCGCGCCGCGTTCGCGGACCGGGCCTTCGGCCTGTTCCGCAGTGATCCCGACGCTCCCAGGCGGCACGAGGGGCTCACGTACCTGATGTTCGACCTGCGGGCGCCCGGCGTCACCGTCCGCCCGATCGGCCGGCTGGACGGCAAGCCGGCCTTCGCGGAGCTGTTCCTGGACGACGTGTTCGTCCCGGACGAGGACGTGATCGGCGAGCCGGGCCAGGGCTGGCGGATCGCGATGTCCACGGCGGGCGACGAACGCGGGCTCACCCTGCGCTCCCCGGGCCGTTTCCTCGCCTCCGCCGCCCGGCTGCGCGAGCTGTGGCGGGCCCGGGGTGCGCCGGAGCACGCCCGCGCCCGGGTGGCCGATGCCCTGATCGCGGCCCGTGCCTACCAGTTGTTCACCTACGCCGCCGCCTCCCGGGTCCTGGACGGCGCCCGGCTCGGCCCGGAGTCCAGCATGAACAAGGTGTTCTGGTCCGAGCTGGACCTCGCCCTGCACGAGACGGCGCTCGATCTGCTGGGCGCGGACGGCGAACTGGCGGACGGCGCCTGGTCGGAGGGGTACGTCTTCTCCCTGGCGGGGCCGGTCTACGCGGGCACGAACGAGATCCAGCGGGACATCGTCGCCGAGCGGCTGCTCGGCCTGCCGAAGGGACGCCGCTGATGCGCTTCCTCCTCGACGCCGGCCAGCGCGCCCTCGCCGACGCGCTGCACGCGATGCTGAGCGCGGCGGACACCCCGGCGGCGGTCCGTGACTGGAGCCGGGGGGACCACACGCGCGGGCGCGCGCTGTGGGCGCGGATCGCCGAGGTGGGGGTGTTCGGTCTGGCGGTGCCGGAGGAGTACGGCGGGGCGGGGCCGCACCCGGTGGAACTGGCGGTGGCCTTCGTGGAGTTGGGCCGCCACGCCGTACCCGGGCCGCTCGCGGAGACGGTCGCGGCGGCCGTGCTCCTCGGCGAGCCCCCGCTGGCCGAGCGCTTCCTGCCGGGGCTCGCGGCCGGGACGGACATGGCGACCGTGGCAGCGCCCGGCGGCTGCGCCGTCGACGGCGACGCCGCGTCCCTCCGCCTGGCCCCGGCCCCCGACGGCCTGCACCTGTCCACGGCGGCCCCCGGCCCCGTGCGCCGCTCCCTGGACCCGGCCCGCCGGCTGACCGTGCTCTCCCCCGCCGGTGAACTCCTCACCCCCGACGCGCCGTACGACCGGGCACTCACCTGGACCCGCGTGGCCACCGCCGCCCAGGCCCTCGGTGTCGGCCTCGCCCTGCTCGACCGGACCGTCGCGTATGTGAGGCAGCGCACCCAGTTCGGCGTCCCCGTCGGCTCCTTCCAGGCCGTCAAACACCGCCTGGCCGACGCGAAGACCGCCCTGGAGTTCGCCCGCCCCCTGCTGTTCGGCGCGGCGGTGTCCCTGCGCCCGGCGGAGGTGGCCGCCGCCAAGCTCACGGCGTGCGAGGCGGCGTACCGGACGGCCCGGACGGCGCTGCACCTGCACGGCGCGATCGGGTACACGGCGGAGTACGACCTGTCCCTGTGGCTGACCAAGGCCCGGGCGCTGCGCTCGGCGTGGGGGACGCCCGAGGAGTGCCGCGACCTGGTGCTCGCGGACGGGCTCTGAGAGGTGGTGGCGGATCGACGCGGGGTCGTCGTGTCAGTCCGGTCGTACGACGCCCGCCGCGCGCGCGGCCGTGAGCCACCTCGGGAACTCGCCGACGAGACGGTCGTACAGCTCGGCGTCGGAGACCCGGCGCGGGTCCTGGCCGGCGTGGAAGAAGCCGGCGTTGTCCACGATCCGCTTGCCGGGGACCGCCAGTTCGTCCAGCTTGCGCAGGAACTCGAACTGCCGGCTGCCGGGGTCACCGAAGCCGACGAACTGCCAGAACAGCGGGAGCCGCGCGGCCTTGCACAGATAGCGCTCGGCGGCGAGCTTGCTGATCGGGCCGCCGTCGGTCTGGAAGACGACGAGGGCGGGGGTGGTGGCGCCGCTGTCCAGGTAGTGGTCGATGACGGCGTCCATCGCCAGGTGGTAGCTGGTCCTGCCCATGTGGCCGAGCCCGGCCACGATCCGCTCGACGCGGCCCTCGTGTCCGGCGAGGGCGATGTCGGTGACCGCGTCGACGTCCGTGGAGAAGAACACGACGGGCACCCGGCCGTCGTCGTCCAGGTGCGCGGACAGGCCGAGCACCCGGTCGGCGAGCGCCTGCACACTGCCGTCCTGGTAGTACGGCCGCATCGAGCCCGAGTAGTCGACCACGAGGTAGACGGCGGCCCGCAGTCCGTCCAGGCCGTGCTTGCGCAGGGACACCCCCGCCGACCGGTAGGCGCCGACCAGCGCGGGCGCGGTCTCCTCCACCTTGCGCAGACTGATCGCGGCCATGATCTCCCCCCTTGGCTGTTCCGGCGCCCGAGCGTACCCGTACGACGTATATGCGACGACGCCTGCCCAGTCGTCCGGTCGGGGACAGGCGGGCAGGCGCCGTTCATGTTCCGTACGCCTTTGTACGGGACGTCTGTGCGGGACCTGGGGTCCGTTGTGCGCGCGTCAGACCGCCAGGGCGCGGTCCGTCGGGCGGATCGGGGCCGGCAGGTCGCTGGCTCCGGTCAGGAAGCGGTCGACTCCGCGGGCGGCCGAGCGGCCCTCCGCGATCGCCCACACGATGAGGGACTGGCCGCGGCCGGCGTCACCGGCGACGAACACACCCGGCACGTTGGTCTGGAAGTCGGCGTCGCGGGCGATGTTACCGCGTTCGTCGAGCTCCAGGCCGAACTGCTCCACCAGGCCGTTCTCCCGGTCGGTGCCGGTGAAGCCCATGGCGAGGGTGACCAGCTGAGCGGGGATCTTGCGCTCGGTGCCCGGCTTCGAGGTGAGCTTGCCGTCGATGAACTCCACCTCGGTGAGGTGCAGCCACTGGACGTTGCCGTCCTCGTCGCCCTCGAAGTGGGTGGTGGAGACGGAGTAGACCCGCTCACCGCCCTCCTCGTGCGCGCTGGTGACCTTGTAGAGCATCGGGAAGGTCGGCCAGGGCTGGTTCGTCGGGTGCCGGTCGTCGTTCGGGCGGGGCATGATCTCCAGCTGGGTGACGGAGGCTGCGCCCTGCCGGTGGGCGGTGCCCACGCAGTCCGCGCCGGTGTCGCCGCCGCCGATGACGACGACGTGCTTGCCCTCGGCCGAGATCGGCGCGGTGACGTAGTCGCCCTCCTGGACCTTGTTGGCCAGCGGCAGGTACTCCATGGCCTGATAGACGCCCTTGAGCTCGCGGCCGGGCACCGGCAGGTCACGGGCGGTCGTGGCACCGACGGCCAGGACGACCGCGTCGTACCGCTTCTTCAGGTCGGTCGCCTTGAGGTCGCGGCCGATCTCGACGCCGGTGCGGAAGCGGGTGCCCTCCGCGCGCATCTGCTCGATACGGCGGTTGATGTGCCGCTTCTCCATCTTGAACTCGGGGATGCCGTACCGGAGGAGACCTCCGACGCGGTCCGCGCGCTCGTAGACGGCGACCGTGTGACCGGCCCGGGTCAGCTGCTGGGCGGCGGCGAGACCCGCCGGGCCGGAGCCGATGACCGCGACCGTCTTGCCGGACAGGCGCTCGGGGATCTGCGGGGCGACGTCCCCGGTCTCCCACGCCTTGTCGATGATCGAGACCTCGACGTTCTTGATGGTGACCGGCGGCTGGTTGATGCCCAGTACGCACGCCGACTCGCAGGGGGCCGGGCAGAGGCGACCGGTGAACTCCGGGAAGTTGTTGGTCGCGTGCAGCCGCTCCTGGGCGGCGGCCCAGTCCTCGCGGTAGGCGTAGTCGTTCCACTCGGGGATCAGGTTCCCCAGCGGACAGCCGTTGTGACAGAACGGGATGCCGCAGTCCATGCAGCGGCTGGCCTGCTTGCTGATGATCGGCAGCAGGGAGCCGGGGACGTAGACCTCGTTCCAGTCCTTCTTGCGCTCTTCGACGGGACGGGTCTTGGCGACCTCACGGCCGTGATTCAGGAAGCCCTTCGGGTCAGCCATTGATCGCCGCCTCCATCATCTTCTCGGTGATCTCGGTCTCGGTGAGACCGGCTCGCTCGGCGGCGTCCTTGGCGGCGAGCACTGCCTTGTACGTGCTGGGGATGATCTTGCTGAACCGCTCCACGGCCGTGGCCCAGTCGGCGAGCAGCTTCTCGGCGACCGTCGAGCCGGTCTCCTCGGCGTGGCGGCGCACCACGTCGTGCAGCCACTGCTTGTCGGTCTCGTCCAGCGCCTCGACGGAGCCGGCGTTGCCGGCGTTGACGTTGTCGCGGTCGAGGTCGATGACGTAGGCGATACCGCCGGACATGCCGGCCGCGAAGTTGCGGCCGGTCGGGCCGAGGACGACCGCGTGACCGCCGGTCATGTACTCGCAGCCGTGGTCGCCCACGCCCTCGGAGACGACCAGGGCGCCGGAGTTGCGGACGCAGAACCGCTCACCGGTACGGCCGCGCAGGAACAGCTCACCGCCGGTGGCGCCGTAGGCGATGGTGTTGCCCGCGATGGTCGAGTACTCGGCGAGGTGGTCGGCGGCCCGGTCCGGGCGGACGACGATCCGGCCGCCGGAGAGGCCCTTGCCGACGTAGTCGTTGGCGTCGCCCTCCAGGCGGAGCGTGACACCGCGCGGCAGGAAGGCACCGAAGGACTGGCCGGCCGAGCCGGTGAAGGTGATGTCGATGGTGTCGTCGGGCAGGCCCGCGCCACCGAACTTCTTCGTCACCTCGTGGCCGAGCATGGTGCCGACCGTGCGGTTGATGTTGCGGATGGCGACCTGGGCGCGCACCGGCTGTGCCTCGGTGGCGTCCGAAGCGCCCAGCGCGTCGGCGGCGAGCTTGATCAGCTCGTTGTCCAGGGCCTTCTCCAGGCCGTGGTCCTGGGCGACCAGCTGGTGGCGGACCGCGCCCTCGGGCAGGTCCGGCACGTGGAACAGCGGCTCGAGGTCCAGGCCCTGCGCCTTCCAGTGGTCGACCGCGCGCTCGACGTCCAGCACCTCGGCGTGGCCGACGGCCTCCTCGATGGAGCGGAAGCCCAGCTCGGCGAGGAGCTCGCGGACCTCCTCGGCGATGAACTGGAAGAAGTTCACCACGTACTCGGCCTTGCCGGCGAAGCGGTCGCGCAGGGCCGGGTTCTGGGTGGCGATGCCGACCGGGCAGGTGTCCAGGTGGCAGACGCGCATCATCACGCAGCCGGAGACGACGAGCGGGGCGGTCGCGAAACCGAACTCCTCGGCGCCGAGCAGCGCGGCGATGACCACGTCACGGCCGGTCTTGAGCTGGCCGTCGGTCTGGACGACGATGCGGTCGCGCAGGCCGTTGAGCAGCAGGGTCTGCTGGGTCTCGGCGAGGCCCAGCTCCCAGGGGCCGCCCGCGTGCTTCAGCGAGGTCAGCGGGGAGGCGCCCGTACCGCCGTCGTGGCCGGAGATGAGCACGACGTCCGCGTGCGCCTTGGACACACCGGCCGCGACCGTGCCGACGCCGACCTCGGAGACCAGCTTCACGTGGACCCGCGCCTGCGGGTTCGCGTTCTTCAGGTCGTGGATCAGCTGGGCCAGGTCCTCGATGGAGTAGATGTCGTGGTGCGGCGGCGGCGAGATCAGGCCGACGCCCGGCGTCGAGTGACGCGTCTTGGCGACCCACGGGTAGACCTTGTGGCCGGGCAGCTGGCCGCCCTCGCCGGGCTTGGCGCCCTGGGCCATCTTGATCTGGATGTCGTCCGCGTTGACCAGGTACTCGGAGGTCACGCCGAAGCGGCCGGAGGCGACCTGCTTGATCGCCGAGCGGCGCGCCGGGTCGTACAGGCGCTCCGGGTCCTCGCCGCCCTCACCGGTGTTGGACTTGCCGCCCAGCTGGTTCATGGCGATGGCGAGGGTCTCGTGCGCCTCCTTGGAGATGGAGCCGTACGACATCGCGCCCGTCGAGAACCGCTTGACGATCTCGCTCGCCGGCTCGACCTCGTCGAGGGAGATCGGCTGCCGGTCGGACTTGAAGCCGAACAGGCCGCGCAGCGTCATCAGGCGCTCGGACTGCTCGTTCACCCGCCCGGTGTACTTCTTGAAGATGTCGTACCGGCCGGTGCGCGTGGAGTGCTGGAGGCGGAAGACCGTCTCCGGGTCGAACAGGTGCGGCTCGCCCTCGCGGCGCCACTGGTACTCGCCGCCGATCTCCAGCGCGCGGTGCGCCGGGGCGATGCCAGAGGCCGGGTAGGCCTTGGCGTGGCGGGCGGCGACCTCCTCGGCGATGACGTCGATGCCGACGCCGCCGATCTTGGTGGCGGTGCCGTTGAAGTACTTCTCCACGAAGGTCTCGTCCAGGCCGACGGCCTCGAAGACCTGGGCGCCGCGGTAGGAGGCGACGGTGGAGATGCCCATCTTGGACATGACCTTCAGGACGCCCTTGCCGAGGGCGTAGATCAGGTTGCGGATGGCCTCCTCGGGCTCGACGCCGTTGATGAAGGTGCCCGCGCGCAGCAGGTCCTCCACCGACTCCATCGCCAGGTACGGGTTGACGGCGGCGGCGCCGTAGCCGATGAGCAGGGCGACGTGGTGGACCTCGCGGACGTCACCGGCCTCGACCAGCAGGCCCACCTGGGTGCGCTGCTTGGTGCGGATGAGGTGGTGGTGGACGGCCGCGGTGAGCAGCAGCGACGGGATCGGCGCGTGCTCGGCGTCGGAGTGCCGGTCGGACAGGACGATCAGGCGGGCGCCGTTCCCGATCGCCGCGTCGGCCTCGGCGCAGATCTCCTCGATGCGGGCGGCGAGGGTCTCACCGCCGCCGGAGACCCGGTACAGACCGGACAGCGTGGCGGCCTTGAAGCCGGGCATGTCGCCGTCGGCGTTGATGTGGATGAGCTTGGCCAGCTCGTCGTTGTCGATGACCGGGAAGGGCAGCACGACGGACCGGCAGGACGCGGCGGTCGGCTCCAGCAGGTTGCCCTGCGGGCCCAGCGACGAGCGCAGGGAGGTGACCAGTTCCTCGCGGATCGCGTCCAGCGGCGGGTTGGTGACCTGCGCGAACAGCTGGGTGAAGTAGTCGAAGAGCAGCCGCGGGCGCTCGGACAGGGCCGCGATCGGCGAGTCCGTGCCCATGGAGCCGATCGGCTCGGCGGCGGTGCGGGCCATCGGGGCGAGGATGACGCGCAGCTCCTCCTCGGTGTAGCCGAAGGTCTGCTGGCGGCGGGTGACCGAGGCGTGGGTGTGGACGATGTGCTCGCGCTCGGGCAGATCGCCCAGCTCGATCTCGCCGGCCTCCAGCCACTCGGCGTACGGCTTCTCCGCGGCGAGGGACGCCTTGATCTCGTCGTCCTCGATGATGCGGTGCTCGGCGGTGTCGACGAGGAACATCTTGCCGGGCTGGAGGCGGCCCTTGCGGACGACCCTGGCCGGGTCGATGTCGAGGACGCCCACCTCGGAGCCGAGGACGACGAGGCCCTCGTCGGTGACCCAGTAGCGGCCGGGGCGCAGACCGTTGCGGTCGAGCACGGCACCGACCTGGGTGCCGTCGGTGAAGGTGACGCAGGCGGGGCCGTCCCAGGGCTCCATCATCGTGGAGTGGAACTGGTAGAAGGCGCGCCGGGCCGGGTCCATGGAGTCGTGGTTCTCCCACGCCTCCGGGATCATCATCAGCACGGAGTGCGGCAGCGAACGGCCGCCCAGGTGCAGCAGCTCCAGGACCTCGTCGAAGGAGGCGGAGTCGGAGGCGTCCGGCGTACAGACCGGGAAGATCCGCTCGATGGTCTTCTCGTCGGAACCGAACAGGCCGGAGGCGAGCTGGGACTCGCGGGCGCGCATCCAGTTGCGGTTGCCCTTGACGGTGTTGATCTCACCGTTGTGCGCGACGAAGCGGTACGGGTGCGCGAGCGGCCACGACGGGAAGGTGTTCGTGGAGAACCGGGAGTGCACGAGCGCGATCGCGGAGGCGAAGCGGCGGTCGGACAGGTCCGGGAAGAAGGGCTCCAGCTGGCCGGTGGTCAGCATGCCCTTGTAGACGATCGTCCGGGCGGACAGGGACGGGAAGTAGATCCCGGCCTCGCGCTCGGCGCGCTTGCGCAGCACGAACGCCTTGCGGTCCAGCGCGATGCCCTCGCTGGCGCCCGCGGTGACGAAGATCTGCCGGAAGACCGGCATGGTGGAGCGGGCGGTGGCACCCAGCAGCTCGGGGGCGACCGGGACCTCGCGCCAGCCGAGGACGGTCAGCCCCTCGTCGGCGGCGATCGTCTCGATCTGTGAGACGGCGTCCTCGGTCCCGTCCTCCGGCAGGAAGGCGATGCCTACGGCATAGGAGCCGGCCGCGGGAAGGTCGAAACCGGCCACTTCGCGGAGGAAGGCGTCCGGCACCTGCGAGAGGATGCCCGCGCCGTCGCCGGAGTCGGGCTCGGAGCCGGTGGCACCACGGTGCTCCAGGTTGCGCAGGACGGTGAGGGCCTGCTCGACCAGGGTGTGGGACGCCTCGCCGGTGAGGGTGGCGACGAAACCGACGCCGCACGCGTCGTGTTCGTTGCGGGGGTCGTACATACCCTGCGCAGCAGGGCGAGCATCCATGAACGACCACTTCTGGCCATTCGCGGAATGCTGGGACGGCTGGCGCGGCGTACGCATCGGCTCTCCCGTCGTCGTCATGTGGCATGTGGCAGGTGCCGAGGGACGACGTTGGCCCTCTGCGTGAGATCTGCGATGAGATCAAAATTTCGTGCAGGTTACATGATGGAGCGGTTCTCGGGAACCGGAAACACCGTTCCAACATGCGGACGCCGCGGTCGCGGCTCGGGTGCCGCGCGGACGCGGCGAGTGCCGTGCGGTGGCGGCGCGGAGCCGTGCCAGAACGGCGGTGCCGTGCGGTGACGGCGGAGGGTCGCGCGGTGGCGGCCGACGTGTACGGGGGGACCGTTGCGGACACGATCGGTCGGATCGGTGTCCGGCGGCCCGAAGGGGGCCGGAGCGAGCGTCATCGCCCACCCCGCGGGGGTGCGGCAGGCGTCATTGCCCACAGCGCTTACGGCTCATGCCCGGTGGTCATGCACTCGAAACCAGCGAGTAACGGGTACTTATGCGGCCCATCGCATAGGTACCGGTCGAGCTATCCTACGGCCGTTCCGAACAGAGTGCCCAGGGCGTACGTCACACCGGCCGCCGCACCACCGAGCGCGAGCTGCCGCAGACCGCTGAACCACCAGCTGCGCGCGGTCACCTTGGCCACGACGGCACCGCACGCGAAGAGACCGGCGAGGGCCAACAGGACGGCGGGCCACAGCGCGGTCGCGCCGAGCAGGTACGGCAGGACGGGCAGCAGGGCGCCGAGCGCGAACGAGCCGAAGGACGAGACGGCGGCGACCAGCGGCGAGGGCAGGTCCCCGGGGTCGATGCCCAGCTCCTCGCGGGCGTGTATCTCCAGCGCCTGCTCCGGGTCCTTGGAGAGCTGCCGGGCGACCTGCCGGGCCAGTTCCGGCTCGACCCCGCGGGCCACGTACAGCGCGGCCAGCTCGTCCTCCTCGTCCTGCGGATGCCTGCGCAGCTCACGGCGCTCGACGTCGAGTTCCGCCTCGACGAGTTCCCGCTGGGAGGCGACGGAGGTGTACTCGCCGGCGGCCATGGAGAAGGCACCGGCGGCGAGCCCCGCGAGACCGGTGATGACGATGGTGTGCTGGGTCACGGACCCGCCGGCCACGCCCGTCATCAGGGCGAGGTTGGAGACGAGACCGTCCATGGCACCGAAGACGGCGGGGCGCAGCCATCCGCCGTTCACATCACGGTGCGTGTGGTTGTCGCGGTGCGCCTCGTGCAGCGCGGCCTCGGTTTCGATGATGGCCATCCGGGCCCCCCAGGGAAGCTAAGCCAAAGCTAACTTTGGACGAGTTCTACTTTTCGACAACACGGAATTTACGCTCATCATTTCGCCCGCGCCAGCAAGGAAAGGCTGGGCTAACCTGCGACTTCTCTATTGGCCGCTCAGATGTGATGGATATAGCTCAGATGCCGACCGGGTGACAGAGCCCCTCCTCCGGCTCACGCGGGCGCCTGCCGTGGGACACATCCGCAAAGGGTCCCGTGGGGCCCGCCGAAGGAGGCCGCCCATGGCATCGATCGCCCGCACTCCCCCGGCCCCGGCGCCCGGTGACGCCGCCGGACTGCGCGAGCGGGCCCGGGGCGCGCTGCTGGGCCTGGCCGTCGGGGACGCGCTGGGCGCACCGGCGGAGAACCTCAGGCCCTCCGAGATCCGCGCCCGCTGGGGACGGATCACCGGGTACGTCAGCGAGCAGCCGTACGGCACCGACGACACCGAGTACGCGATCTTCTCCGGTCTGCTGCTGGCCCGGCACGGCTCGGTGCTCACCCCGGAGCATGTCGAGGCGGCCTGGCACGAGTGGATCGCCGACCGGGCGGAGGGGCCCTTCCGCGGTGCGGGCTTCAGCGAGCGCGGCACGCTGGAGAACCTCCGCCGTGGCCTCGCCGCCCCCATCTCGGCCCAGCACCGGCACGCCTGGAGCGACGGGCTGGCGATGCGGGCGGCGCCCTTCGGGGTCTTCGCCGCCGGGCGCCCCTCCGAGGCGGCCCGGCTGGTGGCCATCGACGGCTCCGTCAGCCACGAGGGCGAGGGCATCTACGGCGGCCAGGCGGTCGCGGCGGGCGTGGCGGCGGCGATGACCGGCGCGGCGGTCGCGGTGGTGATCGCCGCCGCGCTCGCGGTGATCCCGGACGACTCCTGGACGGCTCGCTCCCTGCGGCGCGCGGTGTCGGTGGCGCATCGCGGGGAACGCGCGGTCCGCTCCGCGGTCGTCATCGGCGGCTACCCCTGGACCGACCTGGCCCCGGAAGCGGTCGCCCTCGCCTTCGGCGCGTACGCGGCGGCCGACGGCGACTTCCGGGAGGCGGTCCTGACGGCCGTCAACATGGGGCGCGACGCGGACACGACGGCGGCGGTGGCGGGCGCCCTCTCCGGCGCCACCCAGGGCCTCTCGGCCATCCCGCCCCACTGGGCCTCCGCGATCGGCCCGGCCCGGGGCCGCTGCCTCCCGTCCATCACCGGCCACCACGTCCTGGAGATCGCGGAACTCCTGGTGACGGCGGCGGGGGCGGGCACGGGAGAGGCTGGTGCGGCCGGGGAACGGGGGACGATCGCGGCGAAGGCACCGGTGACATTGGCAGCGGTCGTACCGGCGGCCGTGGTCAAGGGGGCCACCGCAGAAGCGGGAACCGCGGAGACGCCAGCGGCGACCACAGCCGAGCCGACAGGAACACTGACCGCACTCCTGCCGACAGCCATGGCCAAGGAGCCCACCACAGAAGCGGGAACCGCGGCAATGCCAGCGGCGACCACAGCCGAGCCGACAGGAACACTGACCGCACTCCTGCCGACAGCCATGGCCAAGGAGCCCACCACAGAAGCGGGAACCGCGGCAATGCCAGAGGCGACCACAGCCGAGCCGGCGGGAACATTGGCCGCGGTCCTGCCGACGGCCGTGGCGCAGGGAGAGCGGGCAGCAGCCGAGAGCGGGACGGAGCCGACCGGACTCCTCCCCCTGTCTGACGCCGCCCAGCCAACCGAACACCCACCACCCCATGTCCCCACCACTCAGCCGACCGAGTCGGGTGGCGGGTGGGCGGGGGATCGGGGGTCCGGGGGGCGCAGCCCCCTGGTGGGGGACCGGAACGCCGGGCAAGCGGACAGCGGGCGGAGCCCCCTGGTGGGTGGCGGGCATGCCGGGCGACCGGGCAGCGAGGGTCGTCGGGGCACCGGGCGGAGCCCCCTCGCCGGACGACCGGACAGCGAGGGCCGGCCATGACAGCGCGCCGTATCGAGGGCCTCCTCCTCGGCCTCGCCGCGGGAGACGCCGCCGGCTGGCCCGCCGCCCGGCACCGCGCCGCCCGGATGCCCGAGTGGACCCGCCGTCTCACCCGGGAACTGGACACCTTCGCCGAGCAGAACGCCACCACCACCCTCCCGGTGCCGATCGCCCTCAACCAACCCCCCGAGCCCCTCCGCCTCGGCCCCTCCGACGACGCCGAGTGGGCGGCGTTCGCCGCGGAGGCGGTCCTGCGCGCCGGCGCCGACGACGTCCTCGGCGACCTCAGCCGGGCCCGCCGTGTGCGCGCCGCCATCGACCTCACCTGGACCGCCGTGGCCTCCGAGGTCGCCGCCGCGGCGGACCGCGCCCCGGAGATCGAGTCCGCCGTACTGCCGCTGCGCGCCCGCATCTCCGTCCGCGCCGGCCTCGGCAACCTCGCCACCGGCCTGCGCCCGCCCGCCACCGGCCACGACAACCCGCACTACTTCGACGACGCGGCCTGCGTCCGCGCCTGCGTCCTCGCCGTGGCCCACCCCGGCGACCCGCAACAGGCCGCCGCGCTCGCCGAGTTCGACGCCCGCTACACCCAGGACGGCGACGGCGTGCACGGCGCGCGGGCCATGGCGGCGGCCCTCTCCCTCGCCCTCGCCGACGCGGACACCGGCACCTGCGTGACCGCCGCGCTCGCCGAACTCCCGGCGGACACCGAGATCGGCCGCAACACCCGCCACGCCCTAGCCCTGGCCGGGGACAGCGAGTCCGCCTTCGCCCTCGTCCCCCTCCTGGAACACCAGATCGTCGACCACGTCTACAGCTACGGCATCGCCGCCGCGGAGACCGTGCCCGTCGCCCTCGCCCTGGCCACCGCCGCCCGGGGCCGGATCGCCGAGGCCGTACCGGCCGCCGCCTGCCTTTCCCGGGTCGCCGACTCCGCGCCCGCCCTCGCCGGCGCGCTCACCGGCGCCCTCGGCGGCGGCGCTTCCATCCCCGCGACCTGGCGGGACGCCTGCCGCGTCCTGCCCGGCTGCACCCTGCCCCGTCTCACCGGCACCGACCTGGTGGAACTCGCCGGACTCCTGGAAGCCGCACAACCGGCCCGTCCAGGAGGATGATTCGGGGCATGACGCCCAAAGAAGAAGGAATCAGCGGGCCCGGCCCGAACGGTCTCGCCGACCGCGTCACCGCCGCCGTGGTGGGAGCCGCCGTCGGTGACGCCCTCGGCGGCCCGGTCGAGGGCTACTCCCCCGACCGGATCGCCGAGCGGCACGGCGGTCGCGTGCGCGGCATCGTCGGCCCCTGGCACGGTGACGCCTGGCGCACCGCCCGCCCCATCGCGCCGTACCACAAGGGCGACGGCCACGTCACCGACGACACCTTGATGACGCACGCACTCATCCGCGTCTACGACCGCGTCCGCGACCACCTCGACGCCTACGCGATCGTCGACCACCTGGTCCCGGACCTGATGACCACCCCCCGCTGGATCCCCGAGCTGGAGGCCGAGGCACTGCCGCTGCACCGCCTCTTCCTCGCCGAGAAATGGCTGGTGGCCCGGCTGGCCTACGGTCACGCCGACCCCCGGGAAGGGGGCACCGGCAACATCGTCAACTGCGGCGCGGCGATGTACATGGCCCCGGTCGGCCTGGTCAACGCGGCCAACCCGGCCGCCGCGTACGCCGAGGCGCTGGACATCGCGGGCGCGCACCAGTCGTCGTACGGCCGTGAGGCGGCCGGTGTGTTCGCCGCGGCGGTGGCCGCCGCCACCGCCCCCGGCGCGACCCCGGACTCGGTGGTGGGCGCCTGTCTGTCCCTGGCCAAGGACGGCACCCGTACGGCGATCGAGAAGGTCTGCGAAGTCGCCGCCGGACACCGGGACTTCGAGTCGGCGCTCGGTCCGCTGCGCGCGGCGGTGGAGCCGTACGACACCGTCGGGCCGGACTACCGCGCCCCCTCCCTCGCCGCCCGCCGCCCCTCCCGGCTGCACTCCATCGAGGAACTCCCGGTCGCGCTCGGCATGCTGGTCGTCTCCGGCGGCGACTACCGGCAGACCGTGCTCGGCGCGGTCAACTACGGCCGTGACTGCGACTCGATCGCGACGATGGCCGGTGCCCTCGCGGGCGCGCTCGGCTCGCCCGCCCCCGAGGAGTGGGCGAAGACGGTCGCCGACGCCAGCCGCCTGGACCTGTGGGCGCCGGCCCGGACGCTCATCGAGGTCACGCGCGAGGTCTTCGACCGGGACGTCCGCCGCCGGCGCGCCCACGAGGAGGCGTTCACCGCGCTCGGAGGCCGGCCGTGCTCCGACTGACCTGGGTCCAGCCGGAGGACCTGCTGGGCCACGAGCTGCGCCAGGCCCGCCTGGACGGGCGCGAGCCGAAGGCGGTCGAGGCACGCTGGCGGGCGGCGGGCGGCCCGGACGCCCCGGAGCGCGCGGGCGCGTCTGCGCACCGGGTGTCCCGCTATCTGCGCCTGCTGGCGGAGGACCTGCTGGACGAACTCGCCGATCTGCCCAGCCGCTTCGCCGACGACGAGCCCACGGACCTGGCCCGCATCAGGGCCCAGTGCCCCGACTGGCCCGCCGGACGGTCCGCCACCGCTGCGGACCCCGGCGCCCTGGAGGCCGCCTGGCTCGGGCGGGCCATCGGCTGCCTCCTCGGCAAACCGGTCGAGAAACTCCCGCTCGACGGCATCCGCGCCCTCGCCCGTGCGGCCGGGAACTGGCCCCTCACCACCTGGTTCACCGCCAGGGGGGTTCCCGACGACCTGCTGGCCGCCCACCCCTGGAACCGCCGCTCGGCCTCCACCTCGCTCGCCGAGAACATCGACGGCATGCCCGAGGACGACGACCTCGACTACCCCCTGCTCAACCTCCTGCTGCTCCAGCGCCACGGGAGGACCTTCACCACCGACGACGTGGCCCGGCTCTGGCTCGAAGAACTCCCGCCCGGCCGCACCTTCACCGCCGAACGCGTCGCCCACCGCAACCTCCTCGCCGGTATCGAACCCCCGCACACGGCTCGCCACCGCAACCCGTTCCGCGAGTGGATCGGCGCGCTGATCCGCGCCGACATGCACGGCTGGAGCAACCCGGGCGACCCGGCCGCCGCCGCGGAGCAGGCCCACCGCGACGCGGTCCTCACCCACACCGCCAACGGCGTCTACGCGGCGATGTTCACGGCCGCCGCCATCGCCACGGCCGCCACCGGCACGCACGACGTCCATGCCTGTCTGCGCACCGGCCGCGCGGTGGTCCCGGCCCGCTCCCGCCTGGCGAAGGCGATCGACCACGCCGTCCGACTGGCCACCGCCACCGACGACTTCGACGAGGTCGTGGACGAACTCCACGCCGTCTACGGCCCCACGCACCACTGGGTCCACGCCCTTCCCAACACCGCCTTGACCGTCGCCGCCCTCACCCACGCCGACGGCGACTTCACGGGCTCCGTCTGCCGTGCGGTGTCGGGGGGTTGGGACACCGATTCCAACGGCGCCACCGCCGGAAGCGTCGCCGGCCTGCTCGCCGGCTCCCCCGGCGCGCTCCCCGACCGCTGGCGGAGCCCGCTGAAGAACCGGCTCGCCACGACCGTCGCGGACTTCGACGGCACCGGCTTCGACACCCTCGCCCACCTCACCCACCTGGAGGCGACCCGACCATGACCCACATCGCCGTCCTCGGCAGCGCGAACATGGACCTCGTCACGTACGTCGGCAAGGCCCCGCAGCGCGGGGAGACCGTGACCGGCCGGGAGTTCCGTACGATCCCCGGCGGCAAGGGCGCCAACCAGGCGATCGCCGCGGCCCGCGCCGGCGCCACCGTCTCGATGATCGGCGCGGTCGGCAACGACGCCTTCGGCGCGCGACTGCGCGACACCCTCGAACACTCCGGCGTGGACACCGACTTCCTGCGCACGGTCGAGGGCCCGTCCGGCACCGCGCACATCGTGGTGGACGACGAGGGCGGCAACGCGATCGTCGTCATCCCCGGCGCGAACGGCACGGTCGACCACCTCTCCCCCGGCGACGAGGGGGTGATCGCCACCGCCGACGCCCTGCTGCTGCAACTGGAGATCCCGACGGCGGCGGTCGTCGCCGGCGCGCAGGCGGCCCGCCGGCACGGCATCCGTACCGTCCTCACCCCGTCCCCCGTCCAGCCGCTGCCGCCCGAACTCCTGGCCGCCATCGACCTGTTGGTGCCGAACGAGTACGAGGCGGTCACCCTCACCGGCCGCACCGACCCGCGCGAGGCGGCGGCCACCCTGCTGGACCTGGTGCCGGAGGTCGTGGTCACCCTGGGCGCCACGGGCTGCCTGTACCTGACCCGGGGCGCCGAACCGCTCGTCGTCCCCGCGCCCCGCGTACGGGCCGTGGACTCCACGGGCGCGGGCGACACCTTCGTCGGCACGCTCGCGGTGGCCCTCGCCGAGGAGAAACCGGTACGGGAGGCCCTGTCCTGGGCGGCGGCTGCGGCGGCGATCTCCGTCCAGCGGGAAGGCGCGTCGGCGTCGATGCCGTACCGCCCGGAGATCGAGGCCCAGTACAGCGCATGAACACGACGAGCAAGACGAGCACGACACGTACGACGACTACGGCTACGGCTACGGCTACGGCTACGGCTACGGCGGCACGGACGACCCCGGCCCTGGACGGCCTGCGGGTGCTGGACCTCGCGACCCTCTTCGCCGGGCCGATGGCCGCGACGCTGCTCGGTGACTTCGGCGCCGAGGTGATCAAGGTGGAGCACCCGCGGCGGCCCGACCCGTCCCGGGGCCACGGCCCGGCCAAGGACGGCGTCGGCCTGTGGTGGAAGGTGCTCGGCCGCAACAAGCGGGCCATCACCCTCGACCTGTCCGCACCCGGCGGCCGGGCCACCCTACTGCGGCTCGCCGCCACCGCCGACGTGGTGATCGAGAACTTCCGCCCCGGCACCCTGGAGAAATGGGACCTCGGCTGGCCGGAGCTGTCCGCGGCCAACCCCCGGCTGGTCCTCGCCCGGGTCACCGCCTTCGGCCAGTTCGGCCCCTGCGCGCACCGCCCCGGCTTCGGCACCCTCGCCGAGGCGATGAGCGGCTTCGCCGCGGTCACCGGCGAACCGGACGCGCCCCCGACACTGCCGCCCTTCGGTCTCGCCGACTCGGTCGCCGGCCTGGCGACCGCCTACGCCGTGCTGACGGCACTGGCCGCGCGCGAGCGCACCGGCGTGGGGCAGACGGTCGACATGGCGATCATCGAACCGATCCTGTCGGTCCTCGGCCCCCACGCCACCTGGTACGACCAGCTCGGCTACGTCCAGGAACGCACCGGCAACCGGTCCGCGAACAACGCCCCGCGCAACACCTACCGCACCGCCGACGGCACCTGGGTCGCCGTCTCCACCTCCGCCCAGTCGGTCGCCGAACGGGTGCTACGGCTGGTGGGCCGCCCGGAGCTGATCGAGGAGCCGTGGTTCGCCACCGGCACGGACCGGGCCGCCCACGCCGATGTGCTGGACGAGGCGGTCGGCTCCTGGATCGCCGGCCGTACCCGCGCCGAGGTGCTCGCGGCCTTCGAGGAGGCGGAGGCCGCGGTGGCGCCCGTGCAGGACGTCCGGGACGTCCTGGCGGACCCCCAGTACCAGGCCCTGGACACGGTCACCACCGTCGACGACCCGGAACTGGGCCCGCTGCGCATGCAGAACGTCCTCTTCCGGCTCTCCGCCACGCCCGGCGGGATCCGCTGGGCCGGCCGCCCGCACGGCGCCGACACCGACGCCGTGCTCGGCGAACTCGGCCTCACCCCGGCCGACATCGCGGCGCTGCGCGCGGAGGGCGCCCTGTGACCCGGTTCCCTCTCACCTGGCTCTACGTCCCGGGCGACCGCCCGCACGTCGTGGCCAAGGCCCTGGTGGCGGGCGCCGACGTGGTGGTGATCGACCTGGAGGACGCGGTCGCCCCGGACCGCAAGGAGTACGCCCGCGCGGCCACCGCGGAACTCCTGACGGAGCCCCAGCCGGTCCCGGTGCACGTGCGTGTCAACGCCCTGGACAGCGCCTGGGCCGCCGCCGACCTCCACGCCCTGGCCGGTCTGCCGGGCCTGTCCGGCGTACGGCTGCCGAAGGTGACGGCCCCGGGCGAGGTACGGCAGGCCGCCGTGGCCACGCCGGTCCCCCTCTACGCGCTCCTGGAGTCGGCCCTCGGCATCGAGCACGCCTACGCCATCGCCACCGCCCACCCCGCCCTGCGGGGCATCGCCCTGGGCGAGGCCGACCTCCGCGCCGACCTCGGGGTACGGGCCGACGCGGGCCTGGACTGGCCGCGCTCACGGGTGATCGTCGCCGCCCGCGCGGCGGGCCTGGCCCCGCCGTCCCAGACGGTCTACCCGGACATCCGTGACCTGGACGGCCTGGCGGCCTCCTGCGCCCACGGCCGGGCTCTCGGGTTCCTGGGCCGCGCCGCGATCCACCCGCGCCAGCTGCCGGTGATCGAGCGGGCCTACCTGCCCACGGAGGCCGAGACCGAACACGCGGAGACGGTCATCAAAGCGGCCTCGGCGAACGAGGGCGCCCAGGCCCTCCCCGACGGCCGCTTCATCGACGCGGCGGTGGTGGCGATGGCGCGGCGGACCCTGTCGCTGGCTGCCCGGAGCTGACCCTCCGCACACACCGAGGGCGCCCGGAAGAACTCCGGGCGCCCTCGGTGTCGTACCACGAACGGTCAGCTCTTCTCGGCCGGAGCCGCCTTCTCCTCGCCCTCGGCGTCGGCGTCGCCCTCGGCGTCGGCCTCCGTGTCCTCGACGGCTTCCGTGTCCTTGTCAGCCCCGGTGTCCTTGCCCGGACCGTCGGCGACCCCCGGCTCGACCACGGCTTCCCGTCCCGGCCGCTTCTTCGACGACACCACGATGTACGTCACCGCCAGCAGGAAGACGACCAGCGCGGTCCAGTCGTTCAGACGGAGGCCCAGGATGTGGTGGGCGTCGTCCACCCGCATGTACTCGATCCAGCCCCGGCCCACGCAGTACGCGGCGACGTACAGGGCGAACGCCCGGCCATGCCCCAGCTTGAAGCGGCGGTCCGCCCAGATGACCAGCAGGCCCACCCCGACGCACCACAGGGACTCGTAGAGGAAGGTCGGGTGGTAGTACCCCGGCACCCGGCCGCCCTCGGAGGAGGTGATGTGCAGCGCCCAGGGCAGATGGGTCTCGCGGCCGTACAGCTCCTGGTTGAACCAGTTGCCCCAGCGGCCGATGGCCTGCGCGAAGGCGATGCCGGGCGCGACGGCGTCGGCGTACGCGGGCATCGGGACGCCCCGGCGCCGGGCGCCGATCCACGCGCCGAGCGCGCCGAGCGCGATGGCGCCCCAGATGCCCAGGCCGCCCTCCCACACCTTGAAGG
The DNA here is from genome assembly GCF_014650735.1 of Streptomyces canarius. NCBI lineage: Bacteria > Bacillati > Actinomycetota > Actinomycetes > Kitasatosporales > Streptomycetaceae > Streptomyces > Streptomyces canarius. Next base: position 301,362 of record NZ_BMVN01000004.1, read on the forward strand.
CGTCCACCCAGTCACGGCCCTCACTGAAGTACAGCTCGTAGTCCGTGATCACGTGGTAGAGCCGGCCGCCGACCAGGCCGAAGGGCACGGCCCAGACGGCGATGTCCGCGACCGTGCCGGACCGCCCGCCGCGGGCGATCCAGCGCCTGTTGCCGAACCAGACGGCAACGAAGACGCCGATGATGATGCAGAAGGCGTAGCCGCGCAGCGGCACGGGGCCGAGGTACAGCACCCCGTGCGACGGGCTGGGGATGTAGGCAAGGTTCATGGGGTTCATGGCAAGTCCGACGCTACCGTGCCGGGCCGTGGGGACGGCAAGCGGACCGGCTACGGGTCCATAACGGGGGCGTGAGAAACGCTTACCGTCGGTCGGCCGCCTCCACGAGTTGCCTGAGCTTGGCCGGGGTCATCGTCTGGTCCTGGTAGATGTTCTTGCCGCCGAGCAGCACGGTGGGCGTACCGCTGAGGCCGCCGGAGTGGAACGCCTGGTTGGACCTGTCCACCCAGCTGTCGTGCGTGCCGTCCTGGACGCACGTGCGGAAGGCGGGCGTGTCCAGGCCCTTCACCTTGCCGGCCAGCTCGATCAGCTTGTCGTTGCTCGCGAAGGCGTCGTCGGTCTCCTTCGGCTGGTTCGCGTACAGCACGTCGTGGAATTCGCGGAACTTCCCGGCGTCCTGGGCGCAGGCGGCGGCGTTGGCGGCGCGCAGCGAGCCGCTGCCGCCGAGGTTGCCGTCGATCAGCCGGACGAGGTGGTACTCGATTCTGAGCTTGCCGGCGTCGGTCAGTTCATGGAGGGTCGGCCGGTACGCCACCTCGAAGGCCTGGCAGGCCGGGCAGCGGAAGTCCTCCCACACGGTGAGCGTCGACTTGGCGCCGTCCTTGCCGACCGGGATCGCGAGGCCGTCCTTGCCCTGCGCCCCCGACGGCGCCACGGCCGGGCCCGCGCTGCTGCCCTTGTGCTTGCCGGAGTTCGCGGCGACCACGCCGATCACCGCCGCCAGCCCCAGGACGCAGACGACACTCGCGCCCACGATCAGCGCGCGCCGTCGCTTCTCCGCGGCCTTCTGCTTGTCGCGCTCGACCGCCAGCCGTTCCCGGGCGGTGCGCTTTCCGTCACGGTTCTTCTCGCTCACACCCCCAGAACGAACCGGGGAGGCGCAGCGCGCCTCCCCGGTCCGAGGTCCACCCCTTCGAGTGACCGCATCATCCGACGCGGGGTGTCCGCCGACGGTCACTCGCGCCCGTCACGCCTGTCCGCGCACGCCTTTCGCCAGCTCACCGGCCAGCTCGCGGACCGCCGCGAGGCCGGAGGCGTGGTCAGGGGCGTCCAGCATCCGCTTCACGAACGCCGAGCCGACGATCACGCCGTCGGCGAAGCCGGCGACCTCGGCGGCCTGGGCCCGGTTGGAGACGCCGAGCCCGACGCAGACGGGCAGGTCGGTGCCGGTGGCGCGGGTGCGCCGGACCAGGTCCTGGGCCTGCGTACCGACGGATTCCCGGGTACCGGTGACGCCCATGAGGGAGGCGGCGTACACGAAGCCGCTGCCCGCCGCGGTGATCTGGGCGAGCCGCTCGTCCTTGCTGCTCGGCGCCACGACGAAGACCGTGGCGAGGCCGTGCTTCTCGGCGTGCTCCCGCCACAGCGCCGACTCCTGCACGGGCAGGTCGGGCAGGATGCAGCCCGCGCCGCCCGCCTCGGCCAGCTCGGCGGTGAAGCGCTCCACGCCGTAGCGGTCGATGGGGTTCCAGTACGTCATGACGAGCACCGGCTTCCCGGTGGCCTCGTGGGCCTCCCGGACCGTGCGCATGACGTCGGCGATCCTCACTCCGCCCCGCAGGGCGATGTCGTCGGCGGTCTGGATGACCGGGCCGTCGAGCACCGGGTCGCTGTGCGGCAGCCCGACCTCGACGACGTCGGCGCCCCCGTCGAAGACGGCCCTGATCGCCTCGATGCCGCCGTCCACGGTCGGGAAACCGGCCGGGAGGTAGGCGATGAGCGCGGAGCGGCCCTCGGCCTTGGCGGCGGCGAGGGTGTCGTTCAGCAGCCGTGCGTTCCCGCTCACTTGGCGTCCCCCTCGATCTCGGCGGTGCCGGCTTCGTCGGCGGCCACCTCGGCGTCGGTGTCGTAGAGGCCGAAGTAGCGGGCGGCGGTGTCCATGTCCTTGTCGCCGCGGCCGGACAGGTTGACGACGATCAGGCCGTCCTTGCCCAGCTCCTTGCCGACCTCCAGGGCGCCGGCCAGCGCGTGGGCGCTCTCGATGGCCGGGATGATGCCCTCGGTGCGCGACAGCAGGCGCAGGGCCTGCATGGCGGCGTCGTCGGTGACCGCGCGGTACTCGCCGCGGCCGGAGTCGCGGAGGTAGGAGTGCTCCGGGCCGACACCCGGGTAGTCCAGGCCGGCCGAGATCGAGTACGGCTCGGTGATCTGGCCCTCGTCGTCCTGGAGGACGTACGACCGGGAGCCGTGCAGGATGCCGGGCTCGCCGGCGGTGAGCGTGGCCGCGTGCTCGCCGGTCTCGACGCCGTGGCCGGCCGGCTCGCAGCCGATGAGGCGGACGCCCTCGTCGGGGATGAAGGCGTGGAAGAGGCCGATGGCGTTGGAGCCGCCGCCGACACAGGCGACGGCCGCGTCGGGGAGACGGCCGGCGCGCTCCAGGAGCTGACGCCGTGCCTCCACGCCGATCACCCGGTGGAAGTCGCGGACCATGGCCGGGAACGGGTGCGGGCCGGCGACCGTGCCGAAGAGGTAGTGGGTGTGGTCGACGTTGGCGACCCAGTCCCGGAACGCCTCGTTGATGGCGTCCTTGAGGGTGCGGCTGCCGGACTTCACGGCGACGACCTCGGCGCCGAGCATGCGCATCCGGGCCACGTTGAGGGCCTGGCGCTTGGTGTCGATCTCGCCCATGTAGATGGTGCAGTCGAGACCGAACAGCGCGCAGGCGGTGGCCGTCGCGACACCGTGCTGGCCGGCTCCGGTCTCGGCGATGACCCGGGTCTTGCCCATGCGCCTGGTGAGCAGGGCCTGGCCGAGCACGTTGTTGATCTTGTGGGAGCCGGTGTGGTTGAGGTCCTCGCGCTTGAGGAACACACGGGCACCACCGGCGTGTTCGGCGAAACGGGGCACCTCGGTGAGCGCCGACGGACGGCCGGTGTAGTGGACGAGCAGGTCGTCGAGCTCACGGGCGAACTCGGGGTCGTGCTTGGCCTTGTCGTACTCGACGGCTACCTCGTCCACGGCGGCGACGAGGGCCTCCGGGATGAACTTGCCGCCGAACGCGCCGAAGTAGCCCTCGGCGCTGGGCACCTGGCCGCTGGGGTCAGGGATGAAGAACTCGCTGGGCATGCGGAAACCTCACGGTGAGTGCGGTGGGACAACACTGATCGCCGTGGGGGCGGGGCCAGTCGTACGGCCTCGGGCCGGGTGTGGTTGCTCGCGCACACGCGGCGGTGGCCGCGCGTCAGACAGGAGTCCCGCGCCCCTTCGGGGCGCGCTGCCATCGGCGTCCGTTGACCTGCCCGGGTTCGTCGCCGATGACGTACCGGACGCGACGGCCGTGCACGCGCCGCGCGGGCGCCCGGCAGCCACGCGGACGGCAGCCGCGCGCCAGGCGCGCGTGCCGGTCCACGGTCGTCACGGTGGGAGTCATCGGTGCCAAGCCTAGCGGGATCAGCCGCGCCCGTGCCGCAGGGCCGGGTGTTCGCCCGCCGCCACCAGGTCGGCCACCGCGGCCTTGGGGTCGCGGCCGGTCACCAGGGACTCGCCGACCAGCACCGCGTCGGCGCCGGCGTTGGCGTACGCGATCAGGTCGTGCGGGCCGCGGACGCCCGACTCGGCGACCTTCACGATGGTGTCCGGGATCTCCGGGGCGACCCGCTCGAACGTGCCGCGGTCCACCTCCAGCGTCTTCAGGTTGCGCGCGTTGACGCCGATGACCTTGGCGCCCGCGTCCACCGCCCGCTCGACCTCGTCCTCGTCGTGCACCTCGACCAGGGGGGTCAGGCCGATGGACACCGCCCGCTCGATCAGCGACTCCAGGGCCGGCTGCTCCAGGGCGGCCACGATCAGCAGCGCGAGGTCGGCGCCGTACGCCCGGGCCTCCCAGAGCTGGTACGACGTGACGATGAAGTCCTTGCGCAGGACGGGGATGTCGACCCGCGCGCGCACCGCCTCCAGGTCGGCGAGCGAACCGCCGAACCGGCGCTGTTCGGTGAGGACGGAGATGACGGCCGCGCCGCCCGCTTCGTAGTCCGCGGCGAGTCCGGCGGGGTCGGCGATGGCGGCCAGCGCGCCCTTGGAGGGGCTGGAGCGCTTCACCTCGCAGATCACCTTGACGCCGTCGCCCTTGAGCGCGGCCACCCCGTCCTTGGCGGCGTGGGCCTTGGCCGCGCGCTCCTTGAGCTCGTCGAGGGTGACGCGTGCCTGCCGCTCCGCGAGGTCGGCACGGACTCCGTCGATGATCTCGTCGAGCACACTCACGCGAGCGGCCCCCTTCCAGACGGTGGTTCCTTCAGGTTCTGAAAACCCGTGGTCAAACCGATGGTATCCGCAGGAGCGCCGAGGCCTCGCATCCGGTGGCGGGCGGTCCCACTACCTGGACATTCGCTGTTGATCAAGGGTGGAGCCAGCCACCGAACGGCAGGTTCCGGACGACGGTGAACACCAGCAGCAGGACGCCGGCCGCCCACAGCGGCGCCGGTCCGAGGTCGATCCGCAGCGGCCTGCCGCGTGCCGCGCGGACCAGCCAGACGGTCCACAGCACGGCGAAGCCCAGATAGGCGGCCACGGCCGGCGCGTTGTCGCGCAGGGCGGCGAGGAGGTCGCCGTGCACGAAGGCGTGCGCACTGCGCAGCCCGCCGCAGCCGGGGCAGTACAGACCGGTGAGCCGGTACAGGGGGCAGACGGGGTAGTGCCCGGGTTCACCCGGATCGACGACACCGACGTAGGCGAAGGCCCCGCCGACGGCCGCGAACAGCCCCGCGGGGACGGCGACCCGCCGCCAGCGGGGGACGAGCCCCGGCACCGGGCGGCCGGAGGCATCCACAGGGGTGTTCACGGGGGCATCCGCGGGGGCGTTCACGCGGGCATTCTCCCCCGCCGCCCGTCAGCGTGCCCGCTCGCGGTCGCGGTCCGCGGCACCGTCGACTGCGACGCGAAGGGCGGCCGGCACCGGGTGCCGGCCGCCCTTCGCGGAAACCCTGGGCTCAGCTCTCCGCCGCGGCCGGCTCCCGCGTGGCCGCGGGCGCGGTGTGCGGCAGCGTACGGGACTCCTTCGGCTGCCCCAGACCCATGGCGCGCATGATGCCGCCGACCACACCGCCGAGGAGCGTGAGGGCCATGCCGGCCCAGAAGCCGACGGGCTGGGCCATCACCATGAAGGCGCCCGCGACGCAGAAACCGATGAAGGCGATGATGACACCGGTCCAGGCGGCCGGGGTGTGACCGTGGCTGCTGCCCGCCATGACTTGCTCCTCGTTGCTGTGTACGTGTCGTACTGTCCGAGCCGGACGCTCGCCCTCCATTGTCCCGTACGCGCGCGCGTGCCCGACGCGGGGGTGGCGTCTGTTTCACCACACCTGGGGTCCCCGCTCCGGATGCGGGCTCCGGGTGCGCCCCGCGGATTCAGGCGCCCGTCGGGTCCTCGCCCCGGTCCAGCGCCTTCCAGATCTCCTCGGGCCGCTCCGGATCGACCGGCCGGGCCGTGCGCCGCGGGCGGGCGGTGCCGCGCTCGTAGCGGCCGGACATGGCGGGCCACAGACGGCCGTAGCGCAGGGCGAGCAGTCCGGCGAGCAGGAGCAGCACGCCGCCGGCGGCGGCGACATACGGCCAGCCGGTGTGGGTGAGCGCGTCGACCGTGGCGGAGGTGTCGCCGCTCGCCTTGGCGGCCTGCTCGTCCAGCGCGGAGCTGTCGGAGGCGGACACGAGGGCCGCCGCCGCGATCCCGGCGCCGGACAGCGCGAGCAGCCCGGAGACGAGGAACCGGCCGGCCCTGCGGACGGCGAAGACGGCGACGAGCGCGGCGAGGCCCACTATGGCGAGGGCCGCGGGGACGCCCGTGACGTCGCTGCCCTTGGCGGTCAGCGGGAACGCTCCGCCGGCCACCGTCGCGGTGCCCTCCGCCCAGCGCTGCCGGGTCGCGAGCAGCGCCACGGCCGCGCCGAGCGCACCGCACAGGAGGGCCAGGGCGAGGCTCCGCCGGCCGGACCGGGCGGACGCGGCGGCTTGGGAACGGGGGTCAGGTACGGCAGTCACGTACTCCACTATCGCCTGAACCCCGGGTGAGCCGTCACCCGGGGTTCGTATGAGAAGCGCCCTACGCGCGAGCGGAACGCCCTACGCGCCCAACCGGTTGGCGGTGTGCACGGCCCGCAGCACCGCCGCCGCCTTGTTGCGGCACTCCTGGTCCTCCGCGACCGGGTCGGAGTCGGCGACGATGCCGGCGCCGGCCTGGACGTAGGCCGTGCCGTCGCGGAGCAGGGCCGTACGGATGGCGATCGCGGTGTCGGAGTCGCCGGCGAAGTCCAGGTAACCGACGCAGCCGCCGTACAGGCCGCGCCGGGACGGCTCCAGTTCGTCGATGATCTGCATCGCGCGGGGCTTGGGGGCGCCGGAGAGGGTGCCGGCCGGGAAGCAGGCGGTGAGCACGTCGAAGGCCGTGCGGCCGGGGGCGACCGTGCCGGTGACGGTCGAGACGATGTGCATCACGTGCGAGTAGCGCTCGACGGACATGAAGTCGACCACCTCGACCGAGCCGGGCTCGCAGACCCGGCCGAGGTCGTTGCGGCCGAGGTCGACCAGCATCAGGTGCTCGGCGCGTTCCTTGGGGTCGGCGAGGAGTTCCTCGGCGAGGGCCTGGTCCTCCTGCGGGGTGGCCCCGCGGTGCCGGGTGCCGGCGATGGGGTGGACCATCGCGCGTCCGTCCTCGACCTTCACCAGTGCTTCCGGGGAGGAGCCGACGACGTCGAACCCGTCGAAGCGGAAGAGGTACATGTACGGCGAGGGGTTGGTGGCCCGCAGGACCCGGTAGACGTCCAGGGGGCTGGCCGTGCACGGGGTCTCGAAGCGCTGGGAGGGCACGACCTGGAAGGCCTCGCCCGCGCGGATGCGCTCCTTGACGTCCTCGACGGCCCGCTGGAAGTCGGGGCCGCCCCAGCGGGCGGTGTACTCGGGCAGCTCGGAGGGCGGCAGGTGGGCCGGGGGCTGGGCGACCGGGCGGGTGAGGTCGGCCTCCATGGCGTCGAGGCGGGCGACGGCGTCCGCGTACGCCTCGTCGACGCCGGTGTCGAGGTCGTTGTGGTTGATCGCGTTGGCGATCAGCAGGACCGAGCCCTCCCAGTGGTCCATCACCGCGAGGTCGCTGGTCAGCAGCATGGTCAGCTCGGGCAGCCTCAGGTCGTCGCGCTCGCCGGGGCCGATCTTCTCCAGACGGCGGACGATGTCGTAGCCCAGGTAGCCGACCATGCCCCCGGTGAAGGGCGGCAGGCCCTCCTGGTGCGGGGTGTGCAGGGCCTGGAGGGTGGCGCGCAGGGCCGCGAGGGGGTCGCCGTCGGTGGGGACGCCGACGGGCGGGGTGCCCAGCCAGTGGGCGTGTCCGTCCCGCGCGGTGAGCGTGGCGGCGCTGCGGACGCCGACGAAGGAGTAACGGGACCAGGAGCGGCCGTTCTCCGCGGACTCCAGCAGGAAGGTGCCGGGGCGCTCGGCGGCGAGCTTGCGGTACAGCGCGACCGGGGTGTCGCCGTCGGCGAGCAGCTTGCGCGTGACCGGGATGACACGCCGGTCGGTGGCCAGCTTGCGGAAGGTCTCCAGTTCCATGGCCGCTGACCTTACTGACCGGATCCGGGTACGCCCGAACCGGCGTCCTTGAGGAGCACGTCCGCGTCGAAGCAGGTGCGGGCGCCGGTGTGGCAGGCGGCGCCGACCTGGTCGACCTTGACCAGCAGGGTGTCCGCGTCGCAGTCCAGCGCGACCGACTTCACCCACTGGACGTGGCCGGAGGTGTCGCCCTTGACCCAGTACTCCTGGCGGCTGCGCGACCAGTAGGTGCAGCGGCCGGTGGTCAGCGTCCGGTGCAACGCCTCGTCGTCCATCCAGCCGAGCATGAGCACCTCGCCGGTGTCGTACTGCTGGGCGATGGCGGGGACGAGCCCGTCGGCGCTGCGCTTGAGCCGCGCGACGACCTCCGGGTCGAGGCTGCTGGGCCGGGGGGCACCGGTCGTACTGGTCATGGGTCACATTGTGCCGCGCGGGACCGACAGCGGGACGCGGCCGTCCAGGAAATGGTCACGACGGCGCGGAGCGACTCCACGGGTGGGCGGACCGGTTACGTGGTCGTAGGCTGACACCATGTCGACCTTCGCCAAGCGTGAACGGCTCCTTCTCGCCGACCTCTTGGAAACCGCCGGGCCGGACGCCGAGACCCTCTGCGAGGGCTGGCGGACCCGGGACCTGGCCGCGCACGTGGTCGTGCGCGAGCGCCGCCCGGACGCGGCGGGGGGCGCGCTGATCAAGCAGCTCGCGCCGCGTCTGGAGAAGGTGACGGCCGAGTACACGGCGAAGCCGTACGAGGAGCTGATCCAGCTGATCCGTACCGGCCCGCCGCGCTTCTCGCCCTTCCAGCTCAAGCAGATCGACGAGGCGGCCAACATCGTGGAGTTCTACGTCCACACGGAGGACGTCCGCCGCGCCCAGCCGGACTGGAGCCCGCGCGAGCTGGACCCGGTCTTCCAGGACGCGCTGTGGTCCCGCCTCGAACGCGCCGCGCGGCTGATGGGCCGGGGCGCGCCGACGGGTCTGGTGCTGCGCCGCCCGAACGGCCAGACGGCGGTGGCGCACCGGGGCACCCCGGTGGTCACGGCGACCGGTGAGCCGTCGGAGCTGCTGATGTTCGCGTTCGGGCGGCAGCGCGCGGCCAAGGTGGAGCTGGACGGCGACACGGAGGCGATCGCCAAGCTGCACGAGACCAAGCGGCTGGGCATCTGAGAGGGCCGGGCCGTGATCAAGGTGGCGATGACCGGCGTCTACGTCGACGACGTGGCGACGGCGCACGCCTTCTACACCGACGTCCTCGGCTTCGAGACCCGTACCCGCATGGACCTCGGCGACGGCACGCTCTTCGTGACGGTCGGGGCGCGGGAGGGCGCCCAGCCGGATCTCCAGCTGCTGCTGGAGCCCGGCCAGGGCCCGATCGCGGAGCCGTACCGCAGGGCGCTGCACGAGGCGGGGCTGCCGTGCATCGTCTTCTCCGTGGACGACCTGCAAGCGGAGTACGACCGGCTGCGCGGCCTCGGTGTCCGGTTCACGCATCCCCCGCAGGAGCAGGGGCCGGTCATCGCGGCGGTGTTCGACGACACGGTGGGCAATCTGGTGCAGCTGGTTCAGCCCAAGGAGTGAACGGCGGTCAGCCCGGGAGTTCGGCGCGGCGCAGGGCCGGTACGGCAAGGGCGACGACCCCGCCGAGCCCGCAGACGACCGCGCTGGCCACGAACACCGGGCCGAGGCCCCAGGCCCCGATCGCGGCGGCGGCGAACGGCATGCTCAGCGGGGTGAGGCCGAGGCTGACCAGGCCGGAGACGGAGGTGACCCGGCCGAGGTAGGCGGGATCGGACTGGGTCTGGAGCAGGGCACCGCACATCGCGCCGCTGAGCCCGGTGAGCAGGCCGACCAGCACGGCCGTGCCGACGGCCGTGACGAGACCCGGCACGTAGGCGAGGGCGCCGATGGCCACGCAGCCCGCGATGATGGCGGCCCCGGCGACCAGCCCGGCGCGCGGCAGCCGCCCCCGGACGGCCAGCAGCAGCGAGGCGGCCCCCGCGCCGACCCCGAATCCGGCGAGCACCCAGCCCATGCCCGCGGCACCCCAGCCGCGGGCGTCGGCGAGCAGGGTCAGCCCGACGTTCAACGGCCCGACGAAGCCGAGGTCGCCGAGGGCGATGGCGACCATCAGCGGCGCGAGCACCCGGTGCCGCCGGATGTACCGCAGCCCGGCCCTCAGGTCGCCCCAGGGGGTCCCCGCCGTGCCGGGGGTGCCGTCCTCGGGCAGTTCCCGCACCCGCACCGACACCAGGAGCGGTACGGACAGCGCGATGAGCAGCCCGGCGACGGTGAACGCGGCCGGGGCTCCGCCGGCGGCCACGGCGAGCCCGCCGAGCGGGGCGCCCACGACGCTCGCGAAACGGATCGCGAGGCCGCGCATGCCCTGGACGCGGGCGAGCTGGTCCTTCTCGGCGAGACGGGCCGGCAGCGCGCCCACGGCGGGCATGAACACGGCGTCGACGGTGCCGAAGGCCAGCGCCAGCAGGGCGAGCGGCCACAGCCCGGGGCTGGTGAGGTACAGCAGGGCGGCCACGGCGAGGACGGCGGCACAGCGTACGGCGTCACTGCCGATGACGACCCGGCGCGGCCCGAACCGGTCGGCGACCACTCCCCCGCCGAGCATCAGCACGGCCCTGGGCAGCGCGCTCGCCGACATCACGAGCCCGGCCTGCGCGGGGCTCCCGGCCTGGACGGCGGCCCAGGACAGGGCGAGGTAGTAGACGCTGTCGCCGAGCATCGAGGAGGTGTAGGCCCCGAGCCAGCGCAGCACGTTGGGGTCGCGGTGGGCCCGCGCGGTGGCCGGCGGTATGAGCGTGGCGGTCACGGGAGGGCTGTCCTCTCAGACGTCAGACACGGAACGGGAAGCCGTACACGTGCAGCGCGACGTGCTCGCGCCCCTCGGTGTCACCGGCGGCCTCGCGGGCCCGCCCCCGCTCGTCGTACCGCTTGAGCAGATCGGTCAGGTCCTTCTTCAGCTCGGCGAGTTCACCGGCGGTGAGCCGGAGCAGGGACTCGGAGTCGTGGGCCGCGGTGTTCCACCCGGGGCCCCAGTGGGCGCGTTCGTCGAGGTACCTCCGGTACATCCCGGCGCGCTGCTCCAGGAACATCCGCGAGGCCGCCAGGTGCGCCGCCGCCTTCTCGGGGGCGTCCCGGAAGTCCTCGTCGCGGATGGTGACGCCCTCGGACGACGGCTGCCACCAGCGCTCCCGCGCGTCCGCGCTGCGCGGCTCAGCCTCCTCGACGAGACCGTGCTCGGCCAGCTTGCGCAGGTGGTAGCTGACGAGGGAGACGGCCTCGTCCACCTGCTCGGCGAGCTGTGAGGCGGTGGCGGCCTCCGCGACGAACAGCAGGCGGTACAGCCTCATGCGCAGCGGGTGGGCGAGCGCCTTGAGCGTCCCGATGTCCGTGATCCGGCGGTTCTCCTCGCGTGCCATGATCCGAACCCTAGATACGAAAGAGAAGTTGCGCAATATTCTTTGCGCAACTTCTCTCGCGTGACTTCTCTCGTGTCCTGCGCGTCCGGCGCACGAAAAGGCCCCGGCCGACCGGCCGGGGCCCTTCGGAGCGGCGGCTACCTCACCGGGTGCCCCGCGCCCCGCAGCGCGTCCTTCACCTGACCGATCCTCAGGTCGCCGAAGTGGAAGACCGATGCCGCGAGGACCGCGTCCGCGCCCGCGTCGATGGCCGGGGGGAAGTCGGCCAGCTTGCCGGCGCCGCCGGAGGCGATCACCGGGACGGTCACGTGCTTGCGCACCGCCGCGATCATCTCCAGGTCGTAGCCGTCCTTCGTGCCGTCCGCGTCCATGGAGTTCAGCAGGATCTCCCCCGCGCCCAGCTCGGCCGCCCGGTGCGCCCACTCCACCGCGTCGATGCCGGTGCCGCGCCGGCCGCCGTGGGTGGTGACCTCGAAGGTGCCCCCGGGAGTGCGGCGCGCGTCCACCGAGAGGACCAGCACCTGCCGGCCGAACCGCTCGGCGATCTCGCGGATCAGGTCGGGGCGCGCGATGGCCGCCGTGTTGACGCCCACCTTGTCGGCGCCCGCCCGCAGCAGCTTGTCCACGTCCTCCGCCGTGCGGACGCCGCCGCCGACGGTCAGCGGGATGAACACCTGCTCGGCGGTGCGGCGCACCACGTCGTACGTCGTCTCCCGGTTGCCGGAGGACGCGGTGATGTCCAGGAACGTCAGCTCGTCGGCGCCCTCGGCGTCGTACACCTTGGCCATCTCGACGGGGTCGCCGGCGTCGCGCAGGTTCTGGAAGTTGACGCCCTTGACGACCCGGCCGTTGTCCACGTCCAGGCAGGGGATGACTCGGACCGCCAGGGTCATGAATCCACGGCTCCTTAAAGGCCTTCAGCCTCTGAATGCTTCTAGTTCTACTTCGACCAGGATGCGCGGGTCGACGAAGCCCTCCACGACCAGCAGGGTCGAGACCGGGCGGACGGCGTCGAACAGCTCCTGGTGGGCCCGCCCGACGGCGTCCACGTCCCGCACATGGGTCAGGTACATCCGCGTACGGATCACGGACTCGATACCGAGCCCGAGCTCGCCGATCGCCTCCAGGGCGCTGGTGAAGGCCACCTTGGCCTGTTCGTACGGGTCGCCCTCCCCGTACAGCACGGTGCCCTTGAAGGACGTCGTGCCGCCCACCAGCACCCGGTCACCCGCCGCGACGGCGCGTGCGAACCCGAAACTCTCTTCCCAGGGACTTCCGCTCTGCACGCGCCGCACGGCTCCGTTCATGACGACACAGCCTCCAAGGCCTCTTCCAGGGTGAACGCCTTCGCGTACAGCGCCTTCCCTACGATGGCGCCCTCGACACCGAGGGGTACCAGTTCGGCGAGGGCGCGGAGGTCGTCCAGGGACGACACGCCGCCGGAGGCCACGACCGGGCGGTCGGTGGCGGCACACACGTTCTTCAGCAGCTCCAGGTTGGGGCCCTGGAGGGTGCCGTCCTTGGCGATGTCGGTGACGACGTAGCGGGCGCAGCCCTCCTTGTCCAGGCGCTCCAGCGTCTCGTAGAGGTCGCCGCCGTCGCGGGTCCAGCCCCGGCCGCGCAGCGTGGTGCCGCGCACGTCCAGGCCGACGGCGATCTTGTCGCCGTGCTCGGCGATGACCTTGGCGACCCACTCGGGGGTCTCCAGGGCGGCCGTGCCGAGGTTCACCCGGGTGCAGCCGGTGGCGAGGGCGGCGGCGAGGGTGTCGTCGTCGCGGATGCCGCCGGACAGCTCCACCTTGATGTCCATGGCCCTCGCGACCTCGGCGATCAGGGCGCGGTTGTCGCCGGTGCCGAACGCGGCGTCCAGGTCGACCAGGTGCAGCCACTCGGCGCCGGACCGCTGCCAGGCGAGGGCGGCCTCCAGCGGGGAGCCGTAGGAGGTCTCGGTCCCGGCCTCGCCGTGCACGAGGCGGACGGCCTGGCCGTCGCGGACGTCGACGGCGGGGAGGAGTTCGAGCTTGGCCATGGTCTACAGGGTTCCGATCCAGTTGGTGAGGAGCTGGGCGCCGGCGTCGCCGGACTTCTCGGGGTGGAACTGGGTGGCCCACAGGGCGCCGTTCTCCACGGCGGCCACGAACGGCTTGCCGTGCGTCGACCAGGTGACCTTGGGGGCCTCGATCACCGGGTTGTGGCTCTCCAGGGCCCAGTCGTGGACGGCGTAGGAGTGCACGAAGTAGAACCGCGCGTCGGCGGGCAGGCCGGCGAACAGCCGCGAGTCGGCCGGGGCGTCCACGGTGTTCCAGCCCATGTGGGGCACGACGTCGGCCTGGAGCGGCGCGACCGTGCCGGGCCACTCGTCCAGGCCCTCGGCCTCCACGCCGTGCTCGATGCCGCGCGCGAAGAGGATCTGCATGCCGACGCAGATGCCCATGACGGGGCGCCCGCCGGACAGCCGGCGGTCCACGACCCAGTCGCCCCGGGCGGCGCGCAGGCCCCGCATACAGGCGGCGAAGGCGCCGACGCCCGGCACGAGCAGGCCGTCGGCGTTCATGGCCTTGTCGAAGTCACGCGTGATCTCGACGTCGGCGCCCACGCGCGCGAGGGCCCGCTCGGCGGAGCGGACGTTGCCGAAGCCGTAGTCGAAGACGACGACCTTCTTGTTCGTGGACGTGGTGCTCAATTCCACACCTCCAGCCGCATGACGCCCGCCACCAGGCACAGCCCCGCGCCGATCGAGAGCAGCACGATCAGGCTGGTGGGCATCTTCTGCTTGACGAAGGAGATGATGCCGCCGACCAGGAAGAGGCCGACGACGATCAGGAGGGTCGACAGACCGGTCATGGGTTACAGCGCGCCCTTCGTCGACGGGAGGATGCCGGCCGCGCGCGGGTCGCGCTCGGAGGCGTAACGCAGCGCCCGGGCCAGCGCCTTGAACTGGCACTCCACGATGTGGTGCGCGTTGCGCCCGTACGGGACGTGCACGTGCAGCGCGATCTGCGCCTGGGCGACGAAGGACTCCAGGATGTGCCGGGTCATCGTCGTGTCGTACTCGCCGATCATCGGCGCCATGTTCTCGGGCTCGGTGTGCACGAGGTACGGGCGGCCGGACAGGTCGACGGTGACCTGGGCGAGGGACTCGTCCAGCGGGACCGTGCAGTTGCCGAAGCGGTAGATGCCCACCTTGTCGCCGAGCGCCTGCTTGAAGGCGGCGCCGAGCGCGAGGGCGGTGTCCTCGATGGTGTGGTGGGAGTCGATGTGCAGGTCGCCGTCGGTCTTGACGGTCAGGTCGAACAGACCGTGCCGGCCGAGCTGGTCGAGCATGTGGTCGTAGAAGCCGACGCCGGTGGCGATGTCGGTCCGGCCGGTTCCGTCGAGGTCCATCTCGACCAGCACCGACGTCTCCTTGGTGGTGCGCTCCACGCGTCCAACGCGGCTCATCGCTCAAGCTCCTTCTTCAACTCACGGACCGCGTCGAGGAACGCGTCGTTCTCTTCCGGGGTGCCGGCGGAGACCCGCAGCCATCCCGGTACGCCGTTGTCCCGGACCAGGACGCCCCGGTCGAGGATCTTCCGCCAGGCCTCGTGGGCGCTGGCGAACCGGCCGAACTGCACGAAGTTCGCGTCGGACTCGGTCACCTCGTAACCGATCGCGCGCAGCTCGGCGACCAGCCGGTCCCGCTCCGCCTTCAGCTGCTCGACGTACCCGAGCAGCGTGTCGGTGTGCTCCAGCGCGGCCAGGGCGGTCGCCTGGGTGATCGCCGACAGGTGGTACGGCAGCCGGACCAGCTGGACGGCGTCCACGACCGCCGGGTGCGCGGCCAGGTAGCCGAGGCGCAGGCCGGCCGCGCCGAACGCCTTGGACATCGTCCGGGAGATCACCAGGTGCGGGCGGCCGGCCAGCAGCGGCAGCAGCGAGTCGCCGTGGCTGAACTCGATGTACGCCTCGTCCACGACCACCATCGACGGCTTGGCCGCCTGCGCCGCCTCGTACAGCGCGAGGACCGTCTCCGGCGGGACCGCGTTGCCGGTGGGGTTGTTGGGGGTGGTGATGAAGACGACGTCCGGCTCGTGCTCGGCGATGGCCCGCCGGGCCGCGTCGAGGTCGATCGTGAAGTCCTCGGCGCGCGGGCCGGGGATCCAGCCGGTGCCGGTCCCGCGCGCGATGAGCGCGTGCATCGAGTACGACGGCTCGAAGCCGATCGCCGTGCGGCCCGGTCCGCCGAAGGTCTGGAGAAGCTGCTGGATGACCTCGTTGGAGCCGTTGGCGGCCCACACGTTCTCGACGCCGAGGGGGTACTTGCCGGTCCTGGTGAGGTACTTGGCCAGCTCGGTGCGCAGCTGGACGGCGTCCCGGTCGGGGTAGCGGTTCAGGCCGCGGGCGGCCTCGCGCACCCGCTCCGCGATCCGCTCGACCAGCGGCTCGGGCAGCGGGTAGGGGTTCTCGTTGGTGTTCAGCCGTACGGGGACGTCCAGCTGGGGCGCGCCGTAGGGGGACTTGCCACGCAGCTCGTCCCGTACGGGGAGGTCGTCGATCCGCACGTCGCTCACTTGCTCTCGGGTACCTTCCAGCCGAACCGCGCCTTGACCGCCGCGCCGTGCGCCGGCAGGTCCTCCGCCTCCGCCAGCGTCACCACGTGGTGGGCGACCTCGGCGAGCGCGTCCTTCGTGTAGTCCACGATGTGGATGCCGCGCAGGAAGGACTGGACGGACAGGCCCGAGGAGTGGCAGGCGCAGCCGCCGGTGGGCAGGACGTGGTTGGACCCGGCCGCGTAGTCGCCGAGGGAGACGGGGGCCCAGGGGCCGATGAAGATCGCGCCGGCGTTGCGGACCCGGTCGGCCACCGCCGCGGCGTCGGCGGTCTGGATCTCCAGGTGCTCGGCGCCGTACGCGTCGACGACCCGCAGGCCCTCGTCGATGCCGTCGACCAGCACGATGGCGGACTGCTTGCCCTTCAGCGCGGGCACGATCCGGTCCTCGATGTGCTTGGTGGCCGCGACCTGCGGCTCCAGCTCCTTCTCGACCGCGTCCGCCAGCTCGACGGAGTCGGTGACCAGGACGGCCGCCGCCAGCGGGTCGTGCTCGGCCTGGCTGATCAGGTCGGAGGCGACGTGCACCGGGTCGGCGCCGGCGTCCGCGAGGATCGCGATCTCGGTCGGGCCGGCCTCGGCGTCGATGCCGATCTTGCCGGTGAAGTAGCGCTTGGCGGCGGCGACCCAGATGTTGCCGGGCCCGGTGACCATGGTGGCGGGCGGGCAGGACTCCGTGCCGTACGCGAACATCGCGACGGCGGTGGCGCCGCCGGCCGCGTACACCTCGTCCACGCCCAGCAGGGCGCAGGCGGCGAGGATCGTCGGGTGCGGCAGCCCGCCGAACTCGGCCTGGGCCGGTGAGGCGAGCGCGATGGACTCGACGCCGGCCTCCTGGGCGGGCACCACGTTCATCACCACGGAGGACGGGTAGACCGAGCGGCCGCCGGGCGCGTACAGCCCGACGCGCTCGACCGGAACCCATTTCTCGGTCACCGAGCCGCCGGGCACGACCTGTGTGGTGTGGGTCGTGCGGCGCTGCTCGCGGTGGACCAGCCGGGCGCGCCGGATGGACTCCTCCAGGGCGGCGCGCACGGCCGGGTCGAGTCCGGCGAGCGCGTCGGTGAGCGCCTGGGCCGGGACACGGACGGTTTCCAGCCGTACTCCGTCGAACTTCTCGGCGAAGTCGATCAGCGCCGCGTCGCCACGATGATGCACGGCCTCGCAGATCGGGCGCACCTTCTCCAGGGCGGCCTGAACGTCGAAGTCGGCTCGGGGCAGCAGGTCGCGCAGGGCGGGGCCCTCGGGAAGGGCGTCGCCGCGCAGATCGATTCGGGAAATCACAGTCCCAATTCTCTCAGACCGCCGCCGGGAGCCGTCCGCACGTATCAATGGCTGATACAGGCCGTGGGCCAATGACTGGTACAGAGGGTGGCCGGAACCCGGAAGATCACCTTCACGGGTGGTGTCCCGGCGGTCACAGAGGGCATGAACGGCTGTACGAAAACCATCGAACCGAAAGAGGAGAGAAGAGGAGAACGGTGAGCGAGGGGGCCGGCATCCGCACGGGGGACCTGCCGGACGACCTGACCGCGACCGAGGCGGGCATGTGGCAGGCCTTCCGCAACGGCAGCGTGTACGACCTGACCAGCGGCGACTTCGCGGTGGACGATCCGCACGGCGGGCACCCCTGGGGTCCGGAGCGGACCGTACGGGCCCGCATCGTCTGCTGGCTGCTCCTCGACGGCCCGCCGGCGCTCGCCGGCCGGGTGTCCGCGCTGAAGCTCGCCGGCGTGCGCATCACCGACCCGCTGGACCTGGCGGGCGGCCAGGTCACGCCGTACGTGGAGCTGCGCGGCTGCCGCTTCGACGAGGAGATCCGGCTGCCGGAGGCCCGGTTCACGACCCTGCGCCTGGTGGACTGCGCGGCGCCGCGCCTGGAGGCCGCCCGCGTGCACACGGAGGGTGATCTGCATCTGCCGCGCTGCCGGTTCCAGAACGGGGTCCGGCTGACGGACGCGCACATCGGCACCGATCTGCTGCTCAACCAGGCGGTCGCCTACCGGGACCGCAGCGGGCGGTCGATCGCGGCCGACGGCCTGACCGTCGGCCAGGACCTCCAGGCGGAGATGCTGGAGTCGCACGGCGAGTTCAGCCTGCGCGGCGCCCAGATCGGCGTCTCGCTCAGCCTGCGCGGCGCCAAGCTCGCCAACCCCTACGCCCGGTTCGCCCTGAACGCCCCCCAGCTGACGGTCGAGCGCACCCTGTACCTGACCCCGGCCGGCGTGGGCAACCCGCTGCTGAGCGGCACGACGCCCGCGCGCGGGACGCGCATCCAGCGCTTCGAGTCCCGGGGCGGGGTGCGCCTGGACGACGGGCGGTTCGGGGACGCCGTCGACCTGGAGCGGGCCGGGTTCGCCTTCACCGACGACCAGGAGCTGTCGCTGCGCCGGGTGCAGACGCCGGAGCTGCGCTTCCTCGGGGACAAGCCGCAGCGCGGCAAGGTGGTGCTGTCCGGGGCGCGGATCGGGAACCTGGTGGACCGGGCGAGCAGCTGGCCGGACGCGGGCAGTCTGCACATGGGCGGGTTCACCTACGAGAGCCTGGTGCCGCAGGGCCCGTTCCCGCTGGCCCAGCGCCTGGACTGGGTGGCGGCGGCCACCGCCGAGTACGCCCCGGAGCCGTACGAGCGGCTGGCGGCGGTGCTGCGCGCGGCCGGGGAGGACGAGGACGCGCGCGAGGTGCTGCTCGCCAAGCAGCGCCGGCGGCGGGAGACGCTGCCGCTGGCCGGCAAGTTCTGGGGCTACCTCCAGGACTGGACGGTCGCCTACGGCTACCGCCCCGGCCGGGCCGCGGTGTGGATGGCGGTGCTGTGGGCGGCGGGCACGCTCGCGTTCACGCGCGCGGACCATCCGCCGGTCAGCTCCGGCGGCCATCCGGTCTGGAGCCCGGCGCTGTTCACGCTGGACCTGCTGCTGCCGGTGATCGACCTGGGCCAGGCCGGCCAGTGGCAGCTGCGCGGCGGCTGGCAGTGGCTGGCGGCGGCGCTGATCCTGATCGGCTGGGTGCTGGCGACGACGGTGGCCGCGGGCGCGACCCGGCTGCTGCGGCGGAGCTGACGGCACCCGGCGGCGCCGACGACACCCGGCGCGAGGCCGGCGCCGTCCAACAGGACCGGCCATCCATCAGGACTGCCGGAATCTGCCCTTCGCGCACACACTCCACACAAAACACACATTCACCCTTTACCGGTCCTTGACTCTCGACCGTACAACTTTCCCCGACTTGCCCAGACCCTCTGGCGCCGCCCCGACCTGCGGACTTTCAATGGTCGAACCATGGCTCTGCTGCCCTCGTTCATCCGCCCCACCCGGATGGCCAAACGCTCCGCGCGCCCGGCCGGCCGCCCGCCGGCCGGGGACGAGGCCGTGCTCGACGCGCCCGACGACCGCCTCTCGCCCGCACTGGTCGCGGCCGGCCGGGGCGAGTACACCGCCGCGGCCGGCCTGCTCGCCGCCACCCGCAGCGCGGCCGACTGGGAGAACCGGGACCGGTACGTACGGCGCCTGACCGCCTTCGCCCGCTCGCGCCCCGAGTGGTACGAGGAGTGGCGCGCCGCCGCCCCGGACGACCCCGGCGTGCTGTTGCTCGGGGCCCAGCTGGCGGTGGACCGCGTCTGGTCCTCGCCCGCCCGGGCCGAGCTGCTGCGCGAGGTGAGCCCGCTCATCACCGCCGCCGCCCGCGCCGACGCCAGCGACCCGGTGCCGTGGCGGATCGCGCTCGACCACGCGCGCGGCTCGCGCACCGGGCACCGCTACTTCGAGGAGCTGTGGGAGGCGGCCGTCCGGCGCGCCCCGCACCACTACGGCTGCCACGTGGCCGCCCTGCGCTACCTGGCCGCCTTCTGCTGCGCCCGGTGGGGAGACACGCCCCACACTCCCCACGGCTCGCACCGCGCGTGTTTCGACTTCGCCGAGCGGGCCGCGCAGGACGCCCCGGCCCACTCGCTCGTCCAGGCACTGCCCGCCCGCGCGGCCTTCGGCTGTCTGACCGACGACCGAGGCCCCGACGTGCCGCGCGCCCGGCTGGACGCGGCCGCCGACCGCGCCATCGAGTTGTCCGGGCGTTTCCCGGCGGCCGACCCGTGGCCCGCCGAGGTCCGCAACAAACTGCTGTACGTCCTGCTGCGGCTGGACCGCCGGGAGGACGCCCGCGCCCAGCTGCGCCTGATCGGCCCCTACGCCACCTCCTTCCCCTGGGACCGGATCTCCGACGACCCGCTCGCCCACTTCCTGCGCGTGCGCGACCACCTGGAGACCGCGGCCCCGCGACCCGCCCCGGCCGGGCTGCTGACGGCGTCCCGGGACCCTCTCGGCGAACACGGCGGACACGCCCGCGCCGCCGACCACTAGGCTGGGGCGCCGTGACCACCGTCCGTCTTCCGCTCTTTCCGCTGAACTCGGTGCTGTTCCCGGGGCTCGTGCTGCCGCTGAACGTCTTCGAGGAGCGTTATCGCGCCATGATGCGCGCGCTGTCGAAGACCCCCGAGGAGGAGCCGCGCCGCTTCGCCGTCGTCGCCATCCGCGACGGCCATGAGGTCGCCCCGAGCGCCCCGGGCATGCCGGACCCCACGGCCCAGCCCGACCGGGGCCCGGCCGCCGGCTTCGGCCCCGACCCGCTCAAGGCCCTCCACGGGGTGGGCTGTGTGGCGGACGCGGCGACCATCCGGGAGCGGTCCGACGGCACCTTCGAGGTCCTGGCGACGGGCACGACGCGGGTCCGCCTGCTGTCCGTGGACGCGTCCGGTCCGTTCCTGACCGCCGAGCTGGAGGAGCTGCCGGAGGAGCCCGGGGACGAGGCCGGCGCGCTGGCGGAGGGCGTCCTGCGCTCCTTCCGCCAGTACCAGAAGCGTCTTGCGGGCGCCCGCGAGCGCTCGCTGTCCACCGGTGCCGACCTGCCGGACGACCCGGGCGTGGTGTCGTACCTGGTGGCCGCCGCGATGGTGCACGACACGCCGACCAAGCAGCGTCTGCTCCAGGCCCCGGACACCGCCTCCCGGCTCCGGGACGAGCTGAAACTCCTTCGCGCGGAGACGTCCATCATCCGTAGTCTGCCGTCGTTGCCCGCGTTCGAGCTGACGCGGACGCCGACCAGTCTGAACTGAGGGAAGCACGACACCCTGATGGCGAAGAAGCCGAAGAAGCAGCAGTCCGGGGGGACACCCGCGACGGTGGCCCTGACGGCGGCGGGCGTGGACTTCACGGTCCACGCCTACGACCACGACCCGTCCCACCCCTCCTACGGCGAGGAGGCGGCGGAGGCGATGGGCGTCTCCCCCGAGCGCGTCTTCAAGACCCTGGTGGCCGACGTGGACGGCTCCCTGGTGGTCGGTGTGGTCCCGGTGGCCGGCTCGCTCGACCTGAAGGCCCTGGCGGCGGCGGTGGGCGGCAAGCGGGCGACCATGGCCGACCCGGCCCTCGCCGAACGCACCACGGGCTACGTCCGAGGCGGCATCTCCCCGCTCGGCCAGCGCAAGAAGCTCCCGACGGTCATCGACGACTCGGCGGACTCCCACGCGACGATCTGCGTGTCGGCGGGCCGCCGGGGCCTGGAGGTGGAGCTGGCGCCGGGGGACCTGGCGAAGCTGACGGAGGCGGTGCTGGCGCCGATCGGACGCGGCTGACGCGGAGCCCCCGGGTCACGGCAGCTCGGGGTCCCGGGGCCCGAACAGCGCGGTCAGTCCGAGGTGCACCAGCAACCCCGTCAACGGCCACGCCAGCAACGCCCCCTTCGCCGACAGCTTCAGCGGCGCCGAGAACGTCACCCCCTTGCCCACGGCCTGCGCGTGCGCGAGCACGTTCGACTCGGGTCCCAGCCACACCCCGAGCCGCCAGGCCAGCAGCGACCCGAGCAGCCCGCCGAGGCCGAGGGCCACCGCGAGCGGCACACCGCCGCGCCGCCGCAACAGGAACACCACCACGGCGCTGACCAGTCCGAAGGCGAGTCCCAGCAGGGTGAACGTCCCGTCCACCCCGACCGCCTGCTCGCCCTCGCTGTCCTTGAGGTAGACGACCCAGTTCTTGTCGACCTCGTCAGCGATCAGCGGCACGTGCGGCGCCAGCCACCACCACAACAGCCCCAGCAGCACCCCGCCGAGCGCCACCGCCACCGTGATCACGGCGGCCTCCCGCAGTTCCGTCTTCATCCCGGGGCCGTCCTGTTCGTACGTGCCCGCGCCCGGCGCCCCGGCGGGCGGCGGCGCCTGCCAGACCTGGTGCGGGGAGTTCTCGTGCGGCGGAGGAGGCGGAGTCAGCGGTGCGGTCACCCGACCATCGTGCCAGGTCGCGCTGTGGGCCGCGTCACCGGACGGCGGCCCTGCGGTACGCCCAGGTCGCCACGGCCAGCGAGACCACCCCGACACCCGCGCACACCCCCAGGTCAGCGAGGACGACGGCCCAGTCGGGGTCCGCCCCGAAGGTCCGCGCGTACGCCTCCACCCCGTAGGTCGACGGCAGCAGATCACGGGCCAGCCGTACGGCCTCCGGCATCCGGTCGGCCGGCAGCACGCCCAGCAGCAGCGCGGCCGACATGCCGAGTTGCCCGAGCAGCGTGGCCAGCTCCGGCCGGGGCGCGAGCAGCCCGCAGGCGGCGCCCAGCCCGGCCAGCGCGGCCCCGGCGAGCGGGATGACGGCCACCAGGATCCACAGGTTGGACAGCGGCAGCCCGAAGAGCGCGCAGCCGAAGACGGCCGTCACCAGCGTCCCCGGCACGGTGAAGGAGGCGTACGCCGCCGCCGCGCCCAGCACCACGGCCGCCGGCGGCACCGGCAGCGTGGCGTAGTGGTCGAGCCCGCCACTGGCCCGCAGCTGTCCGAAGTACTGCGACAGCAGGTTCAGCGCCACGTACGCGACGACCAGCACGGAGGACCCGGCCACCACGGACTGGGCCTCATGGCCGCTGTCGACGACACCGCGCATCATCACGGCGATGCCGATGGACTGGAAGGTCGCCACGAACAGCAGCGGGATCCGCGCCACCCGGGCCCGGGACAGCTGCGCCCGGTAGACGGCCACCAGCGACGGCCACAGCCGCGCGGACGGCCCGAGCTCGGCCGCCGTGTCCGGCACGGCCCGGGCACCGCCCGGCAGAACCTCGGCGGGTACGACACTCACGACGGGCTGCTCCTCTTCCCTACGGCAGTCGCCACGGCGGGCCTTCCCACCCCGGCGGTCGCGCGGACCCGTACGCCTTCCCGGGCCGGTGCGCTCATGTCTTCACCAGCCCCTGCCGGGCCGCGCCGCCCAGCTCCAGGTAGACGTCCTCCAGGCTGGGCGTGGCGAGCGTGAAGTCGTCCAGGGCGGCGAAGGCGGCACCGCCGGTCACCGTGGCGACGACGGCGCGGGCCTCCTCGGGCGCGAGCCGGAGCGTCCAGCGCCGGCCGGACTCCGCGGCCCGCTCGCGCAGCACGGCGACCTCGGGCACCTCCAGCGGCGCCCGCTCCCGCCACACCAGCTCCACCCGCACCTCGCCGGCGACCCGCTCCTTGAGTCCGGCGGGGGTGTCGCAGGCGATGACCCGGCCCTGGTCGAGCACGGCGACCCGGTCCAGGACCGTCTCGGCCTCGATGACGTTGTGGGTGACCAGCAGCACGGTCGTGCCGCGCTCGGCCCGCCGCCGGTCCACGGCCGCCCAGACCGCGCGCCGGGCCACCGGGTCCATGCCGGTGGTCGGTTCGTCCAGCACGAGCAGCGGCCGTTCCCCGACGAGGGCGGCGGCGAAGCAGGCGAGCCGCCGCTGCCCGCCGGACAGCTTCTTCAGCGCCCGTCCGGCGATCGGGGTCAGCCCCAGTTCCTCCAGGACGGCGTCCCGCTCGGCCCGCGCCCGCCGGACGTCCAGGCCGCGCAGGCGTCCGGTGGTCTCGGCGGCGAGCGAGACGGTCAGCTCGTCCAGTGCGGTGGACTCCTGGCCCAGGTAGGCGAGGAGCCGCGCGGCCCGCTCGGGATGGCGCACGATGTCGTGGCCGAGTATCTCGACGCTGCCCGTGTCCGGCCGCAGCAGCCCGGTGAGCTGCCGTACGAGGGTGGACTTGCCGGCGCCGTTCGGACCGAGCAGCCCGAAGACCTCGCCGCGCCGCACGTCCAGCTCCACCCCGTCGGTGGCCCGCACCTCGGGGGTGCCCGGGACGCCCCGCCGGCCCTTCACGGCCGGGTAGGTCTTGCCGAGCCCGCGCGCGCGTACGACCTCATCGTACCGAAGTGCCTGTCCCGCGCGCGTACTCACAAGGGACGAGCCTACGGGGTCGGGGGCCTTTACTCGCCTTTGGGGGCGGCCCCGGGCATTCAGTCGGCGGCGGGCGCGTGCTGTTCGGCCGCCGCCGGGACGTCGATCTCCCGCCAGAACCCCGCCCGAATGGCGTAACGGTCGTGCTCGTCGATCTGGTCGTCCTTGTGCGCGAGCAGTCCGAACCGCGCCGCGTACCGCAGCAGCTCCCCGTCGATCCGGTGCGGGATGCGCGGGTACATCTGCGACAGCCGCTGGAGGTGGCCCTGGTCGCCGAGCCGGGACATCCAGCGGCGGGCGAAGACCTGCCCGACCTCGTACGGGTCGCCGCCGACGGTGGTGATGTCCTCCTCCCGGTCGGCCCACCGCTGCTCGGCCGTGGTGAGCTGGGCCAGCGTCGGCATGGAGGCGACCTCGGGGGGCTCGGCGACCGCTCCCGGCCGGTCGACCCAGCCCTTGTCGGAGGACCAGCGCAGGGTCGCGGTCGCGGGGTGCTGCCCGGGCTGGGCGCCGGGTGCGCGCAGCGCGGCCAGGTCCTTGGGGGTGGGGACGCCCTTGGGGGCGGTCACCCGCTCCTGGGCGCCGTTCTCGGCCGCGGCGGCGGCCGGCGGGTGGGCGGGCTGTTCGGCGGGCCGCTCGCTCGCCGTGCCGAGCGCGGACTCGGGCAGCGGCGCGGAGAGGATCGCGGCGATCTCGGGGCGGGGCGCGGGCGGCGGGGCGCAGACGCCGGTCAGCTCCTTGGCGCGGACGGCCTGGGTGATCCAGGCGCGGTCCAGCACGCGCCGCTCGTCGGCCTCGGCGACCAGGTCCTCGGACTGGTTGTAGTCGCCATCGGCGGCCTGGACGGCCCACAGGTGGACGGCGACGCCGTGCTCCTTGGCGGCCATCATGCCCGGCAGCAGATCGCCGTCGCCGGTGACGAGGACGACGTCGGAGCAGGCGCGGTTGCGGGCCAGCTCGGTCAGTTCCGCGTGCATGGCGGCGTCGACGCCCTTCTGCGCCCACCGTCCGTCGCTGCGGGTGAGGGCGCCGAGGCGGACGGTGACCCGGGGCATCACGCGCAGCCGGCGATGCTCCGGCTGGGGGACCCGGTCGGGGGCGCCGTCGAACCAGTAGATGCGCAGCAGGGGGCGCTCGGTGTCGGACTCCGCGCGTTCCCGCAGCGCCTGGATCAGCGCGGCGTGGTCGACGGTGATCCGGGACCGCGAGGGCTCGCCGGCGAGGAGGCTGGCGGCGGCTCCCAGCAGATACCCGGCGTCCACCAGGACGATGCAGCGGTCCACGCGACTCACCCTCTTCCCGGGAGGTTTTGCTTCGGACTTCCTTCGAGTCTGCCCGACCTCGCGGGGGTTAACGGCCCGAACTCGATCTTCGGCGTGGCGTTTGCGGTTCCGGTGCGCCCACCACCCCTGTCACACACGGTAATTATCCGACATGCGCTTGATGTCAGCGTATGTGAATCTGGTCCCGGCCCTGGCCCCTAGATCCCCCACAGGAGGCAGATCACCATGGCCAAGAACAAGAACCGCAAGCAGTCCGGCCCGCAGAACCGCGCTCCGCAGTCCGAGCACGCGCAGCGTCCGCAGACGGAGGAGCACGAGCCGCCCATGGCGCACGCCCCGGGCAGCCCTTCGGAGGCCGCGCGCAAGAAGCAGAAGAACTTCGGCCACAACTAAAGGGCAGTTGAAGCCCGGGCACAGGTGAGGGGCGCACCCGTCAAGGGTGCGCCCCTTCGCGTCGGCGCCTTCCGCCGGGCCTCAGCCGGCCAGGCAGGACGGGCCGAGCAGCACCTTCAGATCGCCGAACAGCGCCGGGTCGGGCTTGACCCGGTGCCGGTCCAGGCGGAGCACGGTGGTCTTGCGCGGGCCCTGGAGCTTGATCCGGACCTCGCTGTCACCCTTGTGGTGGCTGAGGATCTCGCCGAGGCGGCTGACCATCGGCGGGGTCACCTTCACGGCCGGGATGGTGAGCACCACGGGCGCGTTGGTGCCCGCGTTGGACAGGTCCGGGACCATCAGCTCCATGGCGACGAGCCGGGGCACGTCCTCGCGCTTGTCGAGGCGACCCTTGACGAACACCACGGCGTCCTCGACGAGTTGGGTGGACACCAGCTGGTAGGTGGCCGGGAAGAACATGCACTCGATGGAGCCCGCCAGGTCCTCGACGGTGGCGATGGCCCAGGCGTTGCCCTGCTTGGTCATCTTGCGCTGGAGGCCGGAGATGATGCCGCCGATGGTCACCACCGAGCCGTCCGCGTAGTCACCGCCGGTGAGCTGGGCGATGCCCGCGTCCGCCTTGTCGGAGAGCACGTGCTCCAGGCCGAAGAGCGGGTGGTCGGAGACGTACAGACCGAGCATCTCCCGCTCCTGGGCGAGCAGATAGGTCTTGTCCCACTCGTCGTCGGTGAACTCCACGTCGAGGCCGAAGCCGGGCTGGTCGCTGGTCTCCTCGCCCATCCCGCCGAAGAGGTCGAACTGGCCCTCGGCCTCCTTGCGCTTGACCGCCACCACGTTGTCGATCATCGGCTCGTACTGGGCCGTGAGGCCCTTGCGGGTGTGGCCCATCGAGTCGAAGGCGCCGGCCTTGATCAGCGATTCGGTGGTGCGCTTGTTGCAGACCACCGCGTCGACCTTGTCGAGGTAGTCGGGGAAGGAGCCGTACTTCCCCTTCGCCTTGCGGCACTTGATGATCGACTCGACGACGTTGGTGCCGACGTTGCGGACGGCGGACAGGCCGAAGAGGATCACGTCGTCGCCCTGGGCGGCGAAGTTGGCCTCGGACTCGTTGACGTTCGGCGGGAGCACCCGGATGCCCATGCGGCGGCACTCGTTGAGGTAGACCGCGGACTTGTCCTTGTCGTCCTTGACCGAGGTGAGCAGGGCGGCCATGTACTCGGCGGGGTGGTTCGCCTTCAGGTACGCCGTCCAGTACGACACCAGGCCGTACGCGGCGGAGTGCGCCTTGTTGAACGCGTAGCCGGCGAAGGGGACCAGCACGTCCCACAGCGCCTGGATGGCCTCGTCGCTGTAGCCGTTCTTGCGGGCGCCGGCCTGGAAGATGACGAAGTTCTTCTCCAGCTCCTCCGGCTTCTTCTTGCCCATCACGCGGCGGAGGATGTCGGCCTCGCCGAGCGAGTAGCCCGCGATGATCTGGGCGGCCTTCTGCACCTGCTCCTGGTAGACGATCAGGCCGTAGGTGACGTCCAGGACCTCCTTGAGCGGCGCCTCCAGCTCGGGGTGGATCGGCGTGATCTCCTGCTGCCCGTTCTTGCGCAGCGCGTAGTTCGTGTGGGAGTTCATGCCCATCGGGCCCGGCCGGTACAGGGCCGACACGGCGGAGATGTCTTCGAAGTTGTCCGGCTTCATCAGCCGCAGCAGGGACCGCATGGGGCCGCCGTCGAACTGGAAGACGCCGAGGGTGTCGCCACGCTGGAGCAGCTCGAAGGTCGTGGGGTCGTCGAGCGGGAGGCTCAGGAGGTCGATGTCGATCCCCTTGTTGGCCTTCACCATCTTGACGGCGTCGTCCATGATCGTGAGGTTGCGCAGGCCCAGGAAGTCCATCTTCAGCAGGCCGAGCGACTCACAGCTCGGGTAGTCCCACTGGGTGATGGTCACGCCGTCGGTGTGCCTCACCCAGACCGGGACGTGCTCGGTGATGGTCTCGCTGGACATGATCACGCCGGCGGCGTGCACGCCCATCTGCCGGACCAGGCCCTCCACACCGCGCGCGGTGTCGATGACCTTCTTCACGTCCGGCTCGTTCTCGTACATCCCCCGGACCTCGCCGGCCTCCGAGTAGCGGGGGTGGCCGGGGTCGGTGATGCCGGACAGCGGGATGCCCTTGCCGAGGACGTCGGCGGGCATGGCCTTGGTGATGCGGTCGCCCATCGCGTACGGGTAGCCCAGCACGCGCGCGGAGTCCTTGATCGCGTTCTTGGCCTTGATGGTGCCGTAGGTGCCGATCATGGCGACCTTGTCGGCGCCGTACTTCTCCGTCACGTACCGGATCACCTCGACGCGCCGGCGCTCGTCGAAGTCGATGTCGACATCGGGCATCGAGATGCGCTCGGGGTTGAGGAACCGCTCGAAGATCAGGCCGTGCGGGATCGGGTCGAGGTCGGTGATGCCGAGCGCGTAGGCGACGATCGAGCCGGCCGCGGAGCCTCGGCCGGGGCCGACCGCGATGCCCTGGCGCTTGGCCCACATGATGAAGTCGGCGACCACGAGGAAGTAGCCCGGGAACCCCATCTGGATGATGACGTCCATCTCGTACTCGGCCTGCTTCTGGCGGTCCTCGGGGACACCGCCCGGGAAGCGGCGCTCCATGCCGCGGCGGACCTCCTCCTGGAACCAGGTGACCTCGGTGTAGCCCTCGGGGATGTCGAACTTGGGCATGAGGTCGCGCTTCTCGAACATGCCGGTGGTGTCCACCATCTCGGCGACGAGGAGCGTGTTGGCGCAGCCCTCCTGCCAGGCGTCCGAGGAGTCGATGGCGTACATCTCGTCCGTGGACTTCAGGTAGTAGCCGGTGCCGTCGAACTTGAAGCGGTCGGGGTCGGAGAGGTTCTTGCCGGTCTGGATGCACAGCAGGGCGTCGTGGGCGCCCGCCTCGTGCGCGTACGTGTAGTGCGAGTCGTTGGTGACCAGCGGCGGGATGCCGAGCTTCTTGCCGATCTCCAGCAGGCCCTCGCGGACCCGGCGCTCGATCTCGATGCCGTGGTCCATCAGCTCCAGGAAGTACCTCTCCTTGCCGAAGATGTCCTGGTAGTCGGCGGCGGCCTTGAGGGCCTCGTCGAAGTGGCCGAGGCGCAGCCGGGTCTGCACCTCGCCGGAGGGGCAGCCGGTGGAGGCGACGATGCCCTCGGACCACTGGGCGATGGTCTCCTTGTCCATCCGGGGCCACTTCTGGAGCCAGCCCTCGGCGTAGGCGTCGGAGGAGAGCCGGAAGAGGTTGTGCAGACCGGTCTTGTTCACGGCCCACATCGTCTTGTGGGTGTAACCACCCGAACCGGAGATGTCGTCCCGCTTCTGGTGCGGCTGGCCCCAGAGGATCTTGCGCTTGTTCCGCCGGGACTCGGGGGCGACATACGCCTCGATCCCGATGATCGGGGTGATTCCGGCCTTCTTCGCGGAGTGGAAGAAGTCGTACGCCCCGTGGAGGTTGCCGTGGTCGGACATGGCGATGTGCGTCATGCCCATCTCGTTGCACGCGTTGAACATGTCCTTCAGCCGCGCGGCACCGTCCAGCAGCGAGTACTGGGTGTGGACGTGCAGGTGCGTGAAGGGCGGCTTTGACACGGTGAGTCCTCCGGGGGAAACACTCGGCGACGGGCGGGCGGACAGTTCTGGGGTCAGCGTCGAAGTCTATGCCGCGGCACTGACAACGGGATGAAGACGTGGCGCGGAGCGCCTCGATGGGGGTGGTGGTCGGGCGGCGAAATGAAATCTTGGCGCGAAGCGCCCCGATGAGGGGTGGTGGTCGGGCGGCGAAATGAAATCTTGGCGCGAAGCGCCTCGATGAGGGGTGGTGGTCGGGCGACGGGCGGGCACTCCCGCGTACCTTCGTGCGTTGGGTACGGCAGAAACGCTGTCGTACAGGTAACGCACCAGGAGGCACCCCGCGATGTCGGTCCCCCAGCTCGACGAGGAGCAGCGCGGCGAGGAGATCCTCGCCGTCTTCGACACCGCCTTCGGCCGGCTCCTGGCCGCCGACCCGGCCGCGTTCCGGGTGAAGTTCCGGAAGATGGCGGCCTCGGCCTTCGCGTTCTACCGGGGCACGGCGGCCCTCTTCTACCACGACCTCGACGCCGAGAAGCGCGGCGGCCCGTACCTGGACGAGCGCACGTCGCGCGTGTGGATCCACGGCGATCTGCACGCCGAGAACTTCGGCACGTACATGGACTCCAACGGCCGCCTGGTCTTCAACGTCAACGACTTCGACGAGGCCTACGTCGGCCCGTTCACCTGGGACCTGAAGCGCTTCTCGGCGTCGGTCGCGCTCATCGGGTACGCGAAGGCCCTCAGCGACGCGCAGATCACCGAGCTGGTGACGGTCTACGCCGCCGCCTACCGCGAGCGCGTCCACGCCCTGGCCACCGGCGCCAAGCGGGACGAGGTGCCGCCGTTCACGCTGGACACCGCGCAGGGTCCGCTGCTGGACGCGCTGCGTGACGCCCGCTCGCTGACCCGCTTCGGCCTGCTGGACTCGATGACCGAGATCCGCGACTTCGAGCGCCGTTTCGCACCGGGCGGCGGCTCCATCGAGCTGGACGCGGCCACCCGCTACAAGGTCCTGGCGGCCTTCGACGGCTATCTGGAGACGCTGCCGGACTCCTCCCTGGCGCGCCCGGACTCGTACCGGGTGAAGGACGTCGTGGGCCGCCGGGGCATCGGCATCGGCTCCGCGGGCCTGCCGTCGTACAACATCCTCCTGGAGGGCCACAGCGACGCCCTGGAGAACGATGTCGTGATCTACATCAAGCAGGCCCAGACCCCGGCCGTGTCCCGGCACATCACGGATCCGGCCATCGCGGAGTACTTCCGGCACGAGGGCCACCGCACGGTGATCTCCCAGCGCGCCCTCCAGGCGCACGCCGACCCGTGGCTCGGCTGGACCGAGCTGGACGGCGCCGGCCAGTTGGTCGCCGAGGTCTCGCCGTACGCCGTGGACCTGGACTGGGACGACATCGACGACCCGGAGGAGATCGCGGCCGTCGTCGCCGACCTGGGCCGGGCCACCGCGACCATGCACGCGGCGGCGGACGACACCTCCGGCGAGTCCCTGGTGCCGTTCTCCACCGAGCGGGCCATCGACGCGGCGCTCGCGGCCGACGAGGAGGGCTTCGCACCCCTGCTGGTGGACTTCGCGCACAGCTACGGCGCACGCGCGCGTGCCGATCACCAGATCTTCGTCGACCTGTTCCGCAACGGCCGGATTCCGGGGCTGTAACCTTCACGGATTCACAGGCACCCTTTAGCGGTCCCTTACCCGTGTACGTGACAGACTCTCCTTTCGCTATGGACATATCCGGGACCCAGCTCAGAGCCGTGCGCGCGGCGCTGTTCACGGCCTTCGTCGTGACGCTCAGCACCGCGTCGCACGTGCTGCTGTCCCGTGCTCCGCTGCCGCTGGCGACCGTGGGCGCGGTCGCCGCCGGGGTGTTCGTCACGGCGTACGCGCTGGCGGGCCGTGAGCGCGGCTTCGGCCGGATCGCGGCCCTGCTCATCCCGCTGGAGCTGGCCGCCGACACGGTGTTCACCACCGGCCAGCACGCCTGCTACGGCCGCGCGGGCGGCCCGGTCGCCGGTCCGCTGCGCGCGGTCGGCCTGGACGTGCTGTGCGAGGGCCGGGTGGGCACTCCGCTGGCCCAGATGACCGGCGGTCCCGACCGCGCCGGGGCGCTGCTCGCCCACGCCAGCCCGGCCGCCGCCTGGCTGCTGCTCGCCGCGCACATCGGTGTGGGGCTGCTCGCCGCCGCCTGGCTGCGCCGGGGCGAGCGGGCGCTGGCCCAGTTGCTGCGGGCGGTCGTCGCCACCACGTTCCGGCCGCTGCTGCTGGCGGTGGCCGCGGTCGCCGCACGGCCGCTGCCGGCCCGTCGGCTGCCCCGCCCGGCCCCGCGCCGCGCCGCCGCCCGCGACCGGCTCCTCACGCACTCCCTGGGACGGCGTGGACCGCCGTGCTCACCGGCGTTCGCCTGAGCACGACCAGTCCCCCACCCGTATTCCGCGTACGACGTGTGCGCGTCCCACATGGAGATCACCAATATGAGCAAGCGGAACACCCAGGCGGCGAAGACGGCGGCCCGGGAGCGGCTGCGCCAGGAGCGCGAGCGGCAGGCCAAGCGCGACAAGGCCAGGCGGCAGCTCGTCGTGGCCGCCTCGGTCGTGGCCGTCCTGGCCGCGGCCGGCGGCATAGGCTACGCCGTCGTGCAGAACAACAAGCCCGCCTACTGGGAGGCCGCGAAGGACGACAAGCTCGTCAAGCCGGCCAACACCACGGGCACGGACGGCACGACGGTCGTCATCGGCAAGAGCAGCGCCAAGAAGACCCTCGTGATGTACGAGGACCCGCGCTGCCCGGTCTGCGCCGTTTTCGAGCAGACGGTCGGCCCGACCGTCAAGAAGGACCTCGACGCCGGCAAGTTCAAGATCCAGTACGTCGGTGCCACCTTCCTCGACAAGAACCTCACCGGCGAGGGCTCCAAGAACGCGCTCAGCGCCCTGGGCGCCGCGCTCAACGTCAGCCCCGAGGCCTTCCTGGAGTACAAGACCGCGATGTACTCCAAGAAGTGGCACCCCGAGGAGACCACCGACAAGTTCAAGGACGACAGCTACCTGATCGAGATCGCTGACACGGTCCCCGCGCTGAAGGGCAACGCGGCGTTCCAGAAGGCCGTGAAGGACGGCACCTACGACAGGTGGGCGCTGGAGGAGTCCAAGATCTTCGACAAGGACGGCATCTCGGGCACCCCGACCCTGAAGATGGACGGCAAGACGCTGACGGGCTCCGACGGCAAGAACGCGCCCATGTCGGTCGCCGAGTTCAACACCGCGCTGGAAGCGGCCCTCAAGGGCTGAGCCGACCATCGGTCAAAGAGCGGGCGAACTTTTCCGAGTTCGCCCGCTCTCGCGTGTACCGATCAGTAACCTGATCGTCCGTGACCAGTCGATACAGATCATCCGAGGCCTCCCAGGGCCTCGGTTCGCTTTCGCCCCGCCGCCGTACGGTCGTCAAGGCCGCGGCGGCGAACGCCGTCCTGGCCGGCCCGCTCGCCGCCGCGAGTTCGGCCCGCGCCGCCACGGACGCCCCCGCCTTCCTGCACGGTGTCGCCTCCGGCGACCCGCTGCCCGACGGCGTGCTGCTGTGGACCCGGGTGACCCCGGTCCCCGAGGCGATACCTGGTTCGGGGCTCGGCCCGGACACCGAGGTCAGCTGGGTCGTCGCCAGGGACAAGGCGTTCACCGGCATCGTCGCCAAGGGCTCCACCACCGCGACGGCCGCCTCCGACCACACCGTGAAGGCCGACATCCGCGGCCTGGAACCGGCCACCGACTACTGGTTCCGCTTCTCGGCCGGCGGCACCGACTCCCCGGTGGCGCGCACCCGCACCGCGCCGGCGGCGGACGCGGACGTCTCCTCCCTGCGCTTCGGCGTGGTCTCGTGCGCCAACTGGGAGGCCGGCTATTTCTCCGCCTACCGCCACCTCGCGGCCCGGAACGACCTCGACGCCTGGCTGCACCTCGGCGACTACATCTACGAGTACAAGTCCGGCGAGTACGGGACCCGGGGCACGGTCGTCCGCCCGCACGCGCCCGCGGGCGAGATCCTCACCCTCGCCGACTACCGGATCCGGCACGCCAGGTACAAGACCGACCCCGACCTCCAGGCCCTGCACCTGAAGGCACCGGTCGTCGCCATCTGGGACGACCACGAGTTCGCCGACAACGCCTGGTCGGGCGGCGCCGTCAACCACACCGAGGGCGCCGAGGGCACCTGGGCGGCCCGTCAGGCCGCCGCGAAGCAGGCGTACTTCGAGTGGATGCCGGTCCGCCCGGCCGTCGCGGGCACCACCTACCGCCGGCTGCGCTTCGGCAAACTCGCCGACCTCTCCCTGCTGGACCTGCGTTCCTTCCGCTCCCAGCAGGCGTCCACGGCCAGCGGCTCGGTGGACGATCCGGACCGCACGCTCACCGGGCGCGCCCAGCTCGACTGGCTGAAGGCCGGTCTGAAGGCCTCCGACACCAGGTGGCGGCTGGTCGGCAACTCGGTGATGATCTCGCCGTTCTCCTTCGGCTCCCTCTCCGCCGACCTGTTCAAGCCGCTCGCCAAGCTGCTCGGACTGCCGCAGGAGGGCATCGCCGCCAACACCGACCAGTGGGACGGCTACACCGACGACCGCCGCGAACTGCTGGCCCACCTGCGCTCCAACGCCATCGGCAACACCGTCTTCCTGACCGGTGACATCCACATGGCGTGGGCCAACGACGTCCCGGTGGACGCGGGCACCTACCCGCTGTCGGCGTCGGCGGCCACCGAGTTCGTGGTGACCTCGGTGACCTCCGACAACCTGGACGACATCGTGAAGGTGCCCGAGGGCACGGTCTCGGCGATCGCCGCGCCGGTCATCAAGGCCGCCAACCGGCACGTCCACTGGGTGGACACCGACCGGCACGGCTACGGCGTGCTCGACATCACCGCGGACCGCGCGCAGATGGACTACTACGCGCTGTCCGACCGCACCGACGCGAACGCCACCTCCAGCTGGGTGCGTTCCTACCGCACCCGCAGCGGCACGCAGAAGGTCGAGCGGACCTACGACCCGGTGTGACCGTCCGGGCGCGAGCGCTCAGCCGAGCGATTCGAGGAAGCCGAGCGCCACCCGCCAGGTGGCCTCGGCGGCCTCCGCGTCGTAGTCCGGCAGCCCGGGGTCGGTGTAGAGGTGCCCGGCCCCGGCGTACCGGTAGACCTCCACGTCGGCGCCCGCCCGGCCCATCTGCAAATACCAGGCGCTCAGCCAGTCGTCCGTCTCGAACGGGTCCGGCTCGGCCACGTGCAGTTGCACCGGCAGCTCGTCCACGTGCGCGTTCGGCGCGATGTCCGAGGTGCCGTGCAGGAGCAGCAGCCCGCGCGCCTTGTCGTCGCCGAGGGCCAGGGTCTGGGCCACGGAGGCGCCGAGCGAGAACCCCGCGTACACCAGCCCGCGGTCCGAGTACGGCGCCGCCGCCAGCACGGCCCGCTTGAGCAGCTCCTCCTTGCCGATCCGCTCCTTGAACTCCATGCCCTCCTCGACGGTGTCGAACGTCCGCCCCTCGAAGAGGTCCGGCGTCCACACCTCGTGGCCCGCCGCGCGCAGCCGGTCCGCGGCCTCGCGCACCGCGGGCCTGAGCCCGTAGGTCGAGTGAAAGAGCATGATGTTCATGAGGCCATGGTGCCAGCCGGCTCCGGCAGTGCCGGTGCCGCCGTACCCAGGATCGCGCCGAACTCACATGTTCATGCACTGCGCACTCCGGTTAGGAGCGGAGGCATGGAGAACGTACTCCGCCCACTGATCGTGCTCGGCGGCACGGTACTGCTGACCCTGGCCATCGGCTGGGGCACCGACCGGCTGCTGTGCAAGGCCGACGAACGCGACCACGACACCCCCCTGTGGGGGCTGCTGCGCCGTGCCCGCATCCCCTACCAGCTCGTCCTGTGCGCCGCTCTGCTGCGCGGGTCGTACGACCAGGCGAAGCTGCTGGAGCGCCACCAGGTCGGCATCGGCCGGACGCTGACACTGGTGCTGATCGGCTCGGCCGCCTGGCTGGTGATCCGGATCGCCGCGGCGATCGTCGAGACCACCTACAGCCGCTACGCCCGCGTCCACCGCGATGCGGCCCGGGTGCGCCGGGTGCGCACGCAGGTGGAGCTGATCATGCGGGTGGTGTCCGCGATCGTCATCGTCGTGGCCGTCTCGTCGATGCTGCTGACGTTCCCGGCGATGCGCGCGGCGGGCGCCTCCCTGCTGGCTTCGGCGGGCATCATCGCCGCCATCGCCGGTGTCGCCGCCCAGTCGACGCTGTCGAACATGTTCGCCGGGCTCCAGATCGCCTTCGGCGACATGGTGCGCATAGGCGACACCGTCGTGGTCGACGGCGAGTGGGGCACGGTCGAGGAGATCACCCTGACCTTTCTGACGGTACGGACCTGGGACGAGCGCCGGATCACCATGCCGGTGTCGTACTTCACCTCCAAGCCCTTCGAGAACTGGTCCCGTGGCACCCCGCAGATGACCGGGATCGTCTACTGGCATCTCGACCACAGCGCGCCGATCGAGGCGATGCGCGAGAAGCTGCGGGACATCCTGCGCGCGTGCCCGGCCTGGGACGGCCGTGCGTGCAACCTCCAGGTGACGGACACCACGCCGAACACCATCCAGGTGCGCGCCCTGGTGACGTCGAAGGACGCCGACGACATCTGGTCGGTACGGGTCACGGTCCGCGAGCAGATGATCAGCTGGCTGTCGGCGGAGCACCCCTACGCGCTGCCCCGGGTGAACACCGCGGAGTCGGTGCTGCCGCCGTCCCGTGTCCCGTCCCCCGACCGCGCGTCCCTGCGCAGGGCCTACGAGTTCCCGCGCACCGGCCGGGGCTGACCGGTCACCGGCCGGGCTGACGGGTCACCGGCCGGGGCCGGCCGCGCCGCTCAACGGCCGCGTTCCGCGCCCCCGTTCACCTGGACGATCTGCGAGGTGACGTGCCCGGCGGCGGGCGAGGCCAGCCAGCGCAGGGTCTCGGCGACGTCCCCCGGTATGCCGGCGCGGCCGGTCGAGGTGTCCGCGATGAGCTTCTCCCGCCGGGCCCCGTCCATGGTGTCGCCGAAGAACTCGGTGTCCTCGACATACCCCGGGGCCACCACGTTCACGGTGATGCCACGCGGACCCAGCTCCCGCGCCAGGTCGTGGGCGTACGGGTGCAGCCCGGCCTTGGCCGCCGCGTAGGCACCGGTGCCCGAGCCCCGGTAGGCGGCGATGGAACTCAGGAACAGCACCCGGCCACCGGGCTCGGCGAGCCGGTCCTTCAGTGCCTCGGTGAGGAGCGCGGCGGTCAGGGTGTTCTGCCGGAAGTTGACCGTCCAGTTGTGGGCGATCCGGTCGAGGGGGTCGTCGCTGCCGGCCGGGGGCTCCAGGTACCCGGCTCCTCCGGCACTGTTCACGAGCACGTCCACGGTGCCCAGCTCGTCGGCGACGAACCGCGCGACACCGCGGACGTCACCCGGTTCGGCGAGGTCCGCCGCGTAGGTGAGCGCCCCGGGCACACCGGCCTTCTCCAGCACCTCCGCGCGCCGCCCGAGCAACAGCACCCGGTCCCCGTCCGCCGCGAACGCCCGGGCCGCCGCCAGTCCGATGCCCGTGCCGCCACCACTGATCACGATGTTGCGAGTCATGATCCGAGAGTAGGAGCGTCGGGCGAACGACGCCGGGAGTTGTCCACAGGGTCGCCACATTCGTATGACTGGCCCAGGGCGGCTTCCACGGCAGGTGCCCGGCACTCACCGCAGGCTGCGCACGTCGAGATGCCGGAGCACCCGGTCCACGATCTCCGGGTCCGCCCCCGGTTCGCTCCGCGCCGCCAGGACCTCGTGGCGCGCGGCGCTCAGCATCTCGTTCTGGATGCGCCGCACCCGCTTCAGCCGCTTGGCCCGCTGGTGCTGCGCCTCCCGCCGCTCCTCCTCGCCCATGTCCGGGCTGATCCGGATCCCGATGTCGAAGGCCCGCCGCAGCATCTGCTCGGAGAGCTCCTCGGGCAGCTCCTCCACCTGCTCGATCTCCCGCAGCCGCCGCTTCGCCGCCTTCGCCGCCCGCACCGCCAGCTCCTTCTCGAACTCCTTCTCCCGCTCGGAGTCGGCCCGCACCCCGAGCCGCTTCACCAGCCAGGGCAGCGTCAGCCCCTGCACCACCAGCGTGGCGACGATCACCCCGAAGGCGATGAAGACGATCTCGTCCCGGTCGGGGAACGGCGCCCCGGCGTCCGTCTTGAGCGGCACGGCCAGCGCCAGTGCCACCGAGGCCACCCCGCGCATCCCGGACCACCACATCACGACGGTCTCCCGCCAGCTCACCGGGATCTCCTCGTCGTAGTCCCGGCGGGCGTGCAGCCGCTTGGTCAGCCAGGTCGCCGGCAGCAGCCACAGCAGCCGTACGACGACCACCACGCCCACGACGGCCGCCGCCCAGCCGAGCATCTCGCCCCACCGCCCCTGGGCCGTGCGGATGGCGTTGTGCAGCTCCAGTCCGATGAGTCCGAAGGCGACGCCCGTGACGAGCGTGTCGATGATGTCCCAGAAGGTGTGGCCGGCGAGCCGGGTCATCACGTCGTCGGCGTCGGTGGCGTACTCGGCGAGGAAGAGCGCCGTGGTCAGCACCGCGAGCACCCCCGAGCCGTGCAGCTTCTCGGCGAGCACGTAGGAGGCGTACGGCACCAGCAGGGTCATGCCGATCTGGAGGGTCGGATCGCCGAGCAGGTCCATCAGCTTGTTCGCGCCCCAGCCCAGCACCAGGCCCACGGCCACCGCGACGACGGCGGACAGCACCAGGTCCAGACCGGCCCGCCAGGGCGAGAACGCACCGCTCACGGCCGCGGCGATGGCCACGTGGTACAGCACGATGGCGGTGACGTCGTTGAAGAGGCCCTCGCCCTCCAGGATCGACACCAGGCGGCGCGGCAGCCCGAGCTGTCCGGCGACGCTGGTCGCGGCGACCGGGTCGGGCGGCGCGATCAGGGCACCCAGCGCGACGGCGGCGGCGATCGGCAGCCCCGGCACGATCGCGTTGGCGACGAACGCGACGCACACCGTCGTGACGAACACCAGGGCCACGGCCAGCAGGAAGATCGGCCGGAGGTTGGCCGCGAACTGCCGCCAGGAGGTCCGGCGGACGGCGGCGTAGAGCAGCGGTGGCAGCAGGCCGGGCAGGATCAGGTCCGGCGGGATGTCCACGTTGGGCACGAATTCGGCCACGGCCAGGACGCCGCCGAACAGGGTCATCAGTACCGGCGCCGGCACCCCGAACCGGTCCCCCACCGGGACGCTCACCAGGGCCCCGAGCAGAAGGACGAACAACAGAGCCAGCTGATCCACGGACGGCGCTCCGGGAGTCGACGATCACACGGCAGACCTCAAGCCTGCCACGACGCCCGCGACCCGGCGTACCGACGCCTTGGCGCCCGCGCACCCCGGCGCAAAGTCGCGCGACCGGCGGCGGCTCCCCCGGCTACAGGGCCCGGCGCATCGCCCGGTGCGGTATGCCCGCGTCCGGGAACTCGGGGCCGTACGCCTCGTAGCCGAGCCGCTCGTAGAAACCCAGGGCGTGGGTCTGCGCGTGCAGGTCCACCGCCGTGAGGCCACGCGCGCGGGCCGCGTCCTCGATGGCGCGCACCAGGGCCGCGCCGACGCCGAGCCCACGGGCCGCCCGGGAGACGGCGAGCCGGCCCAGCGAGCCCACCGCCGGGTCCCCGCCGGTCTTCGCGACCGCCGCCTCGCCGTGCAGCAGGCGCCCGGTGCCCAGCGGCACCCCGTCCTCGCGGACCGCCAGCACATGGACGGCCACGGCGTCGTAGGCGTCGTACTCGATGTCCTCGGCCACGCCCTGCTCGGCCACGAAGACCTCCTTGCGGACCGCGAAGCAGGCCTCGCGGTCGGCGGGGTCCTCGGCGACCCGGACGGTGTAGGCGGGGCTCACGCCCATGTCTCCTCCCGCACCTGGTCGAGGGCCTGCTGAAGGTCCTCGGGGTAGTCGCTCTCGAACTCCACCCAGGAGCCGTCGCCGGGGTGCTCGAAGCCGAGGCGTACGGCGTGCAGCCACTGGCGGGTCAGGCGCAGCCGCTTGGCGAGGGTGGGGTCGGCACCGTAGGTGAGGTCGCCGACGCACGGGTGGCGGTGGGCGGCCATGTGGACGCGGATCTGGTGGGTGCGGCCCGTCTCCAGCTTGACGTCCAGCAGGGAGGCGGCGCGGAAGGCCTCGATGAGGTCGTAGTGGGTCACCGAGGGCTTGCCGTCGGCCGTGACCGCCCACTTGTAGTCGTGGTTCGGGTGGCGGCCGATCGGGGCGTCGATGGTGCCGCTCGTCGGGTCCGGGTGGCCCTGGACCAGGGTGTGGTAGCGCTTGTCGACCGTGCGCTCCTTGAACTGGCGCTTGAGCGAGGTGTACGCGTACTCCGACTTGGCGACCACCATCAGGCCCGACGTGCCGACGTCCAGGCGGTGCACGATGCCCTGGCGCTCGGCGGCGCCGGAGGTGGAGATCCGGTACCCCGCGGCGGCGAGACCGCCGATGACGGTCGGGCCGGACCAGCCCGGCGACGGGTGCGCGGCCACGCCGACCGGCTTGACGATCACGACCACGTCATCGTCGTCGTGCACGATCTCCATGCCCTCGACCGGCTCGGCGACCACCTGCACCGGCGCGGGCGCCTGCGGCATCTCGACCTCGAGCCAGGCGCCGCCGCGCACCCGCTCGGACTTGCCGACCACCGCGCCGTCGACCTGCACCTTGCCGGCCGCGGCCAGCTCCGCCGCCTTCGTGCGGGAGAAGCCGAACATGCGGGAGATGGCGGCGTCGACGCGCTCGCCCTCCAGGCCGTCGGGCACGGGCAGGGTACGGATCTCGGGAATCGTGCTCACCCGTCGAGTATGCCGGACGGGCCGGACGGCTCCGCACGAGCCTGTGGAAAACCCGGACGGACCCCGGGGTCAGTCCTTGTGGACCGTGCCGTCCGGGTCCAGGCCGCGGAAGGACAGCAGCACGATCAGGATGCCGCCGCAGACGATGGCCGAGTCGGCGAGGTTGAACACCGCGAACCCCTTGGGCGCGATGAAGTCCACCACCTCGCCCTCGAAGACGCCCGGCGCCCGGAAGATCCGGTCGGTGAGGTTGCCGAGCGCGCCGCCGAGCAGCAGGCCGAGCGCGACCGCCCACGGGAAGCTGTACAGCTTGCGGGCCAGGCGGATGATCACGACGATCACGGCCGCGGCGATCAGCGTGAAGATCACCGTGAAGGCCGCGCCGAACCCGAAGGCGGCACCCGGGTTGCGGATCGCGTGCAGCTCCAGCAGGTCACCGACGACCTGGATGGGCGCGTGCCCCTCCAGACGGGACACGACGAGCATCTTGCTGATCAGGTCCAGGGCGTACGCGAACACGGCCACCGCGAACAGCACGGCGATCCGGCGCCCCCGGCCGGTCCGCCCCGCCGTGGTCCCCTGCCCGCCCGCGCCGGACGCGCCGGCTTCCCCGGACGCACCGACCGCGCCGGTGCCGGCGGGTGCCCCGGCCGCCGCCGTGTGCTCGCCGTCGTCGTCCGGGGTGTCCGGCGTACCGATGATCCGCTCCGCCTCTGCCACGTGAGTCCCTCAACCTAGGTGCCTGACTGAGCACGAGACTACGGCACGCCCTGAGGGCCCCCTCACGCTCAGGAGCGGCGTTCCTGCTTCTGCTTGCACTCCACGCACAGCGTGGCCCTCGGGAACGCCTGCATCCGGGCCTTCCCGATGGGCTTGCCGCAGTTCTCGCACAGGCCGTAGGTACCCGCGTCGAGCCGTTCCAGGGCACGCTCGGTCTGGACGAGCATCTCGCGCGCGTTGGCGGCCAGCGCCAGCTCGTGCTCGCGCGTGATGTTCTTGGTGCCGGTGTCGGCCTGGTCGTCGCCGGCGCCGTCCCCGGAGTCCCGCATCAGGCCGACCAGGGACGCCTCGGACGAGCTGATCTCCTCCCGCAGCCGCTCCATCTCGGACTGCAACTCCGCGCGGGCCTCGTCGACCTCTTCCGCGGTCCAGGGATCCTCGCCGGGGCGTACCGCCAGTTCGCCGGGCTCCACCGCGCCGAGCCGCGCCTTGGGAACGGCGGACTGCTCCGCCGTGGCCGTGCCAGGAGTCTTCTTCGCAACCACCGTCGTGGCTCCCGTCTGCTTCGCGGCCCGCGCCGCGCCCGCGTCCTTGGTCGTGCTCTTGTCGGCCGTCTCCCTCACCGCGGCCTTCTCGGCCGCGGCCTTCCTGGGGGCGGCCTTCTTGGCGACGGCCTTCTTGCCGGCCGTTTCCCTGACCACCGTCTCCCCGGCGGCCGTTTGGCTCATCGCGGACTTCTCCGCCACGGCCGTCCTCCCGGCCGCCGCGTCCTTCCCAGCCGCCTCCTTCACGGCGTCCTTCACGGCGTTGACGGCCTTCGCGGCCGACTTCTTGCCGACCGTCCTGCCGGCGGCCGTCCGGTCGGCCGCCGTCGCCCTGGTGGCCGGCCTCCTGGCGACCGCCTTGGTGCCCACGTCCTCCTTCGCGGCCGTCCTGCCGGCAGTTTCCTTCACCGCCGCCTTCTTCGCAGCAGCGTTCTTCCCGGCGGCCTTCTTCTCAGCCGTCTTCTTCGCGACCTTCCCCGTAGCGGCCGATTTCCTGCCGACGACCGCCTTGGCGCCCACCGCTTTCGTGGCCACCACCTTCTCGGCCACCGCCTTCGTGGCAGCCGTCTCCGTGGCGGCCGTCCTGCCCGGGGCCGTCTTCTCGGTGGCAGGCCTCGCGCCGGTCTTCCCGGTCGCCGGCTGCTGTACGGCGGTCTTCTTCGCCACCATGGCCGCGGCCCCTTCACATATTGTGATCTTGCTCGCGAATCGTGCTGGGACGATAAATCGACTTGAGTCCCGCGGCAACGGGGCACACCGCCCGATTCGCCCGCCCGCACCCCCCGAGCCACGGGCATGCATCCGTTGTGCCCAGCTCCCCGCCGGGTAATCCGCCGGGCCGGACCCGCGGCGACCCCGGCGCCCGCTCCCCTCGCCATTCGGGTCATACGGCCCGGTCGGAGGGCCCCGCCCCCGCCGCGCGGAAAACCGGTCCGCCGCTGTCCGCGCGGCGCCGTACACTGGGCGGAGCGAGAAGCGTGGATGGGGACGAGTAGCGGCGTACGCAGCCCAGAGCGACCCGGGGACGGTGTGAGCCCGGGGGCGAGCGCGACGTGAAGATCACCCCGGAGCCGCCGGAAGAAAGCCGCAGCCGCAGGGCCGCGGCGAGTAGAACCGGCTTCGCGACCCCAATGAGGGGGCTCACCGGCGCGTACGGCGTGGCGGGGAGCCAAGGAGGGTGGTACCGCGGGAGCGCGCCGCACACGGCGTAGACAGGAACGAAGGCTCTCGTCCCTCCGACGGAAGGCAGCAAGTCCGTTGGAGGATGCTCGCAGATGACAGCGCCGACGTACCGCCAGGTGCCCGCACAGGTCGACCTGCCCGCTCTTGAGCACGCCGTGCTCGACTTCTGGCGCGAGCAGAAGATCTTCGCCAAGAGCCTGGAGCAGTCCGAGGGCCGCCCGGAATGGGTGTTCTACGAGGGCCCGCCCACCGCGAACGGCATGCCCGGCGCCCACCACATCGAGGCCCGCGTCTTCAAGGACGTCTTCCCCCGCTTCCGCACCATGCGCGGCTACCACGTGGCCCGCAAGGCGGGCTGGGACTGCCACGGCCTGCCCGTCGAGCTGGCCGTCGAGAAGGAGCTGGGCTTCTCCGGCAAACCGGACATCGAGGCGTACGGCATCGCCGAGTTCAACGCCAAGTGCCGCGAGTCCGTGACCCGGCACACCGACGCGTTCGCCGAGCTGACGACCCGCATGGGCTACTGGGTCGACCTGGACGACGCCTACCGGACCATGGACCCCGACTACGTGCAGTCGGTGTGGTGGTCGCTGAAGCAGATCTTCGACAAGGGGCTCCTCACCCAGGACTACCGGGTCGCCCCCTGGTGCCCGCGCTGCGGCACCGGCCTGTCCGACCACGAGCTGGCGCAGGGCTACGAGACGGTCGTCGACCCGTCGGTGTACGTCCGATTCCCGCTCACCTCCGGTCCGCTCGCCGGCCAGGCCGCCCTCCTGGTGTGGACGACGACCCCCTGGACCCTGGTGTCCAACACGGCGGTCGCCGCGCACCCGGAGGTGACCTACGTGGTCGCCACCGACGGCGAGGAGAAGCTCGTCGTCGCCGAGCCGCTGGTCGGCAAGGCGCTCGGCGAGGGCTGGGAGACCACGGGCCAGACCTTCACCGGTGCCGAGATGGAGCGCTGGACGTACCAACGCCCGTTCGAGCTGGTGGAGTTCCCGGCCCCGGCGCACTTCGTCGTGAACGCCGAGTACGTCACCACCGACGACGGTACGGGCCTGGTGCACCAGTCCCCGGCCTTCGGTGAGGACGACCTCAAGGTCTGCCGCTCCTACGGCCTGCCGGTCGTGAACCCGGTCCGCCCGGACGGCACCTTCGAGGAGGACGTCCCGCTGGTCGGCGGCGTCTTCTTCAAGAAGGCGGACGAACAGCTCACCGAGGACCTGAACCAGCGCGGCCTGTTGTTCAAGCACCTGCCGTACGAACACAGCTACCCGCACTGCTGGCGCTGCCACACCGCGCTGCTCTACTACGCACAGCCCTCCTGGTACATCCGCACGACGGCCATCAAGGACCGGCTCATCCAGGAGAACGAGAAGACCAACTGGTTCCCGGAGACGGTCAAGCACGGCCGGTACGGCGACTGGCTGAACAACAACATCGACTGGGCGCTGTCCCGCAACCGCTACTGGGGCACCCCGCTGCCGATCTGGCGCTGCGAGGAGGACCACCTCACCTGCGTCGGCTCCCTCACCGAGCTGAGCGAGCTGACCGGCACCGACCAGTCGGGCCTCGACCCGCA
The DNA here is from genome assembly GCF_014650735.1 of Streptomyces canarius. Classification (NCBI taxonomy): domain Bacteria; kingdom Bacillati; phylum Actinomycetota; class Actinomycetes; order Kitasatosporales; family Streptomycetaceae; genus Streptomyces; species Streptomyces canarius. The sequence goes on from NZ_BMVN01000004.1 coordinate 345,598, forward strand.
CCGCCCGTACATCGACGAGGTCACCTTCGCCTGCCCGCACGAGGGCTGCGGCGCGACGGCCACGCGCGTGCCGGAGGTCATCGACGCCTGGTACGACTCGGGCTCGATGCCGTTCGCGCAGTGGGGCTACCCGTACAAGAACAAGGAGCTGTTCGAGAGCCGGTACCCAGCGCAGTTCATCTCCGAGGCGATCGACCAGACCCGTGGCTGGTTCTACACGCTGATGGCCGTCGGCACGCTCGTCTTCGACCAGTCGTCGTACGAGAACGTCGTCTGCCTGGGCCACATCCTGGCCGAGGACGGCCGCAAGATGTCCAAGCACCTGGGCAACATCCTCCAGCCGATCCCGCTCATGGACCAGCACGGCGCGGACGCGGTGCGCTGGTTCATGGCGGCCGGCGGCTCCCCGTGGGCGGCGCGCCGGGTGGGCCACGGCACCATCCAGGAGGTCGTCCGCAAGACGCTGCTGACCTACTGGAACACGGTCGCCTTCCAGGCCCTGTACGCCCGTACGTCGAACTGGGCGCCGTCCGCGGCGGACCCGGCGCCGGCCGAGCGGCCGGTGCTGGACCGCTGGCTGCTGTCCGAACTGCACGCGCTCACCGACCAGGTGACGCAGGCACTGGAGGCGTACGACACCCAGCGCGCCGGCAAGCTGCTGTCCGCGTTCGTCGACGACCTGTCGAACTGGTACGTCCGCCGTTCCCGCCGCCGTTTCTGGCAGGGCGACAAGGCCGCGCTGCGCACGCTGCACGAGGTGCTGGAGACGGTCACCAAGCTGATGGCGCCGATCACCCCGTTCATCACCGAGCAGGTGTGGCAGGACATGGTCGTTCCGGTCACCCCGGGCGCGCCGGAGTCCGTGCACCTGGCCACCTGGCCGCAGGCGGACCTGTCGTCGATCGACCCGGAGCTGTCGAAGCAGATGGTCCTGGTCCGCCGGCTGGTGGAGCTGGGCCGTGCCACGCGCGCGGAGTCCGGTGTCAAGACGCGTCAGCCGCTGTCGCGGGCGCTGATCGCGGCGAGCGGGTTCGAGGCCCTGGACCGGGAGCTGCACGCGCAGATCACGGAGGAGCTGAACGTCGAGGGACTGGCGTCGCTCAGCGAGGTCGGCGGCAGCCTGGTCGACACGACCGCGAAGGCCAACTTCCGGGCGCTCGGCAAGCGGTTCGGCAAGCGGGTGCAGGACGTGGCGAAGGCGATCGCCGCCGCCGACGCCGCCGCGCTGTCCCTCGCCCTGCGCGAGGGCACGGCCTCCGTGGAGGTCGACGGTGAGACGGTCGCCCTCGCTCCGGACGAGGTGATCATCACGGAGACCCCGCGCGAGGGCTGGTCGGTGGCCTCCGACTCCGGTGCCACGGTGGCGCTGGACCTGGAGATCACCGAGGAGCTGCGGCAGGCGGGCCTGGCCCGTGACGCGATCCGGCTGATCCAGGAGGCCCGCAAGAACAGCGGACTGGATGTCGCCGACCGCATCGCGCTGCGCTGGACGTCCACGGACCCGGCTGTGGTCGCGGCCCTCATCGAGCACGCGGGGCTGATCGCCGACGAGGTCCTGTCGACCGACTTCGGCCAGGGCGAGGCCGACGACAGCTTCGGTGAGCCGTTCACCGACGAGGGGCTGTCCCTCACGTTCCGGCTGCGCAAGGCGTAAGCGCCGAGCGGTTCGAGGAAGGGCCCGGTCTCCCCCAGGGAGGCCGGGCCCTTCGTTCATGGTTCCGTCCGCATGCAACCCGCGTAAAAAGGGCGGGCCCCCAGGACCGAAGTCCGGGGGGCCCGCCCTATCAGACGCTGCCGACGTCGTTGTCGTACTGGTGCCCGGTGCTCAGTTGTCGTCCTCGTCGATCAGGAACCCACGCATCGGCGAGGGAGCCTGACCCATCGGGGACGGGCCCTGCGGGCGGACCGGGGCCATGGGCTGGGTCATGGCCGGGGTCATCTGCTGCTGACCGCCGTACGACGGGGCGGACGGCGAGGGGTTGCCGCCCATCGTCTGGTTACCGCCGTAGGACGGTGCGCTCGCGCCGGCCGGGGCCATGGAGGGCGCCGGGGACGGCGGCAGGGACGCGGCGGCCGGGGTGCGCGGCGGGGCCAGCGAGTCGTCGGCCTGGGTCTCCAGCTGACGCAGCTGCGACTCCAGGTACGACTTCAGGCGCGTGCGGTACTCGCGCTCGAAGCCGCGCAGGTCCTCGACCTTGCGCTCCAGCGTGGCGCGGGCGGACTCCAGGGAGCCCATGGCAACGCGGTGCTTCTCCTGCGCGTCCCGCTCCAGGGCGTCGGCCTTGGCACGGGCGTCACGCTCCAGACCCTCGGCGCGGCTGCGGGCCTCGCCGACGATCTTGTTGGCCTCGGAGCGGGCCTCGGCGATCGCCTGGTCGGCGGTCTGCTGGGCCAGCGAGAGGACACGGGCGGCGCTGTCGCCACCGGGGCCCTGACCGGGGCCGCCCATCGGACCGCCCATGGGGCCACCCATGGGACCGCCCATCGGGCCGCCCATCTGCTGCTGCATGGGCGGCTGTCCGCCCATCGGGCCCTGACCCATCGGACCCTGACCCATCGGACCCTGGCCCATCGGGCCGGGACCCTGCGGGCCGCCCTGACCGCCGGGGCCGGCGGGCAGCTGCGGGGCACCGCTCGGCAGCTGGGGCGGACCACCCATGGGGCCACCCATCTGCTGCTGCGGCGGGCCCGATATCCCGGCGGGCACCGGAGCGCCGGGACCTCGCATGCCCTGCTGCTGCTGGTGCTGCTGCTGTTGCTGGTCCTGCTCCGGGGGCTTGCGCGCGTTCTGCTGGTTCTGCGCGGCGGCACGGGTGGCCGCGGCCAGCTTGGCGCGCAGGTCCTCGTTCTCGCGGAGCAGACGCGTCAGTTCGGCTTCGACCTCGTCGAGGAAGGCATCGACCTCGTCCTCGTCATAGCCTTCTCGGAGGCGGACGGTCGTGAACTGCTTGTTCCGCACGTCCTCGGGGGTCAACGGCATCTCTTCACCTCAACGTAGTCATCGGCAGTCGGCAAGACCGGATCGTCCCCATCCTCATGTCACGAAGCTCCGCGCGACGGCGATGAGAATGTAGACGATGATCATCAGTACGAAGAAGGACAGGTCGAGCGCCACGCCCCCGAGACGCAGCGGCGGGATGAACCGCCGCAGAAGCTTCAGCGGTGGATCGGTGACAGTGTAGGTGGCCTCCAGTACGACCACCATCGCCTTGCCGGGTTGCCACGAGCGGGCGAACTGGAAAACGTAGTCCATGACCAGCCGGAAGATGAGCACGACGAGGAACACCATCAGCGCGATGTAGATCACCTGCGCGAACACGCTCATGGCCTGTGGTTCCCTCTCCCCTGTTCCGTGCTCTTCCGTGCTTCGATCCGGTCGTACGTCTCAGCTCTGGTTGAAGAACCCGCCCTCTGCGATGCGGGCCTTGTCCTCCGCCGTGACATCGACGTTAGCAGGAGACAACAGGAACACCTTCTGCGTCACCCGCTCGATGCTGCCGTGAAGACCAAACACCAAACCGGCCGCAAAGTCGACAAGTCGCTTGGCGTCTGTGTCATCCATCTCAGTCAGATTCATGATCACCGGGGTGCCCTCACGGAAGTGTTCCCCGATGGTACGGGCCTCGTTGTAGGTCCTAGGGTGAAGCGTGGTGATCCGGTAAGGCTCTCGTTCCGACACGACCTTGGGCATGATCACCGGCGCGTTCTTCTCCAGGGACTGACGTTCTTGTGTGATGGATGCCACGGGCGCGATCCGCGCCGGACGTCCGGATTCCGCGGCGAGCGAAGTCGAACGGGCCACCGGTTCGCGAGGCGCGGGCGGTTGTACGATTCGCACCTCTTCGTCCCTTTGGGACTGGTGTGCACCGTGCGACTGGTGCGACGGCTCGTGCCGTCGGTGGTCCCGCTCGGGCTCCGGGTCCAACTCGGGCTCGAAGTCGTCGTCGGGGTCGAATCCGCGGCCGTCGTACCCATCGTCCTCCACGAGGCCGAGGTAGACCGCCATCTTGCGCATCGCGCCGGCCATGCTCTGAGTCCTCCGCTCTGTGGTGGATCGACTGACGACTGCCAAGTGCCCGCGATCCACGTGGTCGTTGTGCCCGTCTTGGCGCGCACTGACCATATTTTCTGCTGTGGTCCGACTTCCTGGCGACGTTACCCGAGCCTGGGGCGGACTCCGAGTACCGCGGTGCCGACGCGCACATGTGTCGCCCCGGCGGCCACGGCCTGTTCGAGGTCCGCGCTCATCCCTGCCGACACCATGGTTGCAGCCGGATGAGCCTGGCGCAGGTCAGTCGACAAAACCACCAGGCGCTCGAACGCCGCCTGTTCGCGTCCCGCGTACTCCCCGGTGAGCGGAGCGACGGTCATCAGACCGTCGAGCCGCAGCCCGGGTGCCTCGGCGACGAGGTCGGCCAACTCTTCGATTCCCTCCGGGCCCACGCCACCGCGTTCGCCCCTGCCGCTCGCTCCGGCGTCGAGCGCGACCTGGATGAGACAGCCCACCTCGCGCTCCGCCCGCACCGCCTCCTTCGACAGCGCGGCGACGAGCCGCGAACGGTCGACCGACTGCACGACATCGGCGTAACCGACCACGGAACGCACCTTGTTGGTCTGCAACTGACCGACAAAGTGCCACTTCAGGGGCAGATCCGCACAGGCGGCGGCCTTCGGGGCCGCGTCCTGGTCGCGGTTCTCGGCGACGTGGCGCACACCGAGTTCCGACAGGATCCGCACGTCGCTCGCCGGATAGGTCTTGGTGACCACGATCAGGGTCACTTCCTCCCGCGCGCGCCCGGCCGCCGCGCACGCGGCGGTGATGCGCTCTTCCACTTTCGCCAGGTTCGCGGCGAGTTCGGTCTTACGGTCCGTCATGCCCCATCAGTCCAGCCAGACATAGCCCGCGAGCCGCCCGGTGGTGCGGTCGCGGCGGTACGAGAAGTGGTCGCCCGACTCCAGCGTGCACACCGGCGCCTGCGCCCGGTCGCACACCCCGAGCCGGTCGAGCTGCGCGTGCACCCCGGCGCTCACATCGAGCGCCGGCGTGCCCCAGCTCGTCTCGGCGTGCGCCGCCGGCTCGACGGCGGCCACCTCGGCGCGCATCGCCTCCGGCACCTCGTAGCACCGGCCGCACACGGACGGGCCGCTGCGGACGACGATCCGGCGCGCCTCGGCACCGAGTTCGACCATGGCGCGCACGGCGGCGGGGACGACCCCCTTGACCATGCCGGGCCGGCCGGCGTGGGCCGCCGCGACGATCCCGGCGACGGGGTCGGCCAGCAGCACCGGCACGCAGTCGGCGGTGAGGACGGCGAGGGCGAGCCCGCGCCGGGCGGTGACGATCGCGTCGACCTCCGGCACCGGGTTCCCCGCACCCCACGGCTCGTCCACCACGACGACGTCGGCGCCGTGCACCTGGTTCATCCAGACGACCCGGCCGGGGTCCAGGCCGAGCGACTTGGCCGCCAGCTCCCGGTTGCCCCGTACCGCCTCGGGCGCGTCGCCGACCGCGCCGCCGAGGTTCAGCTCCTCATACGGAGCGGCGCTCACCCCGCCCCACCGGTCGGTGAAGGCGAAGTGCGCGCCGCTCACGCTCTCGCGCTGTCCTATCACTTGAGGAAGTCCGGGACGTCCAGCTCCTCGGCCGCGCTGTCCGAGTAGGTCCGGGGCGCCGGCGGCACCGGCGGGGCGACCGGGATCTCGGTCACCGGCTCGGGAGCCGGCTCCGGCTCCTCCTTCGGCTTGACGCTGCCCAGCGAGCCGAAGGACGGACGGCTCGGCTCGCTCGGCCGGGCCGGAGCGGGCTCCTCGCGGCGGGCGGGGGCCGGTCCGGAGGCCGTGCCGAGGACGTTGTCCCGGCGGGCGGGCGGCTGGCCGCCGTCGAAGCCGGCCGCGATCACGGTGACCCGGACCTCGTCGCCGAGGGCGTCGTCGATGACCGCGCCGAAGATGATGTTGGCCTCGGGGTGGGCGGCCTCGCTGACCAGTTGAGCGGCCTCGTTGATCTCGAACAGGCCGAGGTCGGAGCCGCCGGAGATGGAGAGCAGCACGCCGCGGGCGCCGTCGATGGACGCCTCCAGCAGCGGCGAGGAGATCGCCATCTCGGCCGCGGCCACCGCGCGGTCGTCGCCGCGGGCCGAGCCGATGCCCATGAGGGCCGAACCGGCCTCGGACATGACCGACTTGACGTCGGCGAAGTCGAGGTTGATCAGGCCGGGGGTGGTGATGAGGTCGGTGATGCCCTGAACACCGGAGAGCAGGACCTGGTCGGCGGACTTGAAGGCGTCCAGGACCGAGACCTGGCGGTCCGAGATGGACAGCAGCCGGTCGTTCGGGATGACGATGAGGGTGTCGACCTCTTCGCGGAGTTCGGCGATGCCGTCCTCGGCCTGGTTCGCGCGGCGCCGCCCCTCGAAGGTGAACGGGCGGGTGACCACGCCGATGGTGAGGGCGCCCAGCGAGCGCGCGATGTTGGCCACGACGGGCGCGCCGCCGGTGCCGGTGCCGCCGCCTTCACCGGCCGTCACGAAGACCATGTCGGCCCCCTTGAGGACCTCCTCGATCTCCTCGCGGTGGTCCTCGGCGGCCTTGCGGCCGACGGCCGGGTTGGCTCCGGCGCCGAGTCCGCGGGTGAGTTCGCGGCCGACGTCGAGTTTGACGTCGGCGTCGCTCATCAACAGCGCCTGTGCGTCGGTGTTGATGGCGATGAACTCGACGCCCTTGAGACCGACCTCGATCATCCGGTTGATGGCATTGACACCACCGCCGCCGACACCGATGACCTTGATGACTGCGAGGTAGTTCTGCGGTGCTGCCACGTCGAAGGCCTCTCGCCTCGAATTACGTTGTCGCCGCCGTGCGGTGCCCCGCGCCGGGACGACGGATGCCGAATGGGACGGTCCGTAACGCCGACCCGAACCCTAACCCTGAAGTTTAGGGTTACCAGTGTGTCTGTTCCCTGGAGTCTTCTGAACAGGACACTAAGTCGACAAGTGGCGCCCGTTCAACGAACACGCCGAACCTCCCGTTTTTCTTTTCACCCTATGTGATCAGCCGTAGCGGTGCCCAACCAGGGTGCTGGCCTGCGCGGATGTGCGTCAACTACCCGATGACGCAGGGGCGGTGGGAACGCTGACATCGAAGTGCCGCGCGCTGGGAGATGCTTTCATGAGAGCCGTGAGGGCCCGTGCCTTGGCGCGGCCCTGTTCGCCGCTGCCCCACTCGACGGTGCGACCGCCGGCCAGCTCCAGCGTGATGTCGTCGTAGGTGCGCACGTGGACGTTCCGGGCGGCCTTCGCCACGGCGGCCGGCAGGTCCCCCGCGACCCGGACCGCCTCGCGCACCAGCCGGTCGGTGCCGAAGCGCCGGAAGCTGGCGGCGCCCGGACCCGTCCGGGACGCGGACAAGCGCAGCATCGGAACGCCGTTCGGCGCCTGCGCGACCGTGGCGAAGCGGACACCGTCGTCGTCGACTTCGACGAAGTCCGCGCCCTTTCGGATCAGCAGAACCGGAGTGCGCTCGATCACTTTCAGGCTGATTCCGTGCGGCCAGGAACGAACCACTTCTACGGTGTCAATTCGGGGCAATTTCTGGCGAAGCCGGGCTTCGATGGCATCCATGTCGGCGGAAATCATCGGTTTCCCGACAGGCACGGCCGCCGCCCGGCGCACCTCGGCCGGCGTCAGCACGCGCGTGCCCGACACCGAGACGTGCTCGACGCGCAGCCACGTCGAGCCGTACAAGACCCAAACGGAACCGGCGCCGAGGAGCACGAGGAGGGCGGCCAGGGCGGCGATCGCGCGAAGGCGCCGCCGGCCCGGCCCGCGGGCGGGCGGCGGGCCGGACGACTCCTGCTGGCGTTCACCGCGCTCGGCGGTGGAGGGTCCGGCCACGCTGCTCACTGCCCTTTCGTCATACGGTCCTATCGGCGTGAGGCGATCGCCTCGTACACCATGCCGACGAGCAGGTCGTCGGCGTCCCGGCGGCCGAACTCGCTCGCCGCGCGGGACATCTCGTACAACCGGTGCGGGTCGGCGAGCACGGGCAGCACGTTCTGCTGCACCCACTCGGGGGTCAGGTCCGCGTCGTCGACGAGGAGTCCGCCGCCGGCCTTGACCACCGGCTGGGCGTTGAGCCGCTGTTCGCCGTTGCCGATGGGCAGCGGGACGTACGCGGCCGGGAGTCCGACGGCGGAGAGTTCGGCGACGGTCATCGCGCCCGCGCGGCAGAGCATCATGTCGGCCGCGGCGTACGCGAGGTCCATCCGGTCCAGGTAACTTACCGGGATATAGGGGGGCATTCCCGGCATCTGCTGCACCTGCGGCAGTTCGTTCTTCGGGCCGACCGCGTGCAGGATCTGGATGCCGGCCTGCTGGAGCCACGGGGCGACCGTCTGGGTCACCTCGTTCAGCCGCCGGGCGCCCTGCGAACCGCCGGAGACGAGCAGCGTGGGCAGGTTGGGGTCGAGGCCGAAGCGGTGGCGGGCCTCGGGGCGGACGGCGGCGCGGTCCAGCGTGGCGATGGAGCGGCGCAGCGGGATGCCGATGTAGCGGGCGTCACGCAGCTTGCTGTCCGGGGTGGAGACGGCGACCCGGGCCGCGTACCGCGAGCCGATCTTGTTGGCCAGGCCCGGACGGGCGTTGGCCTCGTGGATCACGATGGGCACACCGAGGCGCTTGGCGGCCAGGTAGCCGGGCAGGGCGACATAGCCGCCGAAGCCGACCACGCAGTCCGCCTTGGTGCGCTCCAGGATCTGCTCGGCCGCCTTGATCGTGCCGCGCAGCCGGCCCGGGACGGTGATCAGCTCGGGGGTGGGCTTGCGCGGCAGCGGCACCGCCGGGATCAGCGCCAGCTCGTAGCCGCGCTCCGGGACGAGCCGGGTCTCCAGGCCGCGCTCCGTGCCCAGGGCCGTGATCCCCACGGTCGGGTCCTGCCTGCGCAGGGCGTCCGCGAGGGCGAGCGCGGGCTCGATGTGGCCGGCGGTCCCCCCACCGGCGAGTACGACATGCACCGAAATTCACCGCTCTCCGGACGAACGCGCCGCCGAGGCACGCCGTCGCATCGTGTTCCATCTCCGAGGAGCCCCGGTCGGCCTTTTGACGGGCCCTGGGTCTCCCGCCCGCTTTCTACCAAAGCGAGGTTGCCGCATCGCAAGCGCTGCCCGCGCAGCGGGCTCGTCGCGCGCGAAGGCGATCAGCAGCCCGATGGCGAACATGGTCGGCAGCAGGGCGGACCCTCCGTAGGAGAACAGCGGGAGGGGGACACCGGCGATCGGCAGCAGACCGAGCACCGCACCGATGTTGATCACCGCCTGGGCGGTGATCCAGGTGGTCACGCCTCCCGCGGCATACCTCACGAAGGGGTCCTCCGTGCGTCCGGCCACGCGGATACCCGCATAGCCTAGAGCCGCGAACAGGGCGAGCACCGACAGCGTCCCCGCCAGGCCCAGCTCCTCACCGGTGACGGCGAAGATGAAGTCGGTGTGCGCTTCCGGGAGTTGGCCCCATTTTTCCACACTCGCGCCGAGTCCGGAGCCGAAGAGTCCGCCGGAGGCCAGGGCGTAGATGCCGTGCACGGCCTGCCAGCAGTCGGCGACCCCGGCCTTGGGCTCGGTGGCACCGATGCAGGCGAGGCGGGCCATCCGGTTGGGGCTCGTCTTGATGAGCGTCACACCGATCAGGCCGGCGACGGACAGCACACCCGCGAACAGCCGGGTCGGGGCGCCCGCCAGCCAGAGCAGGCCGAAGAGGATCGCCGTGAGGATGATCGCGGTGCCCATGTCGCCGCCGAGCATGATCAGCCCGAGCAGCAGGAACGCGACCGGGACCAGCGGCACCAGCATGTGCTTCCACTGGGTCAGCAGCTTCCTCTCGTGCTTGCGGGCGATCAGGTCCGCGCCCCACAGCACCAGGGCGAGCTTGCCGAACTCGCTGGGCTGGATCTGGAAGGAGCCGCCGAGGGAGATCCAGTTCTGGTTGCCGTTGACCGCCATCCCTATCCCGGGCACCTGCACCAGGGCCATCAGGAAGACGGCGCCGGCGAGGATCGGGTAGGCCAGCGCCCGGTGCAGCTTCACCGGCATGCGGGAGGCGGCGAACAGCAGTGCGCCGCCGATCAGCGCGGCGAGGAACTGCTTGCGGAAGAAGTAGGACCCGGGGAGCGACAGCTGGAGCGCGGTGATCTGGGAGGCCGAGTAGACCATCACCAGGCCCAGCACCGTGATCAGCACACTGCCGCCGACGATCAGGTAGTAGGCGGTCAGCGGCCGGTCCCAGGCCCTGCGCGCGCGCGTGTAGAGCCGTTGAACGGGGTTCTCGCGCGGGGGCCGGGGAACGGCGGAGCGCGGGCGCCGGGACGCCCGCTGCACGGGTGGCCGGCCGGTACGGCTACTGGGCATCGGCGCCTCCGCTGAACGTCGACCGTCCCACGCGTCCCTCCCAAGATCCGCCCGGCAGGCGGCCGGGGTCAGGCGCCGAGTTCGCGGACCGCCGCCGCGAACGCGTCACCGCGCTGGTTGTAGTTGGTGAACATGTCCATGGAGGCACAGGCCGGAGCCAGCAGCACCGTGTCACCGGGCTGAGCCAGCCGCTTCGCTTCCGTCACCGCCTGGAGCATCGCCCCAGTGTCGGTCCGGTCGAGGTCGACCACGGGTACTTCCGGCGCGTGTCGCGCGAGGGCGTCGCGGATCAGGGCACGATCGGCACCGATCAGGACGGCACCGCGAAGCCGCTTCGCCGACCTGGCGACCAGCTCGTCGAAGGTCGCGCCCTTCGCCAGACCGCCCGCGATCCATACGATCGGTTCATATGACGCCAACGACGCTTCCGCGGCGTGGGTATTGGTCGCCTTGGAGTCGTCCACGTACGCGACCCCGTCGATGTCGGCGACGTGCGCGATGCGGTGGGCGTCCGGGCGGAAGGCCCGCAGACCGTCCCGTACGGCGCTCGCGGGCACCCCGAAGGCGCGGGCGAGGGCGGCGGCGGCGAGGGCGTTGGCGATGTTGTGCGGCGCGGGCGGGTCGACGTCGGAGACCTCGGCCAGCTCCTGCGCGTTCTTCTGCCGGTTCTCGACGAAGGCCCGGTCGACCAGGATGCCGTCCACGACGCCGAGTTGGGAGGGGCCGGGCGTGCCGAGCGTGAACCCGACGGCACGGCAGCCCTCTTCGACGTCGGCCTCGCGCACGAGGTCCTCGGTGGCCTTGTCGGCGACGTTGTAGACGCAGGCGATCTGGTTGCCCTCGTAGATGCGGCCCTTGTCGCGCGCGTACGCCTCCATGGAGCCGTGCCAGTCCAGGTGGTCCGGCGCGAGGTTGAGGACCACCGCGGAGTGCGCCCGCAGGGAGGGAGCCCAGTGGAGCTGGTAGCTGGACAGCTCCACGGCGAGGACGTCGTAGTGCTCCTCGCCGAGGACCGCGTCCAGCAGGGAGACGCCGATGTTGCCCACGGCGGCCGTGCGCAGGCCCGCCGCCTTCAGGATGGAGGCGAGCATCTGGACGGTCGTGGTCTTGCCGTTGGTGCCCGTCACCGCCAGCCAGGGGGCCGCGTCCGGGCCGCGCAGCCGCCAGGCCAGCTCCACGTCGCCCCAGACCGGCACACCGGCCTTCCCGGCGGCGAGGAACAGCGGCTTGTCCGGCTTCCAGCCGGGCGCGGTGACGATCAGCTCGGTGCCCTCCGGCAGGGTCTCGCCGTCGCCGAGGCGCACGGTGATGCCGAGCGCCTCCAGCTCCGCGGCCTGTTCCCGCGCGCGTGCGTCGTCGCCGTCGTTGACGACGGTGACGATCGCCCCGCGCGCGTGCAGCACTTTCGCCGCCGGGACGCCGGAGACGCCGAGCCCGGCGACGGTGACGTGCTTGCCCTGGAAGTCGGAAGGCCCAGAAGGCACCGAGGAGGTCACTTGTCCGCTGCCCATCCCGCGTAGAAGAGGCCCAGTCCGACGATCACACAGATGCCCTGGATGATCCAGAATCGGACCACCACCAGGACCTCGGACCAGCCCTTGAGTTCGAAGTGGTGCTGGAGCGGTGCCATCCGGAAGACGCGCTTGCCGGTGAGCCGGAAGGAGCCGACCTGGATGACGACCGACATGGTGATGAGGACGAACAGGCCGCCCATGATGGCCACCAGCAGCTCCGTGCGGGAGAGGATGGCCAGGCCGGTGAGGACACCGCCGAGGGCGAGCGAGCCGGTGTCGCCCATGAAGATCTTCGCCGGCGAGGTGTTCCACCACAGGAAGCCGAGGCAGGCACCCATCAGCGCGGAGGCGACGACCGCGAGGTCGAGCGGGTCGCGCACCTCGTAGCAGGCGCCGGGATTGGTCAGGGTGCCCGCGTTGGCGCAGGACTCCTGGAACTGCCAGACGCCGATGAAGGTGTAGGCGCCGAAGACGAGCACGGAGGCGCCGGTGGCCAGACCGTCCAGACCGTCGGTGAGGTTCACGCCGTTCGACATCGCGAGGATCATGAACAGCGCCCAGACGACGAACAGCACCGGGCCGATGGACCAGCCGAAGTCGGTGATGAACGACAGCTTGGTGGAGGCCGGGGTGTTGCCGCGGGCGTCGGAGAACTGGAGCGACAGCACGGCGAAGGCGATGCCGACGATCAGCTGGCCGGCCATCTTGGCCTTGGCGCGCAGGCCCAGCGAGCGCCGCTTGACGATCTTGATGTAGTCGTCGAGGAAGCCGACCAGGCCCATGCCGAACATCAGGCCGAGGACCAGCAGCCCGGAGTAGGTGGGCGGGTAACCGGTGATGAGCTTGCTCAGGAAGTACGCGGCGATCGTCGCCAGGATGAAGGCGATACCGCCCATGGTCGGCGTACCGCGCTTGCTGGCGTGCTCGCGCGGGCCGTCGTCACGGATGTACTGGCCGTAGCCCTTGCGGGCGAGGAGCTTGATCAGCAGCGGGGTGCCGACCAGCGTCAGGAAGAGGCCAATGACTCCTGAGAACAGGATCTGCTTCATCATCGGGCGGCAACCTCACCCTCGGCACCGGTCTCGACGAGCGCCTGGGCGACGCTCTCCAGACCCACCGAACGGGACGCCTTCACGAGCACGACGTCCCCCGGGCGCAACTCGCTGCGCAACAGGTCGATCGCCGCCTGTGCGTCGGACACGTGCACCGACTCCTCACCCCACGAACCCTCGTTATATGCGCCCAATTGCAGCCAGGAGGCCTCAATCCCCCCGACGGCGACGAGCTTGCTGACGTTGAGCCGGACGGCGAGCCGTCCGACGGCGTCGTGCTCGGCGAGCGCCTCGTCCCCCAGCTCGGCCATCTTGCCGAGCACCGCCCACGTGCGGCGCCCCTTGCCCATGGCCGCGAGCGCCCTGAGGGCGGCCCGCATGGACTCGGGGTTGGCGTTGTAGGCGTCGTTGACGATGGTCACGCCGTCCGGGCGCTCGGTGACCTCCATGCGCCAGCGGGAGAGGGAGCCCGCCTCGGAGAGCGCGGTGGCGATCTCTTCCGCGGACATGCCCAGCTCATGGGCGACGGCGGCCGCGGCGAGCGCGTTCGACACGTGGTGCTCACCGTACAGGCGCATCGTCAGATCACTTGCACCGGAGGGTGTGTGAAGCCTGAAGGAGGGCTGTCCGCTGTCCGTGAGTCGTACGTTCTCGGCCCGTACGTCCGCTTCGGCCGACTCTCCGAAAAGGACCACCTTCGCCTTGGTACGGGAGGCCATGGCCCGCACCAGCGGGTCGTCGGCGTTGAGGATCGCCACGCCGCCCTCCTCCGCCGGGGGAAGGGCCTCCACGAGTTCGCCCTTGGCCTGGGCGATCTGCTCACGTCCGCCGAACTCGCCGATGTGGGCGGTGCCGACGTTGAGCACCAGGCCGATCCTCGGCGGGGTGAGACCGGTGAGGTAGCGGATGTGCCCGATGCCCCGGGCGCCCATCTCCAGCACGAGGAACCGTGTCTCCTCGGTGGCGGACAGGGCGGTCAGCGGCAGCCCGATCTCGTTGTTGAGCGAGCCGGGCGTGAACACCGTCGGTGCCTTGCGCCGCAGCACCTGGGCGATGAGGTCCTTGGTGCTGGTCTTGCCCGCCGAGCCGGTCAGGGCGACGAGGGTCGCGCCGAGCCGGCGTACGACGTGCCGGGCGAGGGCGCCGAGGGCCGTCTGGACGTCCTCGACGACGATCGCGGGAACGCCGACCGGGCGGGAGGCCAGCACGGCGACCGCGCCGGCCTCGGTCACCGCCCGGGCGTAGTCGTGGCCGTCCACGCGCTCGCCGACGAAGGCGGCGAACAGGCTGCCGGGCACCACCTCGCGGGAGTCCCGGACGACCGGTCCCGTGACCTGCACGGACGGATCCGGTATGTCGTGCGTCTGCCCGCCGACGACTGCTGCGATCTCGGCGAGGGAGAGGGCGATCACAAGTTCATCCCCTGGGTCTTCTGGATTTTCATCCCTGGGTCTTCTGGATAGCTTCGCGAAGCACCTGGCGGTCGTCGAAGGGACGGACCACGCCGGCGATGTCCTGGCCCTGCTCATGGCCCTTGCCCGCGACCAGCACGGTGTCGCCGGCCTGGGCGCGGCCCACGGCGGCGGCCACGGCGGAGGCCCGGTCCTCGAAGAGGAGGACCTCGCCGCGCTCGTGCGCGGGCACGGAGGCCGCGCCCTGGAGCATGGTCGCGAGGATCGCGAGGGGATCCTCGGAGCGGGGGTTGTCGGAGGTCAGTACGGCCGTGTCGGCGAGCCGGGCCACGGCGGCGCCCATCGGGGCGCGCTTGGTCCGGTCGCGGTCGCCGCCGCAGCCGAGGACGACGTGCAGCCGCCCCTTGGTGACCTTGCGCAGCGCCTTGAGCACCGACTCCACGGCGTCGGTCTTGTGGGCGTAGTCGACCACCGCCAGGTAGGGCTGCCCGGCGTCGACGCGCTCCAGGCGGCCCGGGACGCCCGGGACGGCGGCGATGCCGTCGGCGGCGGTCTGCGGGTCGAGGCCGGCCGCGGCGAGGGCGACGACGGCGGCGAGGGTGTTCGCCACGTTGAAGGGGCCCGGCAGCGGTGACTTGGCGTGCACGCGCTCGCCGTTCGGACCGAGGACGGTGAACGTCGAGTCCATGGGACCGACCTGGACGTCCTGGGCGCGCCAGTCGGCGTCGGGGTGGCCCTCGGCGGAGAAGGTGACGACCGGCACGGTCGCCTCCTTCGCGAGCCGGCGGCCGTACTCGTCGTCGGCGTTGACCACGGCGAGTTTGCTGCGTTCCGGCGTGAACAGCTGTGCCTTGGCCCGGAAGTAGTCCTCCATGTCGGAGTGGAACTCCATGTGTTCCGGGCTGAGGTTGGTGAAGACGGCGATGTCGAAGACGCAGCCGTCGACCCGGCCGAGGACCAGGGCGTGGCTGGAGACCTCCATGGCGACCGCCTCGACGCCCCCTTCGCGCATGACGGCGAACAGGGCCTGGAGGTCGGTGGCTTCGGGCGTGGTGCGCTCGGACTTGATGCGCTCGTCGCCGATGCGGATCTCGACGGTGCCGATGAGGCCGGTCGAACGGACGGTCTTCAGGCCGCCTTCCACCAGGTAGGCGGTGGTGGTCTTGCCGGAGGTGCCGGTGATGCCGATCTGGAGCAGGTCGCGGCCCGGGTGGCGGTAGATCGTGGCCGCCAGCTCTCCCATCCGCCCGCGCGGGTCCTCGACCACCAGGACGGGCAGCCCGGACGCGGCGGCGCGCTCGGCGCCCGTGGGATCGGTGAGCACGGCGACGGCGCCCAGGCTCGCGGCCTGGGTGACGAAGTCGGCGCCGTGCAGCCGGGCGCCCGGGAGGGCGGCGTACAGGTCACCGGGGCGGACCGCGCGCGAGTCGTGGGTGATCCCCGTGACCTCGGCGGCGGCTTCCGGCGCGGTGACACCCAGCTGGCCGGCGAGCTCCGCGAGGGGTGTGGCGGGGAGCGTCGTCGGCCGGGGCAGTCCCGGATAGGTCACGGGTTGGCCCTTCTGGGTGATGGGGGACTGATCAGCGTGTGGCACGGCGGTGAGCGTACCGGGCGCACCCGCTCCGGAGCGAAGTGAGGGCCTGTGGGCGCCTTGGTTCCCGGGGTCCGGGGTGATCGTTGTCACGAGCTGGTTCCTGGTGTTTCCGAGGTGCTGATCAGGGCTTGTAGTCGACGGGCAGGTTGGCGGCCTTCGCGCCGGTCGGCGGGACCTGGAGGGTCTTCAGGGCGAACTCCATCACCTGCTTGTAGATGGGGGCGCAGATCTGGCCGCCGAAGTAGCTGCCCGAGGTGGCGTTCTGGATGGCGCAGTAGACGGTGATCCGCGGGTTGTCGGCGGGGGCGAAGCCGGCGAAGGACGACGTGTAGCCGCGGTAGCGGCCGGTGACCGGATCCACGCGGTTGGCCGTGCCGGTCTTTCCCGCGACCCGGTACCCGGGGATGCGGGCCTTGATGCCGGTGCCCTGCCCGTCGTCGACGACGGACTCCAGCATCTGCGCGAGGCTCTTGGCGGTCTTCTCGCTGACGACCCGTGTCTGCTCGGGCTTCGGCGCGGGGGCGAAGCTGCCGTCGGCGCCCTTGGTGCCGCGCACCAGGGTCGGCTGGACGCGGACACCGCCGTTGGCGATGGTCGAGTACACGGAGGCGGCCTGCATCGCGTTGATGGAGAAGCCCTGGCCGAAAGGGATCGTGTACTGCTGAGAGGTGGACCACTTCTGCGGCGGCGCGAGGATGCCGGCGGTCTCGCCGGGGAAGCCGAGGCCGGTGGGGCTGCCGATGCCGAACTTGCGCAGGTAGGAGTAGAGGACCTTGTTGGCCTCGGGCTGGGTCTTGCCGAGTTCGCCGGTGGCCAGGATGGTGCCGATGTTGCTGGACTTGGCGAGCACGCCGTTGAGGGTCAGGTTCCAGGTGGCGTGGTCGACGTCGTCCTGGAAGAGCCGGTCGCCGCGGTGCAGCCGGTTGGGTACGACGACATGGGTGAGCGGGGTCGCGACGTTCCGCTCCAGCACGGCCGCCATCGACATCACCTTCGCCGTGGAGCCGGGCTCGTAGGCGTCCTGGACGGCCGCATTGCCCATGGCGTCGCCGTCGGCCTTCGACAGGTCGTTGGGGTCGAAGCCCGGCGAGTTGGCCATGGCGAGGATCTGGCCGGTGCGGGTGTCCTGGACGATGACGTAACCCCGGTCCGCCTTGGACTTCCTCACCTGCTCGCTGATCGCGTCCTGCGCGGCCCACTGGATGTCGCGGTCGATGGTCAGCTCGACGTCGGAACCGGGCACGGCGGGGGTCTCCGTGGACCCGGCCGTCGGCACCTGGCGCCCGCCGGCCTGGGCGTAGCGGACCTTGCCGTCCTTCCCGGACAGCTGCTTGTCCAGTTCCTGCTCGATGCCGCCGCCGCCCTGGCCGTCGGCGTTGACCCAGCCCAGTATCCCGGCGGCCAGGTCGCCGTTGGGGTACACGCGCTGGCTGCTGGGGTCCGCGAAGACACCGGCCAGCACGTTGACGGTGGTGTGGTCCGTCTCCGACTTGGTGGTGAGCGCGGTCTTCAGGTCCTTGATCTGCTTCCAGACCTGCGGGGTCTGCCGGGCGGCGAGCCGGGTGTAGCGGGAGTTCTTGTTCGCGGGGCGCAGTTTCCTCACGAGCGCGGCCTGGTCCTGGCCGAGGATCGGGGCGAGCAGCGCGGCGGCCTTCTCCGGGCCGTCGGAGATCTTCAGCTGCGCGCGGCCGAACATCGTCGGGTCGGCCGTGATGTCGTACGCGTCCTCGCTGACGGCGAGGGCGACGCCGTTGCGGTCGGTGATCTCGCCGCGCTCGGCGGCCAGCGTGTGCACCACGTACCGGTTCTGCTCGGCCCGCGCCGTGTAGGAGCTCGCGTCGACGGCCTGGACCTGGAGCAGCCGCACCACGAAGGCGAGCAGCACCAGGGTCAGGGCGAGGCTGACCAGGCGCAGCCGGGGCCGGGGGCTGCCCAGCCGGAGGGGGCGCGACACCGGGGGCCGGGCCCCGCCGGAGCGGCGGACCGGCCGGGCACCGGGCCCGGGCTGGCGCCGGACGGCACCCCGCGGCCGGGGAGGCTTGGCGGGCCCGGGTCCGGGCACGCGGCGGCGCGGCGGTTCCCTGTCGGACACTTCCGTCACCTGCCGGGGGTCGGGGTGGGGATGGGCTGGGGGATCGCGAACGGCGTCATCGCACCTGCCGGGGCCGGCGTCCGGGCCGCTCGCCGCCGGACGACCTGACATGGCCGCCATGCGCGCGGGACCGGCCGCGCCTGACACCCGGACGAGCCGCCGCCGGCGGAGCGCGACGCGTTCCGGGCCGGCCGGCGCCGGGTGGCAGACGGCGGCCGGCGCGGGGAGCGGTGTCCGCCCGGCGCCGGCGGGCCGGAGTACGCGGGCCCGGGCCCGTGGCGGCGCGGCGGTTCCCTGTCGGACACTTCCGTCACCTGCCGGGGGTCGGGGTGGGGATGGGCTGGAGGGTGGCGGGCGGCGCGGGGGGCGCGGCTGCCGGGTCGTCCGGGGGCTGGGGCGGCGCGGTGGGGGCCGGGGCGACGGGCGGGGCCGTGGAGAGGGCGCCGGCCGGGGTGAGGGGGCCGGGGCCGGCCGGGGCCATGAGGGCGGCGGGCTCGGGGGCGGCCACGCCGGGGACGCCCTTGACGGTGCCGTCGGGGCCGAGGAAGGCCGGGTCGCCGCCGGGGACCATGCCGAGTTCGCGGGCGCGGCGCTGCAAGGCGTCCGGGGACGAGTAGGCGTCGATGTCCCGCTGGAGGGCCTGCTCCTCGTCGGTGAGGTTCTTCGTCCGCTTCTCCAGGTCGGCGAGTTCGAACGACCCTTCGCTGAGCGCGGAGTTCAGCACCAGCAGCCCGATGAGGCCGCCGCCGAGGAGCAGGACGACGAGCAGGACGAACGGGGTGCGGGCCGCCTGGGCGCGGCCGGCCGGGAAGAGCCGGGCCAGCCGGGCGGCCCTCCCCTTCAGCTCGGGTTTCCTGCTCACTGCTCCCCCGGTGCGTGCGGGACACCGCTCCCCCGGTGCGCGGGGGAACCCTTCCGACCCGTCTCGCTCACTCGACGTCCTCCCGGATGCGTTCGGCACCCCGCAGTCTGGCCGGTGCGGCCCGGCGGTTCTCGGCGATCTCTTCCTCGGTGGGAAGTTCGGCACCACGGGTGAGCAGCTTGAGCCGCGGCTGGTACCGCTCGGGCACGACGGGCAGCCCGGGCGGCGCGGTGGTGGCGGCCCCGGCCGCGAACACCTGCTTGACGAGCCGGTCTTCGAGCGAGTGGTACGACAGCACGGCGACGCGCCCGCCGACGTCCAGGGCCTTCACGGCGGCCGGGATCGCCCGCTCCAGGACCGACAGTTCGCCGTTGACCTCGATGCGCAGCGCCTGGAAGGTCCGCTTTGCCGGATTGCCGCCGGTGCGCTTGGCGGCCTGCGGCAGCGCGTCCCGGATGAGTTCCACGAGCCGCGCGCTGTTGCCGAACGGCTCCTTCTCGCGCTCCCGGACGATCGCGGCGACGATCCGCTTGGCCTGCTTCTCCTCGCCGTACGCCCGCAGGATCCGCACGAGTTCGCCGGCCGGGTAGGTGTTGAGGACCTCGGCGGCGCTGATCCCGGTCGTCTGGTCCATGCGCATGTCCAGGGGCGCGTCCTGCGCGTAGGCGAAGCCGCGGCCGGCCTCGTCCAGCTGCATGGAGGAGACGCCGAGGTCGAACAGCACGCCCTGCACGCGCGCGATGCCGAGCCGGTCCAGCACCTCGGGCAGCTCGTCGTACACGGCGTGCACGAGGGTGGCGCGGTCCGCGTAGGGAGCCAGCCGCTCACCGGACAGCCGCAGCGCCTCCTTGTCCCGGTCGAGGCCGATCAGCCGCGCCTCGGGGAACCGGCCGAGCAGTGCCTCGCTGTGCCCGCCGAGGCCGAGGGTGCAGTCGACGACCACCGCGCCCGGCCGCTCCAGGGCGGGCGCCAGCAGATCCAGGCACCGCTGGAGCATCACCGGGACGTGTCGACTCTGGCTCAAGGGGGCCTCTCAGGATCCGGCGCAGGATACGCACCGCCGCGGGTCCCCGCCAGCTCGTGATGGGGCGGCCTGCCGGCGCCGGAAGCGTCAGCCGACCGGGAGCGGGAGGAGGCCGAGCCGTACGTACGCGCCGCGCGCGTGGGGAGACGGTCCGGGCGCATGCCGGGGTCTCCGGGGGTTTCACCAGCAGGAAGAGCCACGCCTCCCGCTTCGCGCCACTTTAGTCCACCCTGTCTCGCGGTCAATCAACCGGCCTGCGCGTCGCGCACCGCGCGCGGACCGGGACGGTCATTCGAACGGATTCATCCGCCCGGTCGGGTATGCCCTCCGTGTGGGTTAGCTCACAACACGCCACGATGACGATTCTCGCCCCCTCTCACAGCACGCCGGAACCTCGTGTGACCAGTAACGTCGTCGGTATGACGACTTCCGCAGCAGTGCCCACTGGATCCGAAGGCGCCATAACAGCCGGCGACACCGTGACCGACCGCCTCGTGGAGGCCAACCGGCGGTACGCCGAAGCGTTCACGGACCCCGGTATGGACGCCAGCCCCGTTCTCCACGTCGCCGTCGTCGCGTGCATGGACGCCCGCCTCGACCTGCACAAGGCCCTCGGCCTCCAGCTCGGCGACTGCCACACGATCCGCAACGCGGGCGGTGTGGTCACCGACGACGTCATCCGGTCGCTGACCATCAGCCAGCACAAGCTCGGCACCCGCAGCATCGTGCTCATCCACCACACCGGCTGCGGCCTGGAGGCCATCACCGAGGACTTCCGCACCGAACTGGAGATGGAGGTCGGGCAGCGGCCGTCCTGGGCGGTGGAGTCCTTCCGCGACGTGGACCAGGACGTGCGCCAGTCCATGCAGCGGGTGCGCACCTCGCCGTTCCTGCTGCACACCGACGACGTCCGCGGCTTCGTCTTCGACGTGCGCACCGGTCTGCTGCGCGAGGTCGACCCGGCCTGATCCGGGGTGCCGGCCCACCGCCCCGGTACGCAGCCCGCCGTCCCGTATCGAAAATGTGGTCGAAAAGTCGTAAGACCGGCATCGTGCGGGCAGTTGTCCACAGGCGAGTGACACGAATCGGTAACGGCAGCAAGAATGCGGGGGTGTGACGTCACGCGGAACTTTTCCCGCGTGGTGTCCGTGTTTCGGGGTGGGCCGGTTTCGCACGAGAGCGTCGGCCCGGAAAGAACGGGCCGAGGAGGGCCGGGTGACGACCTATGACGATCGAGCGAACCTCAATGATCTGACCGCCACGGTGGAGCGGGTGCGCGGTTCGGTGGAGGGCGTGATCGAGGGCAAGCCCGAGGTCGTACGACTCGCGCTGACCGTGCTGCTCGCCGAGGGCCACCTGCTGATCGAGGACGTCCCCGGGGTGGGCAAGACCATGCTCGCCAAGGCGCTGGCGCGGTCCATCGACTGCTCGGTGCGGCGCATCCAGTTCACACCGGACCTGCTGCCCTCGGACATCACGGGCGTGTCCATCTGGGACCAGCAGCGCCGCGACTTCGAGTTCAAACCGGGCGCCATCTTCGCGCAGATCGTGATCGGCGACGAGATCAACCGCGCCTCGCCCAAGACCCAGTCCGCGCTGCTGGAGTCGATGGAGGAGCGGCAGGTCACCATCGACGGGCAGACCTACGAACTGCCCAGCCCCTTCATGGTGGTGGCCACCCAGAACCCGGTCGAGATGGAGGGCACCTACCCGCTGCCCGAGGCCCAGCGCGACCGCTTCATGGCCCGCGTCTCCGTCGGCTACCCGAGCGTGGAGGCCGAGCTCCAGATGCTCGACGTCCACGGCGGGGTCAGCCCGCTGGAGGACCTCCAGCCGGTGGCGCACGCGCACGAGATCGTGAAGCTGATCGAGGCGGTGCGCGGGGTGCACGTCGCCGAGCCGGTCCGGCGCTACGCGGTCGAACTGGTCGCCGCCACCCGTACCCACCCCGACCTCAGACTCGGTGCCTCCCCGCGCGCGACGCTGCACCTGCTGCGCGCGGCCAAGGCGTCCGCGGCCCTCGCCGGCCGGGAGTACGCGCTGCCGGACGACGTCCAGGCGCTCGCCGTCGCCGTCCTCGCCCACCGTTTGCTGCCCACCGCGCAGGCCCAGCTGAACCGCCGCACGGCCGAGCAGGTGGTGCTGGAGATCCTCCAGCACACCCCGGTGCCCACCGCCCAGGCCCCGGCCCCGCAGAACGGCTTCGGCGGTCTGGGCCGTACCGTCCCGGCCTATCCCCAGCAGCCCCCGCGGAGTCTGTGATGAGCTCCTGGGGGGCCGGGCCGGCGGAGGCCGACCGCGGGGAGGCGGGCGGCGTCCGTACGGCCCTGGCGGGGCTCACCACCCGGGGCCGCTCCTTCCTCGCGGCCGGGATCGCCGCCGCGATCTGCTCGTTCGTGCTGGGCCTGAGCGAGCTGCTGCGGGTCGGCCTGCTGCTCGCCGTGCTGCCCCTGATCTGCGCGGCCGTGCTGTACCGCACGCGCTACCGGGTGGCCGCGAGCCGCCGCCTCGCCCCCGCGCGCGTCCCCGCCGGCAGCGAGGCGCGGGTGCACCTGCGCATGGACAACGTCTCCCGGCTGCCCACCGGCCTGCTGATGCTCCAGGACCGGGTGCCGTACGTCCTCGGGCCCCGGCCCCGCTTCGTGCTGGACCGGGTCGAGCCGGGCGGTCGCCGCGAGGTGTCCTACCGGGTCCGCTCCGACCTGCGGGGCCGCTATCCGCTCGGTCCCCTCCAGCTGAGACTCACCGACCCCTTCGGCATGTGCGAGCTGACCCGCTCCTTCTCGACGCACGACACCCTGACGGTCATCCCGCGCGTGGAGCCGCTCTCCCCGGTCCGCTTCGGCGGCGAGGCCAAGGGCTACGGCGACGGACGGCAGCGCTCGCCGGCCCTCGCCGGCGAGGACGACGTCATCCCGCGCGGCTACCGCTACGGCGACGACCTGCGCCGGGTGCACTGGCGGTCCACCGCCCGCTACGGCGAGCTGATGGTGCGCCGCGAGGAGCAGCCCCGGCGCTCCCGGTGCACCGTGCTCCTGGACACCCGCGGCGGCGCCTACGAGGGCGCGGGCCCGGACTCGGCCTTCGAGTGGGCCGTCTCCGGTGCCGCCTCCGTGCTGGTGCACATGCTGGAGCGCGGCTTCTCGGTACGGCTGCTGACCGACAGCGGCAGCGCGGTGCCCGGCGAGGGCGCCGACGGGTTCGCGGGCACCGGCCAGGAGACCGCGGACGCCGCCGGGCTGATGATGGACACCCTGGCGGTGATCGACCACTCCGACGGCACCGGGCTGTCCCGTGCGTACGACGTGCTGCGCGGCGGCAACGAGGGGCTGCTGATCGCCTTCCTCGGCGACCTGGACGAGGAGCAGGCCACGACGGTCGCCAAGATGAGCCGGCGCAGCGGCGGCGCCGTCGCCTTCGTGCTGGACCCCGACACCTGGACCCGGGAGGCGACCGACGTGCCCCGCCCGGGCGACCGGCACGAGGAGCGGCTGCGGGTGCTGCGCGAGGCGGGCTGGACGGCGCTGAGCGTGCCGCGCGGGGCCTCGCCGGACGAACTGTGGCGGCAGGCGGACCGGGAGCGCTCCGGGCTGACCGCCGTGACCGGGGAGGCGCGGGGATGAGCGGGCGGGCACGACTGGCACTGTGCGCGGCGGCGGCCACCCTGATGGCGTCCTGCGCGTTGCTGCCGCTGGTCACCGAGCCGACCTGGCTGCTGCAACTGGTGCCGCTGGTGGCCATCCAGACCGGGGTGGGTGCGGCGGCCCGGCGGGTGCCGCTGGGCCGGACGCTGACGGTGGCGGCGCAGGCGCTGGTCACCCTGATGCTGCTGACCCTGGTTTTCGCCCGGGGGCACGCGCTCATCGGGCTGATCCCCGGCCCGGACACCTTCCGGTACTTCGCCGACCTGCTCCAGCAGGGCGCGGACGACGTCAGCCGGTACGCGACACCGGCACCGGTCACCGACGGCATCAAGCTGATGCTGATCGGCGGCGCGCTGCTGATCGGCCTGCTGGTGGACACGCTCGCGGTGACCCTCCGCAGCGCGGCCCCGGCCGGTCTGCCGCTGCTCGCGCTGTACTCGGTGGCCGCGGGCCTGTCCGGCGGCGGCGCGGACTGGCTGTGGTTCCTGGTGGCGGCGGCCGGCTATCTGATGCTGCTGCTCGCGGAGGGCCGGGACCGGCTCGCCCAGTGGGGCCGGGTCTTCGGCGGCGCGCCGCGCACCCCGGGCGGCCCGGAGGGCGCCGTGGCGCCGGTGCGCACCGGACGCCGGATCGGCGCGGTCGCGCTCGGCGTGGCCCTGGTGGTGCCGCTCGCCCTGCCCACGATCAACGGCGGCCTGCTGGACGCCGCGGGCACCGGCGTGGGGGTGGGAGGCGGCAACGGGGGCACGATCTCGGCGGTCAACCCGCTGGTGTCCCTGCGCGACAACCTGAACACGAACGACGACCGCCAGGTGCTGACGCTGCGGACGGACTCGAACGACATCTCCGACCTGTACCTGCGGATCGTCTCCCTGGACGACTTCGACGGCACCACCTGGAAGCCGGCGCGGCGGCACATCGTCGGCGTGCCGGACAAGCTGCCCACACCCATCGGCCTGGGCTCGGACATCGAGCGCGGCAAGGTGACGACGACCGTCACGGCGGCGGACTGGTACGCGCAGGACTGGCTGCCGATGCCCTACCCGCCGAGCAAGGTGAAGGTCAGCGGCCGGTGGCGGTACGAGCCCGTCGGGATGACCCTCGTCGGCGACCGCGGCCAGACCACGCGCGGCGAGACCTACCAGGTGACCAGCCTGGACGTGCGGCCGACGGCGCAGCAGCTCGCCGCCGCGCCGCAGCCGCCGGCCGCCCTGAGGCGCGAGTACACCAAGGTGCCGTCCTCGGTGCCCGAGGTGGTGGCCCGCACCGCGCAGGAGATCACGGCGGGCGCGAGCAGTCACTACGAGGAAGCCGTCAAGCTCCAGGACTGGTTCGCGGTCAACGGGGGCTTCCAGTACGACACCTCGGTGGAGGTGGGCCGCGGTCCCGGCGCCATAGCGAACTTCCTGAAGAAGAAGCAGGGCTTCTGCGTCCACTTCTCCTTCGCGATGGCCGCGATGGCCCGCACCCTCGGCATCCCGGCCCGGGTCGCGGTGGGCTTCGCGCCCGGCACCCCGCAGGCCGACGGCACGGTCGCGGTGAACCAGAAGGACGCGCACGCGTGGCCCGAGCTGTACTTCGAGGGCGTGGGCTGGACCCGCTTCGAGCCGACCCCGACCCGGGGCACCACGCCGTCGTACACCCAGTCGGACACGCCCGGCAGCTCGCTGCCGGAGGAGGCGCTGCCGTCCAAGGGCGCGTCCTCGGCGCCCTCGGCGGCGGCCTCGCCGAGCGAGAGCTGCGCCGGTGAGCTGCGCAGGCTCCAGGCCTGCGGCAGCCCGTCCGCGGCCGCGGTCACGCACCACGAGGACGGCGGTGCCGGCTGGTGGTGGTGGCCGCTGATCGGGCTGGGCGCGCTGCTGGTCCTGGCGGTTCCGCTGTCGCCGCTGCTATGGCGGGAGCAGCTGCGCGGGCGCCGGCTGGGCGGGCACGCCCGGACGGCGGGGGGCTCGGCGGCGCACACCCTGGCGGCGTGGCAGGAGCTGACCGACAGCGCCTGGGACCACGGCATCGCGCCGGACGAGTCGCTGACCGCGCGCAAGGCCGCCGACCGGATCGTCCGGCTCGGCCATCTCGATCCGGCGACCGGGGCCGCCGTGCACCGGGTGGCGGACGCGGTGGAGCAGGTGCTGTACGCGCCCGCCCCGCGCCCGGCGGCGGGGACGGCGCAGGACGTGCGTCGGGTGATCGAGGGGCTGCGGGCCACGGTGAGCACCGGGACGCGGCTGCGGGCGCGGTTCCTGCCCCGCTCCTCGGTCCGGGTGCTGTGGGCGGTGTCGGCCCGCTGGTCGGCCCTGCGCACCCGGGTCGCGGCTGCCCGCCCGACGCTGCGCCGGCCGTCCGGGCAGCGGAGCTGAACACGAGCGACGCGCACCGTCCGGGCGGCGGGGCTGAACACGGGCAGCGCGCACCGTCCGGGCAGCGGAGCTGAACGCGGGCAGCGCCGGCTGTCCGGGCGGCGCGGGAGGCGCGGGGCTGTACGCACGCGGCGCGGGCGCTCCCAGCGCGGCTGACCGCACACGGCGCGGGAGGCGTGGCTCGGCGGCGGCGCGCCTCTACCCGAGATACGCGTCTCAGCGCGACTGAGCGCACCGCGAGGCAGGGCCGAGCATGTGTGAGGGGCGGCCACCGGCTGGTGGCCGCCCCTCACACATGTCTGTGTGTCCGGCGCCTGGGAGGCGCGGCGCGGTCAGTGACCCTGTTCGTCCCGGCGGCGCTGCCAGCGCTGCTCGATCCGGTCCATCATGGAGCGCTTCGGCCGCGCCTGGCGGCGCGGGGTGCCCTGGGGGTGCTCACCCGGCTTCGGTGCCTTGCGCCAGCCGGTGACGGCGAGCACGGCACAGCCCAGCATGACGAGGAAACCCACCACGCTGACCCAGATCAGCTGCGCGACCATTCCGGCCATGAGGAGCGCGATACCCGCGAGGAAGCCTGCGACCGCCTGGTAGACCCGCCGCCGGGTGTACGTCCGCAGCCCGTTTCCCTCAAGCGCCGACGCGAACTTGGGGTCTTCGGCGTACAGCGCTCGCTCCATCTGCTCAAGCATTCGCTGCTCGTGCTCAGAGAGCGGCACGGAGTCCTCCTCATCGTGCAGTCGCCGGGGGCGACCCGGGGGGTCCCTTCAGGATAGGCAGGGAATCGCCCCCGTGAAACCCGCCCCTCTACGCCAATTGGCCAACCGGAGCCCGTCATGGCCGTCCGACTCGCTGAGGCTTCCATTCCCCGGCGGCCGACCCGTCATGCCGGACGGTGTACCTCGATCATACGGCGCAAACCCCTCGATCGGGGGGCTTGTGGCGTACTCCATCCGCGCCCGAGGCGCTGATCAGCGGCTCGTCCCGCCTGTGCGCCCTGGTCCCGGTGATGCGCTTCCGTGCCGGTTGTGATCTCAGACCTCTCGGGCGCCG
The DNA here is from genome assembly GCF_014650735.1 of Streptomyces canarius. NCBI lineage: Bacteria > Bacillati > Actinomycetota > Actinomycetes > Kitasatosporales > Streptomycetaceae > Streptomyces > Streptomyces canarius. Next base: position 372,595 of record NZ_BMVN01000004.1, read on the forward strand.
GTGGTCTCACCGAGCACATGGAGCTGGGTGGCGACGGAGTGGAACGCGGGCAGCTCGGCCGCCGCGGCCTCCAGCTTCAACAGCGCGTCCAGGGCACCGGGCTCGGTGTCCACCAGGACCCCGGGCACCAGGTCGGCGAAGACGCGCACACCGTGCACCGCGCCGACCCGCAGACCGGCGCCCTCCACCAGCGCGGTGAGCTGCTCGGCGGTGAAGCGACGGGGCACGGGGTCGCCGGCGCCCCAGCGGCCGTCGGGGTCCTGGAGCGCCTGCCGGGCCTCGGTGAAGTGCCCGGCCAGGGCGCGGGCGAGCACGGCACCGCCGAGGCCGGCCGCGAGCAGGCTGAGGACGCCCTCGGGGCGCAGCGCGGCGACCGCGTTGCGGATGCCCTCGGCCGGGTCGTCCACGTACTCCAGGACGCCGTGGCACAGGACGGCGTCGTAGCCGCCGCGCTCGACCACGTCGAACAGACCGTGCACGTCGCCCTGGACGCCCTTGACCCGGTCGGCGACACCGGCCTCGGCGGCGCGGCGCTCCAGCGCGAACAGCGCGTTGGGGCTGGGGTCGACCACGGTGACGCGGTGGCCGAGGCGGGCGAGGGGCACGGCGAACCTGCCGCTGCCGCCCCCGGTGTCCAGGACGTCCAGCGCGTCCCGGCCCGTGCCCTTGACCCGGCGGTCCAGGGCGTCCTGGAGGACCTCCCAGACCACGGCCGTACGGAGAGAGGCGCGAGGACGGGAGGGGTCGGAGCGCGGCGACGTCGCCTGGGGGTGGTGGTGGGAGACGGGCGGGCGCATCGGGTCCGACACGGCAGTTGACTCCTCGGCGGGGCGGGACTTCAGGCGATGTCCACCCTATTGCCTCCACGCCGTGCCTGGTCACCGCGACGGCGCCGCCCCGTGCGCCTCCCCAGTGGGGCGCCCCGCGGTCAGCCCGCGTCCGGCAGATCACCTCCCGGACCGGCCCCCCTGCTCGGACCGCCTCCCCTCCTCGGACCGTCCCCGCCGATGCCAGTGCCGGTGCCGCCGTCGGCGGCGGTGTCGCCGGCGGGGTCCTGACGGGGCTGGGGCAGGACCGGCTGGAGGACCAGCATCCGCTCCACGATGCGGAGGAACATCTCCACGTCGCGTATCAGGTCGTCGGCGTCCCGCTGCCCGGCCGCTCCCTGGATGCCCGCCTCGGCACGGGCGCGGCGGGCGGCGCCGGAGGCGAACAGCGCGCTCCACTCGGTCAGCTCCGGGGCGATCTCGGGCAGTACCTCCCAGGCGCTGCGGATCCGGGCCCGGCGGCGCGGGGAGGTCTCGGGCCGGCCCCGGGCGGCCAGCACGGCGGCGGCGGTGCGCAGGGCGGCGAGGTGGGCGGTCGCATAGCGTTCGTTCGGCGTGTCCAGGACGGTGGCCTCCTCCAGTCCGGCACGGGCCTGGGCGAGCAGGTCGAGGGCGGCGGGCGGGGCCGTGGCCCGGCGGAGCACGGGGTGCACGTCGCTCGCCGGGCCGGTCAGTGAGGGGGCAGGGCCAGTGGCGCGGCGCCGGCGTGCGGCGGCTGCGGACGAGTGGGCCATGACGAACCTCCTGTCGTCTGGGTGACGGCACGAATGCCGTATGTGCCCATCGTGCGGTATGCCACTGACAATCCATTCTGACCTGCGCTTTTGCGTCGATCGCAGGTTCGGGCGTATTTTTACACTGACCAGTCAGTTCAATTACGGCCTACGCCGTCAGGGGGGCTCGTGGACGACGCACACGGAACGGCCGGCGCGGCCGGAGCCGTCGGCACGGCCGGAACCGTCGACGCGGACGGCCCGGCCGGCGCCGGCGTCAGGGCCGAGGCGCTCGGGATCAAAGGGCCGCGGGGGTGGGCCTTCCGCGGCGTCGCCCTGGACGCGGAGTCCGGCTCGCTGATCGCGATCGAGGGACCGTCCGGCTCCGGCCGCACGTGTCTGCTGCTCGCACTCACGGGACGGATGAAGCCCACCGAAGGAGTGGCCACCGTCGCCGGGTTCGAACTCCCCCGCCAGATGGCGGCCCTGCGCCGTGTCAGCGCGGTGGCGAACGTGACCGGCGTGACCGACCTGGAGCCGGCCCTCACCGTCGGCGAGCACCTGCGCGAACGGGCCCTGTTGCAGCGCAGGTTCGGCGACTCCCTGCGCCAACTGCTGCACCCCCGCGCCCAGCGCGCGTACGAGGCGCGGCTGCGGGTCGACGCGGCCCTGGCCGCCGCCGGACTCGACCTGGAGACGCTCCCGAAGGGCTCGCGCACGGCCGTACGCGACCTCGAACGGCCGCAGGAGCTGCGCCTGTCGCTCGCGCTGGCCCTGCTCGGCCGGCCCCGGCTGCTCGGGGTGGACGACATCGACATGAAGCTCTCGGACGCCGAACGCGCCGAGGCCTGGGACCTGTTGCGGTCGCTCACGCGCGCGGGCACGACGGTCGTGGCCGTGTGCCGCACCGCTCCCGAGGACTGCGTCAACGTCCCGACCGGGCCGAAGAAGACCGAGCCGGCGGACTCCGGGCCGAGGAACTCCGCGCCGAGGAACTCCGAGCCGAAGGACTCCGGGCCGAGGAACGCCGAGCCGAAGAAGGAGGACGCCGGTGATGCGCTCACCGAGGCTGGCCGCGCTTGAGCTGAGGCGCTTCGGGCGCGGGAAGCTCCCTCGGGCCGCCCTCGTCGCGCTGCTCGTGCTGCCGCTGCTCTACGGCGCCCTGTACCTGTGGTCGTTCTGGGACCCGTACGGCCGTCTGGACCGCATCCCGGTGGCCCTGGTGAACGACGACAAGGGCACCACGGCGGGCGGCAGGAAGATCACCGCCGGTGACGACATCGTGGACGGGCTGCGCGACAGCCGGACCTTCGAGTGGCACGAGGTGAGCGACGAGGAGGCACGTGCGGGCGTCGAGGACGGCACCTACTACCTGTCGCTGACCATGCCGGCCGACTTCAGCAGCCGGATCGCGTCCAGTTCCGGCGACTCCCCGGAGACCGGTGCCCTCCAGGTGCGCACCAACGACGCGAACAACTACATCGTCGGCCAGATCTCCCGCACGGTCTTCAACGAGGTGCGCTCGGCCGCGTCCACCAAGGCCTCCCGGAGCTTCCTGGACAAGATCTTCGTCTCCTTCTCCGACATCCACGACAAGACCGTCACGGCCGCGCAGGGCGCCGACAAGCTGAACAGCGGGATCGGAAAGGCGGAGAAGGGCTCCAAGGACCTCGCGGACGGGCTGAAGGAGGCCAAGGGCGGCAGCGGCAAGCTGGCCAAGGGCCTGAAGAAGCTCGACACCGGCTCGGGCGACCTCCAGGAGGGCTCGCGGCAGGTCGCCGACGGCACCCAGGCGCTCGCCGACAAGGTCGACGGCGTCTACGCCCAGGCGGGCCCGTTCCTGAAGGACAACGAGAAGACCATCGGGGACACCGCCCGGCTGGTCTCCGACTCGGCCAAGGCCGTCAAGGACAACCTGGACGTGCTGGTGAAGCTCGCGCCGGGCGCCGCGAAGACCGCGCACGCCTCCTCCGCCGTCCTGGACGAGATCTACCAGGCGCGCTGCGGGAGCGCGACGCTCCCCGACCCGGCCTGCCCCGAGCTGAAGCGGGCCAGGACGGCCGCCGCCGAGGTGGCCACCGTCGCCGACGACCTCAACACGCTGATCGCCGACCAGGACGGCGACCTGAAGACGATGCGGGACAACCTGGGCACGCTCCAGAAGCAGGCCGACGCCCTCGCCGAACGCGCACCGCACCTGTCCGAGGACGTCGAGGACGCCGTCAAGAAGATCGACAAGCTGAACACCGGCGCGCACGAGGTCGCCGCCGGTGCCGAGAAGCTGCACACCGGACTGGGCACCGCCCACACCGGCGCGGTCGCCCTGGACAAGGGCATCGGCACGGCGAAGTCGGGCGCCGAGACCCTCAACGGCGGCCTGTACAAGCTGTCCGACGGGTCCGGCAAGCTCGCCGGCGGACTGCACTCGGGGGCGAAGAAGATCCCGGACTACGACAAGCAGGACCGCGACCGGCGCACCGGCGTGATGGCCGACCCGGTCCAGCTCGCCTCGCACGACCTGCACAAGGCGCCGAACTACGGCACCGGTTTCGCCCCCTACTTCATCCCGCTGTCGCTGTGGGTCGGCGCGATGGTGGCCTACATGCTGATCCCGCCGCTCAACCGGCGGGCCCTGGCGGCCGGTGCCTCCGCCTGGCGGATCGCGTTCGCCGGCTGGCTCCCCGTGGTCGCGGTGGGCGTGCTCCAGGTGGCCGCCCTGATGGCCGTGCTGCACTGGGCGGTCGGCCTGAAGATGCTACGGGCGGCCGGCACGATCGGCTTCCTGTTCCTGGTCACGGCCTGCTTCGCGGCGATCGTGCAGTGGCTCAACGCCCACTTCGGCGCGGCCGGCCGGATCCTGGTGCTCGCGCTGCTGATGCTCCAGCTGACCTCGGCGGGCGGCACCTACCCCGTCCAGACCAGCCCGGGCTTCTTCAACGCGATCCACCCGTTCCTGCCGATGAGCTACATCGTGGAGGCGCTGCGCCGGCTGATCACGGGCGGCGGGCTCGGTCCGGTGTGGCTGGCGTGCGGTGTGCTCACCGCGTTCACCGCCGGCGCCCTCGCGCTGACCGCCCTCGCGGCCCGCCGCCGCCAGGTGTGGACGCCGGCCCGGCTGCACCCGGAGCTGAGCCTGTGATCCGGGGCGAGCGCCCGCACGCGCGCGTACCTGTGAGAATCGGGGCCATGGAAAGCAGCAGCGCCAAGGCCGGCGGCAGCACGCGTCGCGAGGCCACCCGGCAGAAGCTCTACGAGGCGGCCGTCACGCTCATCGCCGAGCAGGGCTTCTCCGCTACCACGGTGGACGAGATCGCCGAGCGGGCCGGGGTCGCGAAGGGCACGGTCTACTACAACTTCGCGAGCAAGTCCGTTCTCTTCGAGGAGCTGCTCAGGCACGGCGTCGGCCTGCTCACCGCCTCCCTGAAGGAAGCGGCCGAGCAGGCCGCACGCGAGGGCCGCGGCAAGGTGGACGCGCTGGACGCGATGATCCGCGCGGGCCTGGTCTTCATCGACCGCTACCCGGCCTTCACCCAGCTGTACGTCGCCGAGCTGTGGCGCACCAACCGGGCCTGGCAGTCCACCCTGATGGTGGTGCGGCAGGAGGCGGTCGCGGTGGTGGAGGGGGTGCTGTGCGAAGGCGTGGCGGTCGGCGAGTTCAGCGACGAGATCGACGTCCAGTTGACGGCGGCGGCACTGGTCGGCATGGTCCTGGTGGCCGCGCTGGACTGGAAGTCGTTCCAGCCGGAGCGCTCCCTGGACGACGTGCACGCGGCCCTGTCCCGGCTGCTCCAAGGACGGGTCAGCGGCAGGGTCTGAGCGGTGCACCCGGCGCGAGAGCCGCACCCGGCCCAAGCGCCTGAGAGGTGTACGCGGAAGGCGCCGGTCCGCTGTGGACCGGCGCCTTCCCCTTCCCCGTGCCGCCACCGGGATTCCCCCGTTCTCCCCCGTTCCTCCCGGTGGCGCCCCCGTTGCTCCCCCGTACTTCCCTCCCGTACTCCTCCGTACGGGCTCCCCCGTGGCGGACCCCCGTGGTGGTCTTCCCCCGAGGCCCCCGTGTCTCGCTTCCGCCGACGGATCGGCGGAAGGAGCGGCCAGGGGGCGGGCGCCGTTCCGCCGCCCCGTGCCGGCGGTGCCGGGCCGCGCCCCTCTGCCGTGCCTCCACTCTCCCGTTCGCACGTCTCCCGGCCCATCCGCGCGCGTACTCATCTGGCCGTCTGAGTACGCGTACTCAGCCGTCCGCGCGCGTGCCCACGCCCGGGGTCCGGCGCCTGGCTACGATCGCGTCCGTGTCCGTACTCCCTCTGGTCTTCACGAGCGGCTGGGCCAGCGGCATCAACGCCTACGCGGTGGTGCTGCTGCTCGGCCTCTTCGGCGCGGCGGGGATCGCCGACGACGTCCCGCAGACGTTGCAGCGCCCCGAGGTGCTGATCGTCGCGGGTGTGCTGTTCCTGTGCGAGGCCGTCGCCGACAAGATCCCGTACGTCGACTCGCTGTGGGACTCCGTGCACACGGTGGTCCGGCCGCTCGCCGGTGCCTGGGTCGGGACGCTGCTCGCCGGGCAGAGCGGCTCGCTCTCCGACGTGGCGGCCGGCCTGATCGGCGGTTCGACGGCGCTGGCCAGCCACGCCGTGAAGGCCGGGACGCGGATGGCGGTCAACACCTCGCCCGAGCCGTTCAGCAACATCGCGCTGAGCCTCGCCGAGGATCTCGGGGTCGGGGGCGTCGTCACGTTCGCGGTGTTCCACCCGGAGGCGGCGGCGGTCATCGCGGCCGTCCTGCTGGCCGGCGGGCTGCTGACCCTGCTGTTCCTCGTCTCGCGCATCCGCCGTTTCCTGCGTCGCCGGGCCCAGCGCCGGGAGGAGCGGCGCCTCGCCTCACGGGCTCCTTGACCTGCGCTGGAGCCGCCCGGCGGCGGGGTTGTCGGTGGCGGTCGATACAGTCACGGGCATGGCACGGATTGCGGTGATCGGCGCCGGGATGGGCGCGATGGCGGCTGCCGCCCGGCTGGCCGTCGCGGGCCACCGGGTGACGGTGTACGAACGGACGGAGACGTACGGCGGCTCGGTGCGCCGGTTCGAGCGGGACGGGTTCCGCTTCGACACGGGCCCGGGACTGCTGACGCTGCCCGCCGTGTACCGCGACCTGTTCATCAAGACCGGCAAGGAGCCGCTGGAGGACCGCGTCGAGCTGGTCCAGGTCGACCCGTCCTCGCGGCACGTCTTCGCGGACGGCACGCGGGTGTCCCTGCCCAACGCCTCCCGCGCGGGCGTCGTCGCGGCTCTGGACGAGGCGCTGGGCGCGGGGGCCGGCGAGCGCTGGGGCGACTTCCTGGTGCGGGCCCGCGAGGCCTGGGACCGCACCCGCCGGCCGCTGCTGGAGGAGCCGCTGTGGCCCGACTGGCAGGTGCTGGCCGACAAGGAGCCGTACCCGGGCACCACGTACAAGCGGCTGCTGGGCAGGCGCCGCGTGGTCAAGCTGTTCGAGATCGGCAAGCGGGAACTGCGCGACCCCCGGCTGACGCAGCTGCTGGACGGCTACGCGCTCGCGTACGGCGTCGACCCGGGCGTCGCCCCGGCGAGCGCGGCCGTGCTGCCCTACATGGAGCACGCCTTCGGCACCTGGTACGTGCGCGGCGGCATCCGGGAGCTGGCGGACGCGGTGTACGAGCGGTGCCGGGAACGGCGGGTCGAGTTCGTGTTCGGCGCCGAGGTCACCCGGATCCTGGAGAAGGACGGCCGCGCGGTCGGGGTGGAGCTCGCTGGGGGCACCTCCCAGGCTTCCGGCCCTGGGGGAGGCACGGTGGCCGAGGCGGACTTCGTGGTCGGCCAGGGCCCGTGGAGACTGCGCGACCTGACGGGCCGGCAGGTGTACGGGGCCGGGGCCGTCGAACCGGAGCCGGAGGACCGGTACCCGGGCCGGATGGTCGTGTGCCTGGCGCTGCGCGGGGCACGGGAGCCCGGCGCGGTGCACCGCACGGTGGTGCACGCGGCCGACGACGAGGGCGACCTGGATCTGTTCCGGCACGGCGTGCTGCCCGACCTGCCGACGACCGTCGTCGACCGGCCGGACGACCCGGCCCTGCGCCCCGACGGGGAGCACGAGAGCGTGGTGCTGACGGCGACGGTGCCGTCGGCGACGGAGTACGACTGGGCGGCGCCCGGTGCCGCCGACGCCTTCGCGGACCGGATGGTCGCCGCCGCCGAGCGGGCCGTGCCGGGGCTGCGCGAGCGGGTGCTGTGGCGCGAGGTCCGCACACCGCTGGACACCGAGCGGGAGACGGGAGCCGTGGGCGGTGCGGTGCCGCCGCCCGCACTGGCCGCGCCGGAGGGGGTGCTGCATCCGGCCAACTCCACGGCGGTACCTGGCCTGTTCGCCGTCGGCGGCTGGTCCCATCCGGGCGGCGGCCTCCCGCACGCCGGCATGTCGGGCGCGCTGGTGGCCGGCCTGATCGTGGAGGGCCCGGAGTTCCGCGGCTCGCAGTGAACGGGCGCCCGGTGAACGGCCGGCTCACGCCGGACGGGCCCGCAGACCACGGGCTCGCGCCGGGCGGTTCCCAGGGCTGCCGCTGAGCGGGTGAGCCCGGGGAGCCGGACCGTCAGAAGCGGTACTGCTCGTCGTACTCGGCACCGGACTGCGGCTGCGGTCCGCCCTGCTGGTGGGGATACGGCTGTTCCTGCGGGAGTTCACCGCCGTAGCTCTCGTCGGTGCGCTGCTGCGGCACCCACACCCCGCCGGCCGGGGTCTCGCCGTAGCCGCCGGTGGCGTACGGGTCCTGCGCGTAGCCCTGCTGCTGCCCGTACTGCTGGGCGTGCCCCTGGTCGTAGGAGCCGTAGGGCTGGCTGCCGATGTACGGGTCGGAGTAGTTGGCGTAGCCCTGCTGGGCGGCGCTGTCGTAGTCGTAACCCTGCTGGCCGTAGCCCGAGTAGTCGTAGGCGTAGCTCTGCTGGTCGCTCTGCTGGGCGGTGTGCGCGTGCGCGGGATCGCCGTAGACGCCGTAGTTGCCGGTGTCGTCGGGGAGGGGCTGCGGCTCGTAGACGGCGGTGGTCTCGGCGGCGGTGGCCTCGGCCGTCCGGGCGGCGGCCGGGGTGAAGACGTCGTCGCGGTCGTAGTCGTCGTAGTCGCCGTGCGCCTGGCCGTGGCCGCCGTGGTCGGTGGCGTGCTCGGGGTCGCGGTCGCCGGCGGCCGGGGCGAACTCGGGGTCGGCGCCCTGCGGGTCCGGCGCGTGCCGGTCCGCCCGGCCGCGGCGCCGCTTGCTGCCGGCCGCCGCCTCGGGGCCGGGCCGCTTGACCGCCCAGCCGGAGGAGAAGCCGCGACGGAACGACAGCGTGACGTAGGTCTGGCCGACCGCGAAGGCGATCGCGCCCAGCCCGATCACGATGACGGACGGCATCAGCACGCCCACCACGACGCCGAGGAAGCCGCCGAAGGCGAGGAGGCGCCAGCGCAGCCGCGCCTTGTACTGCAACAGCACCTCGCCCAGCAACCACAGCGCGACGCCGCCGAACGCGATGTAGAGGACCGTCCAGCCCATGTACGCCCCTCTCCCAGTGACCGCTACGCAGTGTGTCGTATCGCGGTGCGGCCGGTCTAGGCCTGCGGGGGGTGGTGCAGGCCCAGGTTCTCGTAGATTTCCAGGGTCGCCGTGGAGTTGTTGAGCGTGATGAAGTGCAGTCCGGGCACTCCCTCGGCCAGCAGCCGCGCGCAGAACTCCGTGGCGAACTCGATACCGATGGAGCGTACCGCCGCCGGATCGTCCTTCGCTGTGAGGATCCGCTCTTTCAAGGCGTCCGGGACAAGGGCGTTACTGAGCTTCGGCAACCGTTCCAGCATCTTCACACTGGTGACCGGCAGGACTTCCGGGATGACCGGGGTCTCGCAGCCCGCTGCCGCCACGCGGTCGCGCAGGCGCAGGTACGACTCCGGCTGGAAGAACATCTGCGTGATGGCGTAGTCGGCGCCCGCACGGCACTTGTCCACGAAGTGGGCGACGTCGGTGTCCCAGTCCGCGGAGCGCGGGTGCATCTCCGGGAACGCGGCGACGCCCACGCAGAAGTCGCCCGACTCCTTGATGAGCCGGACGAGTTCGGCCGCGTAGGTCAGACCGCGGGGGTGCGGCACCCACTCGCCCATCGGGTCGCCGGGCGGGTCGCCGCGCACGGCGAGCATGTTGCGGATGCCGGCGTCCGCGTACTGGCCGATGATGTTGCGCAGTTCGGCGATGGAGTGGTCGACCGCGGTGAGGTGGGCGACCGGGGTCAGTGTGGTGTCCGCGACGATCTGCTCGGTCTCCTTGACCGTGCCCGCGCGGGTGGAACCGCCGGCGCCGTAGGTCACGGAGACGAAGTCGGGGGCGACGGCCTCGACCCGCCGGAGCGCGCTCCACAGGTTCCGCTCGCCCTTCGGGGTCTTCGGCGCCGAGAACTCGAACGAGTACGTCGTCTTGCCTGTGGCGAGGATGTCACTCACGGTACGTGCGCGATCAGTCCTGGTGGATGCGGTTCCTAGGGCCATACCCGCAGGTTAGCCAGGGGTGGGCGGTCCCCCAACCGGATACCGGGAAATTGCCTGAATTGCCGCTCTCTTGTCCAGCAGATGGACAGAACCGCTCTAGCGGGCGTCCCGCAGCCGCTTCGCGAACTCCGTCGCCGCCGCGCCCGGGTCGTCCGCCTCGGTGATCGCGCGGACCACGACCACCCGGCGGGCACCGGCGTCCAGCACCTGGTCCAGGTTGCCGAGGTCGATGCCGCCGATGGCGAACCAGGGGCGGTCGGTGCCGAGGCCCGCCGCGTAGCGGACCAGGTCCAGGCCGGGGGCGTGGCGGCCGGGCTTGGTGGGGGTGGGCCAGCAGGGGCCGGTGCAAAAGTAGTCCACGCCCTCCTGGACGGCGGCAGCGGCGGCCTCCGCCTCGGCGTGCGTGGAGCGGCCGATCAGCACCCGGTCGCCGAGGATCGCCCGGGCCGCGGGGACCGGGAGATCGCCCTGGCCGAGGTGGAGCACGTCGGCGCGGGCGGCATGGGCGACGTCGGCCCGGTCGTTGACCGCGAGCAGCTTGCCGTGCCGGGCGCACGCGTCGGCGAAGACCTCCAGGTGCTCCAGCTCCTCGGCGGCCTCCATGCCCTTGTCCCGCAGCTGCACGATGTCGACGCCGCCGGCCAGGACCGCGTCCAGGAACTCGGGCAGGTCGCCCTGGCGCTCGCGGGCGTCCGTGCAGAGGTACAGGCGGGCGTCGGCGAGCGCGGCGCGGGCGGTGTCGGACATGCGTGGGTCCCCCCGTGGTCGGTGTCCCTTGCGGTGGCGTACGGGCGTCCGGCCCGCACGCCACCTGCCTGCTGCGGGTCGGCTCAGACAGCGAGCGCCTGGGCGCGGCGCTTCACCTCCGTGCCGCGATTCTCGCTCAGGGCCTGCGCGGGGGTGCCGGGCAGGGTCGGGTCGGGGGTGAAGAGCCACTCGATCATCTCTTCGACCGTGAAGCCGTCGTCCCGCAGGAGCGTCAGGGTCCCGGACAGGCCCTTGACGACCTTGTCCCCGTCGATGAAGGCGGCGGGGACGTGCAGCGCCCTGTTCTCACCGCGGCGTACGGCGATGAGCTGGCCCTCCTTGACCAGCTGCCGGACACGCGTCACCTCGACACCGAGCATGTCGGCGATGTCGGGCAGGGTGAGCCAGCCGGGGACGAGAGCATCGATCTTTGCGTCAATCTCGGTCACGTTTCCTAGCCTGCCATCCCCCACTGACAGTCGGAAGTCAGGCAGGTCCAGGCGGGAGGGTGTGCTAGTCGTCCGTGGCGTTCTTCAGTGGCCGCGCCGGGTCGGTCAGCGCCTCGGGGTCCATCCGCCGGCCCGCCTCGATCAGGCGGCGGCCCTGGGCCAGGTCGCGGGGGCGGCCGACGGCCAGCAGGGCCACCAGGCGGCCTTCGCGGAGCCAGCAGACCGTCCAGGACGGGCCCGCCGGGTCGCCGCGCCAGACCAGGCGGTCGGCGTCGGCGTGGTGGCCGGCGTACTGGACGAACCGGCCGAACTGCTCGGACCAGAAGTACGGCACCGGGTCGTAGACCGCCGGGGTCTCGCCGAGGATGTTCGCGGCGACCGTGCGCGGACCTTGCAGGGCGTTGTCCCAGTGGTGGACGAGGAGCCGTTCGCCGTAGCGCGCCGACGGGAAGGAGGCGCAGTCGCCGACGGCGTACACATCGGGCACGGAGGTGCACAGGCGGTCGTCGGTGAGGACCTCGCCGTGCGCGCCCAGCTCGATGCCGGAGCCGGCCAGCCAGCCGGTGGCGGGACGGGCGCCGATGCCGACGACGACGGCGCCCGCGGGCAGCCGGGTGCCGTCGGCGAGCACCACCTCGCCGGGCTCGACGCGCTCCACGCGCGCGTGGGTGCGCAGTTCCACGCCCGCCTCGGCGTACCAGGCGGCCATGGGCGCGGCGACCTCGGCGGGCAGGGCGCCGGCGAGCGGATGGCCGGCGGCCTCCACGACGGTCACCGCGCAGCCGGCCTCGCGGGCGGCGGTGGCGAACTCGGCGCCGATCCAGCCGGCGCCCACGACCACGATGTCGTGCCGGCGGGCGAGCACGGGGCGCAGCCGTTCGGCGTCGTCCAGGGTGCGCAGCAGGTGCACGCCGGGCACGCCCTCGGTGCCGGGCAGCCGGACCGGTTCGGCTCCGGTGGCGAGGACCAGGACGTCGTACGGCACCGGCCCCGTCCCGGTGTCCAGTTCGTGCTCGGCGGGGCGCACGCCGTACACCTCGCAGCCGAGCCGCAGCCCGACCCCGAGGGACTCGAAGTCCACCTCGAAGGCGGAGTCCTCGGCCTTGCCGAGCAGCACCGCCTTCGACAGCGGCGGCCGGTCGTACGGCTGGTGCGGCTCGGCGCCGATGACGGTCACGTCGCCCCGGAAACCCTGCTCCCGCAGGGCGACCGCGGTCTGCACCCCGGCCATGCCCGCGCCGACGACGACCACGCGCCGCGCCGCCGTGCCCTCTTGCGCTGTCTGCTCGCTCACCCGATCACCATAGACAATTGACGTTCCGTCAGTCAGGCGGCGGGCTCGGTGACCTGCTCCACCACGCTCGTGCCGGAGCCGGCCTGGGACTCCCACTCCCAGGTCTCGTCCAGGCGTACCCGCCCGTCCGGCAGCTCGGCGACCGTGGACACGCAGTGGCCCGAGGAGGTCGTCCCGTCGGTCTTGAGCTGCACGTACCGGAAGTCCAGCCGGTCGCCCTCGCGGGTGCCGACCAGATGGCCGCGCACGACGTCACCGCCCGCGTACTCGGCCCAGATCGCGCCGTCCTCCTCGTGGTACGCGAACCGCGTGCGGGTACCCACCTGACCTGGGGCTTGGTCCGCCACGGGGGCGAGGATCAGTCCGTCGAGCGACCGGGCCATGAAACGGGGCTCCCTTACGGGTGAGGAGGGCGGCGGGCTAGGGTTGCCACCGTACAAGCACTCGCGGGAGCCCGGACGCACCGGGCTGAGAGGGAGGCTGGCGGCCTCCGACCGTACGAACCTGATCCGGGTCATGCCGGCGAAGGGAGGGGCTGGACGCCCATGTCGTCACGTACGTCCGACGTCCTCGTCATCGGGGGCGGGATCATCGGCCTGGTCACGGCCTGGCGCGCGGCGCAGCGCGGGCTCGCCACGGCCGTCGTGGACCCCGAGCCCGGCGGCGGGGCCGCGCAGGTGGCGGCCGGGATGCTGGCCGCGGTCACCGAACTGCACTACGGCGAGGAGACCCTGCTCGCCCTGAACCTGGAATCGGCCCGCCGCTACCCCGCCTTCGCGGCCGAGCTGACCGAACTGACCGGCCATGACCTCGGCTACCGCCGCTGCGGCACCCTCGCCGTCGCCCTGGACGCCGACGACCGTGCCCACCTGCGCGAACTGCACGCGCTCCAGCAGCGCTCGGGCCTCGCCTCGGAGTGGCTGTCGGGGCGGGAGTGCCGGCGCCTGGAGCCGATGCTGGCACCGGGGGTGCGCGGCGGGCTGCGGGTGGACGGCGACCACCAGATCGACCCGCGCCGGCTGGCGGCGGCGCTGGTGGCCGCGTGCGAGCGGGCCGGTGTGGTGTTCCACCGGGCATGGGCGGAGCGGCTGGACGTGGTGCGGGACCGGGCCACCGGGATCACCACGGCGGACGGCACGGCTCTGCGCGCGGACCGGGTGGTGCTCGCGGCCGGCAGCCTGAGCGGGCGGCTCGCGGGCGTGCCGGACGAGCTGCTGCCCTTGGTGCGGCCGGTGAAGGGGCAGGTGCTGCGGCTGACCGTGCCGCGCCGGTACGCGCCGTTCCTGAGCCGGACCGTACGGGCCGTGGTGCGGGGCAGCCAGGTGTACCTGGTGCCGCGGGAGAACGGCGAACTGGTCGTCGGCGCCACCAGCGAGGAGCTGGGCTGGGACACGACGGTCACCGCCGGGGGCGTGTACGAGCTGCTGCGCGACGCGCACGAGCTGGTGCCCGGCATCACCGAGCTGCCGCTGACCGAGACCCGGGCCGGGCTGCGCCCCGGCTCCCCGGACAACGCGCCGCTGCTCGGCCCGTCCGGGCTGGCCGGGCTGCTGCTGGCCACCGGGCACTACCGCAACGGCGTGCTGCTCACGCCGGTCACCGGGGACGTGCTGGCGCACGCCCTGGTCACCGGTGAGCTTCCGCAGGAGGCCCGTCCCTTCACGCCGCGGCGCTTCGGCACCGCGCGCGGGGAAGGCGCCGCGGTCAGGGAGACGACACAGGAGCTGGAGCAGCCCGCATGAACAGCCCGGTCATGATTTCCGTCAACGGGGAGCGCCGGGAGATCGCCCCGGGCACCGCCCTCGACACCCTCGTCCGGACCCTCACCGCCGCCCCGCGCGGGGTGGCAGCCGCCGTCAACGAGACCGTCGTCCCGCGCGCGCGGTGGGCGACGACCGCCCTCGCCGACGGCGACCGGGTCGAAGTCCTCACCGCCGTGCAAGGAGGCTGAGCCATGGCCGACGATCCCCTGGTCCTGGGTGACCTGACCTTCTCCTCCCGGCTGATCATGGGCACGGGCGGGGCGCCCAGCCTGGACGTGCTGGAGCGGGCGCTGGTCGCCTCCGGTACGGAACTGACCACGGTCGCGATGCGCCGGGTGGACCCCTGCGTGCACGGCTCGGTGCTGTCGGTGCTGGAGAAGCTCGGCATCCGGGTGCTGCCGAACACGGCCGGCTGTTTCACCGCGGGCGAGGCCGTGCTGACCGCCCGGCTGGCCCGGGAGGCGCTGGGCACGGACCTGGTGAAGCTGGAGGTCATCGCCGACGAGCGGACGCTGCTGCCGGATCCGGTGGAGCTGCTGGAGGCGGCGGAGACGCTGGTGGACGACGGGTTCACGGTGCTGCCGTACACGAACGACGATCCGGTGCTCGCGCGGAAGCTGGAGGACGTGGGGTGCGCCGCGGTCATGCCGCTGGGGTCGCCGATCGGGTCCGGGCTGGGGATCCGCAACCCCCACAACTTCCAGCTCATCGTGGAGCACGCGCGTGTGCCGGTGATCCTGGACGCGGGGGCCGGTACGGCGTCGGACGTGGCGTTGGCGATGGAGCTGGGGTGCGCCGGGGTGATGCTCGCCTCCGCGGTGACCCGGGCCCAGGAGCCGGAGCTGATGGCTTGCGCCATGAAGCTCGCGGTGGAGGGGGGCCGGCTGGCCCGGCTGGCCGGACGGATTCCCCGCAGGTACCTCGCCGAGGCGTCGTCTCCTGCGGAGGGCCTGGCCGTGCTGGATCCCGAGCGTCCCGCGTTCTAGTCCCGTTTCGTCTCCGCCGCCGGCGGCCCCGGGTTCGCGCGTGTGTCGCGTCACAGGTCGGCTTCAGTCCCGCTCCGATGCCGGTGGGCGGGGCGGTCGTGTCGGTACCCCCTCGTAGACTCGCCTCTCGTGGATACGACCCTTCAGGACCCCCTCGTCGGGCAGGTGCTCGACGGCCGGTACCGCGTCGACGCGCGGATCGCGGCCGGTGGCATGGCCACGGTCTACCGGGCCCTGGACACCCGCCTGGACCGCGTGCTCGCGCTGAAGGTGATGCACCCGACGCTCGCGGCCGACGGCACGTTCGTCGAGCGGTTCATCCGGGAGGCCAAGTCGGTCGCCCGGCTCGACCACCCCAACGTGGTGCAGGTCTTCGACCAGGGGACCGACGGGTCGTTCGTCTACCTGGCGATGGAGTACATCGCCGGCTGCACCCTGCGGGACGTGCTGCGCGAGCGGGGCGCGGTGCAGCCGCGGGCCGCGCTGGACGTCCTGGAGCCGGTGCTCGCCGCGCTCGGTGCCGCGCACCGGGCCGGGTTCGTGCACCGGGACATGAAGCCCGAGAACGTGCTGATAGGCGACGACGGCCGGGTCAAGGTCGCCGACTTCGGACTGGTGCGCTCCGTGGACACGGTGACCAGCACGACGGGTGCCGTGCTCGGGACCGTCTCCTATCTCGCGCCGGAGCAGATCGAGCAGGGCACCACCGACCCGCGCGTCGACGTGTACGCGTGCGGTGTGGTGCTGTACGAGATGCTGACCGGCGCCAAGCCGCATTCCGGGGACTCCCCGGCCCAGGTGCTCTACAAGCACCTCCACGAGGACGTGCCGCCGCCCTCGGCGCTCGTGCCCGGCCTGCCGTACCAGCTGGACGAGCTGGTCGCGTCGGCCACCGCGCGCACCCCGGACATCCGGCCGCACGACGCCGTGGCCCTGCTCGCCCAGGTGCGCGAGGCCCGCCTGTCGCTGACCGGCGAGCAGCTGGACGCGCTGCCGCCGCAGGCGCTGACCGCGGAGCACGACAACGCCGAGGACCGCACGAGCGTGATCCCGCGCGCGCTGACCTCCCCCACGCTCGGCTTCGCCCGCGCGGGGGGACCCCCGTCCCGGCCGCTGCCGGTGACCGAGGACGCGGACGCCTCTGTGGACGGCGTCGAGCGCACCGCCCGGTTCCAGAGCCCGCCCGTGCCGCCCCGCCGGCGCCCGGCGCGGCCCCGGCGCGCGGTGCTGGCGGTGATCGCGGCCGTGCTGGTGGTGTTCGGCGTGGGCGCCGGGGTCTGGTACATCAACTCCGGCCAGTTCACCAAGGTGCCGCCGCTGCTGGCCAAGACGGAGGCGCAGGCCAAGGAGCGGCTGAAGGCGGCCGGTCTGGACGTCGGGCAGGTCAAGCGCGCGTACAGCGACACGGTCGAGCGCGGCACGGTGATCGGCAGCGACCCGGCGCCCGGCGCGCGGATCCGGGACCACGACTCGGTGACGCTGACCGTGTCGCTGGGACCGGAGACGGTGAACGTGCCGAACGTGGCGGGCCAGTCGCTCGCGAAGGCGCGGGCGCGGCTGAAGGCGGACGACCTGGAGCCGGGCATGGTCACCCGCGCGTTCAGCGACGACGTCCCGAGGGGCTCGGTGATCGGTACGACACCCGAGGCGGGCACCGAGCGGCACGCGGGCTCGGCGATCGCGCTGATCGTCAGCAAGGGCAGCCCGATCGACGTGCCGGACGTCACCGGCGACGACCTGGAGAGCGCGAAGCAGGAACTCACGGACGCCGGGCTGAAGGTGAAGGTGGCCGGGAAGCGGGTCAACTCCGAGTACGACCAGGGCGAGGTCGCCGCGCAGAGCCCGGGCGACGGCCGTCAGGCGGCCGAGGGCGACACGGTGACGCTGACGCTGTCCAAGGGCCCGGAGATGATCGAGGTCCCGGACGTGGTCGGCGACAGCGTGGACGACGCCCACCAGGCCCTGGAGGACGCCGGGTTCGAGGTGAAGGAGGACCGCGGGCTGCTCGGGCTGTTCGGGGACACCGTGAAGAAGCAGTCGGTGGACGGCGGCGACGAGGCGCCCAAGGGGTCGACGATCACGATCACCATCCGGTGACCGGTCTCACGGGGAGCGCGGTCCGGGCATGGGGGCGGACATGACACCCTGAACGGGTGAGTCCCGTTCAGTCCCCCCTCCCCCGCAACCCCGTCGGCGGCCACGTGCCCGTGGCCGGTGGCCTGCACTCCGTCGGGCTGTCGTACGCCCGTGACCTGAAGGCCGAGACGGTGCAGGTCTTCGTCGCCAATCCGCGCGGCTGGGCCACGCCCGCCGGGAACCCGCGGCAGGACGAGGCGTTCCGCGCGGCCTGCGCCGAGGAGTCGGTCCCGGCGTACGTGCACGCGCCGTACCTGATCAACTTCGGCTCGCACACCGAGGCGACCGTGGAGCGGTCGGTGGAGTCGCTGCGGCACTCGCTGCGGCGCGGCCGGGAGATCGGCGCGCTGGGTGTCGTGGTGCACACCGGGAGCGCCACCGGCGGGCGGACGCGGGAGGTCGCGCTGAAGCAGGTGCGCGCGCGTCTGCTGCCGCTGCTGGACGAGCTGACCCACGACGACGACCCGTTCCTGCTGCTGGAGTCGACCGCCGGGCAGGGCTCCTCGCTGTGCTCGCGGACCTGGGACTTCGGGCCGTACTTCGAGGCGCTGGACGCGCATCCGAAGCTGGGCGTGTGCCTGGACACGTGCCACATCTTCGCCGCCGGGCACGACCTGACCGGACCGGACGGCATGCACCGGACCCTGGACCTGCTGGTGGACACCGTCGGCCCGGGCCGGCTGAAGCTGATCCACGCCAACGACTCCAAGGATGTGGTGGGCGCCCACAAGGACCGGCACGAGAACATCGGCGCCGGCCACATCGGGGAGGACCCGTTCCGGGCGCTCATGAGCCACCCCGCGACCGAGGGCGTACCGCTGGTCATCGAGACGCCCGGCGGCAAGGAGGGGCACGCGGCGGACGTGGAGCGGCTGAAGAAGCTCCGCGAGGACTGACCGTTGGGGAATACCCCCGTGGGGTATATGGTTCCTGCCAGGCGCAGGAGCCGTCACCTGACATGGGGGTAGTCATGCAGCACGAGGCGCACGCGGCACACGCACACCACCAGGGGCACGCCGACGCGGACCAGGGACACCACCACGCACCCGCCGCCACCTGGGCCATGGCCGTCCAGGCCACCCTGCACTGCCTCACCGGCTGCGCCATCGGCGAGGTGCTCGGCATGGTCGTCGGCACGGCCTTCGGCTGGGGCAACCTGCCGACCATGGTGCTGGCGATCGTCCTGGCCTTCGTCTTCGGCTACTCGCTCACCCTGCGCGGGGTCCTGCGGGCCGGCGTCGACTTCCGTACGGCCTTCCGGGTGGCGCTGGCGGCGGACACCCTGTCCATCGTCGTGATGGAGCTGATGGACAACGGGGTGATCCTGGTCTGGCCGTCGGCGATGGACGCAACGCTGGGCGACGCGCTGTTCTGGATCTCGCTCGCGGTCTCGTTCGTGATCGCCTTCATGGTGACCACCCCGGTCAACAAGTGGATGATCGGCCGGGGCAAGGGGCACGCGGTGGTGCACCGGTACCACCACTGAGCGGGCCGGGGATCAGAGCTCGGGGCCGTCCCCGGGCTCCTCCTGGTAGGAGTAGCGCTGCTCCTTCCAGGGATCGCCGATGTTGTGGTAGCCGCGCTCCTCCCAGAAGCCGCGGCGGTCGGCGGTCATGTACTCCACGCCCCGGACCCACTTGGGCCCCTTCCAGGCGTACAGATGGGGCACGATCAGCCGGACCGGGAAGCCGTGCTCGGCGGTGAGCAGCTCGCCGTCCTTGTGGGTGGCGAAGATCGCGCGGTCGGAGACGAAGTCCGTGAGGCGCAGGTTCGAGCTGAAGCCGTACTCCGCCCAGACCATCACATGGGTGACGTCCGGCGCCGGCGGTGCCAGGTCCACGATCGCGCGGGCCGGGATGCCGCCCCACTCCGCGCCGACCATGCTGAACTTCGTCACGCAGTGCAGGTCGGCCACCACCGTGGTGTACGGCAGGGCCGTGAACTCCTCGTGGTCCCAGGTGCGCTTCTCGCCGTCGGCGGTGGCGCCGAAGACCCGGAACTCCCAGCGCTCGGGCCGGAACTTCGGGACCGGCCCGTAGTGCGTGACCGGCCAGCCGCGCTGGAGCCGCTGACCCGGCGGAAGCTCGGACCCTGCCGCTGCCCCAGACTCTCGCTCCACCGGATGACCCATGTATCCATCCTGACAGACCTCGGGCAGTGCCCCTGACCACCCACTCCCGAACCGGGCAAATACCATCATCACTGGACGTACTTACTAAGTGCGTACTTACTGGACGATCTTCCCCACCGGTGCAATCATGCGGCGCTATCGGCCGGGTCCACCTGGAAGGAGTCCACAGCGATGCAAGGCGACCCCGAGGTCATCGAACTGCTCAACGAACAGCTGACCGCCGAGCTGACCGCGATCAACCAGTACTTCCTGCATGCCAAGCTCCAGGACCACAAGGGGTGGACGAAGCTCGCCCGGTACACGCGGGCGGAGTCGTTCGACGAGATGCGGCACGCCGAGGTCCTCACCGACCGCATCCTGCTCCTCGACGGCCTGCCCAACTACCAGCGGCTCTTCCATGTGCGGGTCGGGCAGACGGTGACCGAGATGTTCCAGGCCGACCGGCAGATCGAGGTCGAGGCCATCGACCGGCTGCGCCGGGGCGTCCAGGTGATGCGCGAGAAGGACGACATCACGTCGGCGAACGTCTTCGAGGCGATCCTGGCCGACGAGGAGCACCACATCGACTACCTGGACACCCAGCTGGAGCTGGTGGACAAGCTGGGCGAGGCGCTCTACCTGTCGACCGTCATCGAGCAGAGCCAGCCCGACTCCTCGGGCGCGGGCACGGGCGGCTTCTCCACCCACTGAGCCCGCGGGGGCACGGACGCTACGCGGCGTCGTCCAGCGGTACGAGGGCCGGGGCGCGCTGGTCGATCAGTTCCCGGCGGGGGCAGGCGCCACGGCCGAGCAGTGCCTGGATGCGTCGGACGCAGCCGCCGCAGTCGGTGCCCGCCTTGCAGGCGGAGGCTATCTGGCGCGGAGTGCAGGCGCCGTTCTCCGCGTGCTGCTTGACCTGGGCCTCGGTGACACCGAAGCAGCTGCACACGTACACGCGGATCCACCTCCCGACGGGGTCACTGTTCCTGCCACCCCATTTCCGGTGAGGCAAACCTAACCTTACCTATCTCCCGGCAACCGCAAAAGTGGCGGGGCGCGGATCGGATGTGATCCGCGCCCCAGGACTCCCCGTCGCGGGACTCCGCGTCACAGGACGGTCACTACCGGTCCAGGCTCACTGGTCCGGGGGTCACTGGTCCCGGTACATCTCGGCCACCAGGAACGCCAGGTCCAGCGACTGGCTGCGGTTCAGCCGCGGGTCGCAGGCCGTCTCGTAGCGCTGGTGCAGGTCGTCCACGAAGATCTCGTCGCCGCCGCCCACGCACTCGGTGACGTCGTCGCCGGTCAGCTCCACGTGGATGCCGCCCGGGTGGGTGCCGAGCGCCTTGTGGACCTCGAAGAAGCCCTTGACCTCGTCGAGCACGTCGTCGAAGCGGCGGGTCTTGTGCCCGGAGGCCGCCTCGAAGGTGTTGCCGTGCATCGGGTCGGTCACCCAGGCCACCGTCGCACCGGACGCCGTGACCTTCTCGACCAGCTCGGGGAGCTTGTCGCGGATCTGGCCGGCGCCCATGCGGACGATGAAGGTCAGCCGGCCCGGCTCCCGCTCGGGGTCGAGGCGGTCGATGTAGCGCAGCGCCTCCTCGGCCGTGGTGGTCGGGCCGAGCTTGATGCCGATCGGGTTGCGGATCTGCGAGGCGAACTCGATGTGCGCGTGGTCCAGCTGGCGGGTGCGCTCGCCGATCCACACCATGTGGCCCGAGACGTCGTACAGCTTGCCCGTGCGGGAGTCGACCCGGGTCAGGGCGGACTCGTAGTCCAGCAGCAGCGCCTCGTGCGAGGAGTAGAACTCGACGGTCTTGAACTCCTCCGGGTCGGTGCCGCAGGCCCGCATGAAGTTCAGCGCGTTGTCGATCTCCCGCGCGAGCTGCTCGTAGCGCTGGCCCGACGGCGAGGTCCGCACGAAGTCCTGGTTCCAGGCGTGCACCTGGCGCAGGTCGGCGTAGCCGCCGGTGGTGAAGGCGCGCACCAGGTTCAGCGTCGAGGCCGACGCGTGGTACATGCGCTTCAGCCGCTCCGGGTCCGGGATGCGGCTGTCCTCGGTGAAGTCGAAGCCGTTGACGGAGTCGCCCCGGTACACCGGGAGCGTCACGCCGTCGCGGGTCTCGGTCGGCTTGGAGCGGGGCTTGGAGTACTGGCCCGCGATCCGGCCGACCTTGACCACGGGCACGGAGGCCGCGTAGGTGAGGACGGCACCCATCTGGAGCAGCGTCTTGAGCTTGTTGCGGATGTGATCGGCGGACACGGCGTCGAAGGCCTCGGCGCAGTCGCCGCCCTGGAGGAGGAACGCCTCTCCCTTGGCGACAGCCGCCATCCGGGCGCGCAGCTGATCGCACTCGCCCGCGAAGACGAGCGGCGGATACGACTCAAGGTCCGCGATCACTGCGCGCAGAGCCTCGGGGTCGGGGTACTCGGGCTGCTGCGCCGCGGGCAGGTTTCGCCAGGTGTTGCCAGCGCTCGGGCTGGTCTTAGCGTTCACGGTCACGAGCTCAACAGTACGGGGTGATGTCGAGGGGCCCCGCCGATGCTCAGCTGATGAGACACCGCGTACACAGTACGGACATGCGATAGGGTGCGTCGCATGTTCGCGCTTTCGACCCAGAACTGGTGGTGGACCGCTCATCCGGCGGCCCACTGACTGCGCGTACGCAAGACTTCGCGAAGGCCGCCCGAGGGGCGGCCTTCGGTGTGTCCGGGGCCGTTCCTCTCCGTCAGACGACTCAGAAGGAGCCCGCCCCGTGGACCTCATGGACCTGCTGTCCGATCCCCGCCCCTTCGCCCTGCTCCGCCGCCGCACCCCCGGCCGCGACGAGCACCTGGTGGAGGTGCTGCTCGGCCCGGTGACCAGACGGGACCGGCTCGCCGACCTGCCCGACGAGGGTCTCGCCCTGGTCCCGTTCCGGCAGATCCGCGAGCGCGGCTTCGACGTCCGCGACGACGGCACCCCGCTGCTGGTGCTGACCCCGCAGGAGACGCACACGCTGTCCCTGGCCGAGGCCCTCGACCGGCTCCCCGCGCACGACGTGCGGGTCGAGGGCGGCGGCTTCGACGTGAGCGACGAGGAGTACGCGCGGACCGTCGGGCGGGTGCTGCGCGAGGAGATCGGGCGGGGCGAGGGCGCGAACTTCGTGATCCGGCGCACCTACGAGGGCGAGATCCCCGGCTTCGGCCGCGCCGACGCGCTCGCGCTGTTCCGGCGGCTGCTGGAGGGCGAGCGGGGCGCGTACTGGACGTTCGTGGTGCACACCGGGGACCGGACGCTGGTGGGGGCGAGTCCGGAGGTGCACGTCCGGATGAGCGGCGGGACCGTCGTGATGAACCCGATCAGCGGGACGTACCGCTATCCCCCCGAGGGTCCGACCCCCGAGCACCTGCTCGGCTTCCTCGCCGACGGCAAGGAGATCGAGGAGCTGTCGATGGTCGTCGACGAGGAGCTCAAGATGATGTGCACCGTCGGCGACAGGGGCGGGGTCGTCGTCGGCCCGCGGCTGAAGGAGATGGCGCACCTCGCGCACACCGAGTACGAACTGCGCGGGAAGTCCTCGCTGGACGTGCGGGAGGTGCTGCGGGAGACCATGTTCGCGGCGACGGTGACCGGGTCGCCGGTGCAGAACGCGTGCCGGGTGATCGAGCGGTACGAGCCCCTCGGCCGGGACGGCGTGGGGCGCGGGTACTACGCCGGGGCGCTCGCCCTGCTCGGCCGGGACTCCGGGGGCGCGCAGACCCTCGACTCCCCCATCCTGATCCGCACCGCCGACATCTCCGCCGACGGCCGGCTGCGCGTTCCGGTGGGGGCGACGCTCGTGCGCGGCTCCGACCCGGCGGGCGAGGTCGCGGAGACCCACGCGAAGGCGGCGGGCGTGCTGGCCGCCCTCGGGGTACGGCCGTCCCGGCCGCGGGCGGAGCGGGAGCGGCCCCGGCTGGCCGACGACCCGCGGGTGCGGGCCGCGCTGGACGGGCGCCGGGCCGCACTCGCGCCGTTCTGGCTGCGGATGCAGGACCGCGCGCCGGAGCCGGCCGGCCACGCGCTGGTGGTCGACGGCGAGGACACCTTCACGGCGATGCTGGCGCACGTGCTGCGCTCGGGCGGCCTGGAGGTGACGGTACGGCGGTACGACGAGCCGGGGCTGCGGGCGGCGGTGCTCGCGCACGAGGGGCCGGTGGTGCTGGGTCCCGGTCCGGGCGACCCGCGCGACGGGACCGACGCGAAGATGCGGTTCCTGCGGGAGCTCGCGGCCACCGTGATCCGCGAGCACCGGCACGGGGTGCTGGGCGTCTGCCTGGGGCACGAGCTGGTCGCGGCCGAGCTGGGCCTGGACCTGGTCCGCAAGGAGGTGCCGTACCAGGGGGCGCAGACGGAGATCGACCTGTTCGGGCGGCGGGAGACGGTCGGCTTCTACAACAGCTTCGTCGCGCGCTGCGACGAGGAGGCGGCCCGCGAACTGGCGGCGCACGGCGTCGAGGTGAGCCGCGCGGCGAACGGCGAGGTGCACGCCCTGCGGGGCCCCGGCTTCGCGGGCGTGCAGTTCCACCCCGAGTCGGTGCTGACCCTGAACGGCGCGGCGGTCGTACGGGAGCTGATCGGTCAGCTGCGCCGCACGACCGTGTAGCGGCCGGGGCTGCCGTCAGCCGAAGAACACCCCGATCTCCCGGTACAGCGCCGGGTCCACCGTCTTCAGCCGGGCCGTCGCCTCGG
This sequence comes from Streptomyces canarius, assembly GCF_014650735.1. Classification (NCBI taxonomy): domain Bacteria; kingdom Bacillati; phylum Actinomycetota; class Actinomycetes; order Kitasatosporales; family Streptomycetaceae; genus Streptomyces; species Streptomyces canarius. The sequence goes on from NZ_BMVN01000004.1 coordinate 396,845, forward strand.
CGAGCGGGACGCGGACGATGTCGGTGGCGCGCAGGGCGACCATCGTGCCGAAGTCGCCGTCGTGGACGCAGTCGATGGCGTGCAGACCGAAGCGGGTGGCGAGCCAGCGGTCGAAGGCGCTGGGGGTGCCGCCGCGCTGGACGTGCCCGAGGACCGTCGTACGGGCCTCCTTCCCGGTGCGCTTCTCGATCTCCTTGGCCAGCCACTCGCCCACCCCGGACAGCCGGACGTGCCCGAAGGAGTCCAGCGAATGGTCCTTGAGCACCATGTCGCCGTCCTTCGGCACGGCACCCTCGGCGACGACCACGATCGGCGCGTACGACGCCCGGAACCGTGAGGTCACCCAGTCGCAGACCTGCTCGATGTCGAAGCGCTGCTCGGGGATGAGGATGACGTTGGCGCCGCCGGCCAGGCCGGAGTGCAGGGCGATCCAGCCGGCGTGCCGGCCCATCACCTCCACCACGAGGACCCGCATGTGGGACTCGGCGGTGGTGTGCAGCCGGTCGATGGCCTCGGTGGCGATGTTGACGGCGGTGTCGAAGCCGAAGGTGTAGTCGGTGGCCGCCAGGTCGTTGTCTATCGTCTTCGGCACTCCGACGCAGGGCACCGCGTACTCGCCGGACAGCCGCGCGGCGACGCCCAGGGTGTCCTCGCCGCCGATCACGACGAGGGCCTGGACGTCCAGCTTGGCCAGGTTGTCCTTGATCCGGCGGATGCCGTCGCCGGCCTTGAGGGGGTTGGTCCGCGAGGAGCCGAGGATGGTGCCGCCGCGGGGCAGGATGCCGCGCACCGCGGGGATGTCGAGACGGACGGTGTCGCCTTCGAGGGGGCCCCGCCAGCCGTCCCGGAAGCCGACGAAGTCATAGCCGTACTCCTGCACGCCCTTGCGGACGACGCCCCGGATGACGGCGTTGAGCCCGGGGCAGTCGCCGCCCCCGGTCAGTACTCCGACCCGCATGGAAATGTCCCTTCGCAGCGGTTCCCTGACACCCGGTCACGCTAATGGTGATTCAGGTCACACCGGGAGGGGCGGGAAGGGTGATTCCGGTGCACGGCCGGAAGCGGGCCCGCGCCGGTCTACTCCTCGTCCAGGCCGCGCTCGATCGCGTACCGCACCAGCTCCACCCGGTTGTGCAGCTGGAGCTTGCCGAGGGTGTTCTGCACGTGGTTCTGCACCGTGCGGTGGGAGATGACGAGGCGTTCGGCGATCTGTTTGTAGCTCAGGCCCTTCGCCACCAGCCGCAGCACCTCCGTCTCCCGGTCCGTCAGCCGGGGCGCGCCCGGTTCACCGGCGTCCGGCGCGGGCGCGGGCTCGGCTGCCAGCCGCCGGTACTCGCCGAGGACCAGCCCGGCGAGGCCCGGCGTGAACACCGGGTCGCCGACCGCGGTACGGCGCACCGCGTCCAGCAGTTCCTCGGTGGAGGCCGACTTCAGCAGATAGCCGGTCGCACCGGACTTCACCGCCTCCAGCACGTCCGCGTGCTCGCCGCTCGCCGAGAGGACGAGGACGCGCAACGCCGGGTTGTGGCCGACGAGTTCCTTGCACACCTGGACGCCGGGCTTGGCGGGCAGGTTGAGGTCCAGCACGAGGACGTCGGGGGCGGCGGCCCTGGCGCGGCGCACCGCCTGCTCGCCGTCGCCGGCGGTGGCGACCACCTCGAAGCCGGACTCGGCCAGGTCACGGGCGACCGCGTCACGCCACATCGGGTGGTCGTCCACCACCATGACCTTGATCGGGTCCTGCTGTGTCATCGCTGCTCCGCCTTCTTCCCCCGCGCCCGCACGGCGCCCTTCGGTACCTTCAGTTCCACTTCCGTGCCCTGGCCGGGCACGGAGACGATCCCGGCGCTGCCGCCGAGGTCGCGCAGCCGGCCCCGGATCGACTGGGCCACCCCGAGCCGGCCCTCGCCCTCGGCCTGCGCCAGCCGGCCCTCGGGGATGCCGGGGCCGTCGTCCCGGACGGTGACGACGATCTCGTCCGGCTCGTCCTCCACCAGGATCCAGGCCCGGCCCTCCGCCCCCGCGTGCCGGCGCACGTTGTCCAGGGCGGCCCCGACCGCGGCGGCCACCTCGCGGGCCGCGGCCGACGGCAGCAGCACCGGGGCGCCGGGCTCGGCGAGGCTGACCCGGGCGCACGCGTACCGGGCGAGCAGGGAGCGCAGGTCGACCGGGCCGGCCGGGTCCTCCTCGTCGGGCTCCTCCACCGCGCGGACCACCGCGCCGGCCGCCAGGTCCTCCGAGACCCGGGACACCGGGACCAGGCCGCCCGACACCAGCGTGCGCAGCGCCACCTCCTGCTCCCCGGCCAGCCGGCCCAGCTCGGCCGCCTCGCCGCCGAGGGCCGCGCCCCGGCGCTTCACCATGGCCAGCACCTGGAGCACGCTGTCGTGGATGTCCCGGGCCAGCCGCTCCCGTTCCCGGGTGGCGGCCTCGATCTCCAGGGCGCGGGCGAGGGTGCGCTCGGAGGCGCGGGCCACCTCCACCACGTAGCCGATGGCGATGGATGCCACCCAGACGAGGATCACGTTGTGCACGGTGTCCCGGGCCGGGTGGCCGCGCTCGACCAGGTTGACGGCGGCCACGGCCGTGGAGGCGACGGCCGCCCAGCGCCAGCCGCCCTTGACGGCGAAGGCCAGTACCGCGCCCGCCGTCCATATCGACGGCAGGGTGGGGCCGCCGCCCGCGATCCGCTCGTGGCTGTCGGCGACCGGGGTGAGCAGGATGCCGACGAGGGCGACGGCCAGGTCGGCGGCCAGGAAGCGCCGGGTGCAGCTCGCCGCGCCCGCCACCTTGGGCAGGGTGGCGAGGGTCCACACGACCAGGACGGCGTAGTAGGCGACGGCGACCCAGGGCCGCACGAAGTGGTCGTACGCGGTGGCGCACAGGCCGATCGCATACAGCATGGTCAGGACGCGGTAGCCGGCGAGCGCGCGCCACAGCGGCAGCTCGACCGACATGCGCATGACGCGTTCACGCTTGGGCATGTCCCCCGGTTCCCCCCGGTTCCCCGTTGTGCCCGTCTAGGACTCGGCCTGCTCCTCGCCGGCCTTCTCCGCCTCCTTGGCGGCCTTGGCGGCCTTCGCCGCCTTCTCGGCCTTCTCCGCTTCCTTGGCCGCCTTCGCCGCCTCCGCGATCTGCCGCTTGGCGGCGGTCGCGTACATGTCGACGTACTCCTGGCCGGAGAGCTTCATGATCTCGTACATGACCTCGTCGGTCAGCGCCCGCAGCACGAACCGGTCGTGCTCCATGCCCTGGTACCGGCTGAAGTCCAGGGGCTTGCCTATGCGGATGCCGGGCCGCATCAGCTTCGGCACGACCTGGCCGGGCGGCTGGATCTTCTCCGTGTCGATCATCGCCACGGGGATGACCGGGGCACCGGTGGCGAGGGCCACGCGCGCGAGGCCGCCGGGCTTGCCCCGGTACAGCCGCCCGTCGGGCGAGCGGGTGCCCTCCGGGTAGATGCCGAACAGCTCGCCGCGCTCCAGCACCTCTATGCCGCTCTTGATCGCCGCCTCACCGGCGCCGCGCGCCCCGGAGCGGTCCACCGGGAGCTGGCCGACACCCTTGAAGAAGGCGGCGGTGAGCCGGCCCTTCACGCCCGGGGTGGTGAAGTACTCCGCCTTGGCGATGAAGGTGACCTTGCGGTCCAGCACCACCGGCAGGAAGAACGAGTCCGAGAAGGACAGGTGATTACTGGCCAGGATGGCCGGGCCCGTGGCCGGAACGTTCTCCAGGCCCTCCACCCATGGCCTGAAGGCGACCTTCAGCGGCCCTCCGATGGCGACCTTCATCGCGCCGTACAACACCCGTGTGCCTCCTGTTTCCGTCGAACAGACCTTAACCCGGAGTACCGTCAATGAGCCCGACGACCCTGGTCGGTGTCAGTGCGGTCGCGTACGGTGAAGCACATGCCAGTTCTCCCCGGAGCCGAGCCGTACCGCCATGAGGGCGGTGAGGTGGGGGTTCTCCTCTGCCACGGCTTCACCGGCTCGCCCCAGTCGCTGCGCCCCTGGGCGGAGCACCACGCGGCCCACGGCCTGACCGTCTCCCTGCCGCTGCTGCCCGGCCACGGCACCCGCTGGGAGGACATGCAGCTCACCACCTGGCAGGACTGGTACGCGCAGGTGGACCGTGAACTGCGGCTGCTCTCCGAGCGCTGCTCCCGGGTGTTCGTCGCGGGCCTGTCGATGGGCGGGGCGCTGGCCCTGAGGCTCGCGGCCCGGCACGGCGAGCGGGTCGCGGGTGCGGTGGTCGTCAACCCGGCCAACAAGGTGCACGGCCTGTCGGCGTACGCCCTTCCGGTGGCCCGGCACCTGGTGCGCACGACGAAGGGCATCGCCAGCGACATCGCGAAGGAGGGCGCGGCCGAGCTGGGTTACGACCGGGTGCCGCTGCACGCGGCGCACTCGCTGCGGGTGTTCCTGCGCCGGCTGGACGGCGAGCTGCCCCAGGTCACGCAGCCGTTGCTGCTGCTGCGCAGCGCCCGGGACCATGTCGTCCCGGCGGCCGACTCGGCGCGGGTGCTGAGCCGGGTGTCGGCCGCGGACGTCACGGAGATCGTGCTGGAACACAGCTACCACGTGGCGACGTTGGACAAGGACGCGGACCGGATCTTCGAGGAGAGCCTCGCCTTCATCGGCCGGCTCGCACCCAGTGTCGGCAAGGAAGGGACGGCCGCAGTTGGCTGAGCACGACTCCGACCGTGAGGACCGCGAGGGCCGCGAGGACCGCGAGGGCCAGGGCGGCCACGAGGCCCGGGAGCCGGACCGGCAGGAGGTGCCGTTCGACGAGGACGCCGCCTGGCGCGCCATCGTCGCCGGGTACGGCGACGAGCCGCCGGACCCGCCGGGCACCCGGCCCTTCAAGCCGGTCGAGGATCTGGCGCTGCTGGAGAAGAACGTGGCGAAGGACCAGGAGGACGAGTCCCGCGGTGAGCCGGAGGACTCCGCGGACCGGCAGCCCGCCCGGCCGCTGGGCGGCTCGGTCTCCTTCGCGCCCGCCATCGGCCCGCGGGACCACACGCCGCCCGAGCCGTCCGACGACGACTTCGACGAGGACGACGAGGGCCACTTCGTGCCGCCGGAGCCGCCCCCGCTGCCGACCTCGGACACGACCGCCAGGTTCGCCTGGCTCGGCGTGGTCGGCGGCCCGGTCCTGCTCCTGCTGGCGGTGCTGCTCGGCTGGGACATGACCTGGTGGCTGGCGACCCTCGGCATCGGCGGCTTCCTCGGCGGCTTCGTGACGCTGGTGACGCGGATGCGGACGGACGACGAGGAGGACGACGACCCGGGGCGCGGCGCGGTGGTCTGAGCCGGCTCAGGCCGGGATCCTGAGGGCGGCGAGGACCGGGAGGTGGTCCGTGGCCGCCCTCAGGTCCGCCTCGCGCACGCCCGGCTGGTCCAGGGGCACCCCGCAGCCCAGCACCTCGATGCCCTTGGTCGCGAAGACCGCGTCGATGCGCTGGCGGGGGTCGGCGGGCGTGGAGGTGAACTCGCCGCCCCAGGGAGCGGTCGTACGGCAGTCCTGGAGGGTCTCGGCGAGCCGGCGGAAGGTACGGCCGTCGGGGCCCTCGTTGAGGTCGCCGCCCGCGACGGCGTGCTCGACACCGAGTCCGGCGAGGCGGTCGAGGAGCAGGCCGCCCTGCTCGTGGCGCTCGTCCCGCTGGAGCGACAGGTGGCAGCTCAGCACGCCGAGGCGGGTGGCGCCGAACCGGACCACCGCCGTGGCGAAGCCGCGCCGGTGGAGGCCGGGGGTGAGCGGGAGGAGGACGTCCTCCGTGCGTTCGACGGTGGCGCGCAGGGAGCACAGGATCGCCGGTCCCGCCGCCGTGGCGCCGCCGGTGAGGATGACCTGGCCGGAGGCCGCGGCGAGCCGCGCCAGCTTCTTGCGCCAGCGGAAGAAGCGGGGGGCCTCCTGGACGAGGACCAGGTCGGGGGCGCAGGCGGTGATGACCCTCGCCAGGGCGTCCGTGTCGTCGCGCAGCGAGCGGATGTTGTAGCTCAGGACGCGGATGACCGCGGAACCGTCGGGCTCTGTTGCGGAGTCGGGGAGCAGCGCCATGTGGATCAATGTACGCCCAGTGGGCCGGGGCGCGAGGTGCGTGGGTGACCGCCGCGGCTTCGTGGCCGGTCGCGCAGTTCCTCGCGCCCCCTGGTGACGCTTCCTACATGATCGGGTCGGGTTCCCGGGCCAGGTCCGCCGCGCCCACCATGCCCGCCTTGTTGCCCAGCTGGGCCGCGATCACATCGGCGACCGGACGCCAGTTGCCGCCGACCAGCCAGCGCTTGTAGGACTTGCGGATGGGGTCGAGCACCAGCTCGCCCTCGTCGGACAGGCCACCGCCGACGATGAAGGCGGACGGGTCGAAGAGGGAGGCCAGGTCGGCGAGGCCGGCGCCGGCCCAGCGGGCCAGCTCGCGGTAGGAGTCCACGGCGACGGGGTCGCCCTGGCGGGCGGCCATGGAGATGTGCTTGCCCTCGATGCCCTCCGGGGTGCCGTCGCCCAGCGAGAGCAGCAGCTCGGCATTCTCCGGGGTGGCGTTGGCGCGCTGCTTGGCGTAGCGGACCAGGGCGCGGCCGGAGGCGTACTGCTCCCAGCAGCCCTGCGAGCCGCAGCCGCACAGCAGGCCGTCCGGCACCATCCGGATGTGGCCGAACTCGGCGGCCACGCCGAAGTGGCCGCGGCGCAGCTTGTTGCCGATGATGATGCCGCCGCCGAGGCCGGTGCCGAGCGTGATGCAGATGACGTTGCGGTGGCCCTTGCCGGCGCCGAACTTGTACTCGCCCCAGGCGGCGGCGTTGGCGTCGTTCTCGACCACGACCGGGAGGCCGGTGCGCGCCTCGACCTTCTCCTTGAGCGGCTCGTTGCGCCAGTCAATGTTCGGCGCGAAGTACACCGTGGAGCGCTGCCGGTTGACGTAACCGGCCGCGCCGATACCCACGCCGACGATCTCGTGCCCGGCGCGCGCGCCCTCCACCGCCGAGGCGATGGCGTCCACGATGGCCTCGGGCGTGGTGGGGGTCGGCACCTTGAAGGTCGAGAGGATGTTGCCTTCCTCGTCGACCACGCCGGCCGCGATCTTCGTGCCGCCGATGTCGACGCCGATGGTGAGTCCCATGAATCCCTCAGTTTCGGTCGAGCCCCGCTACGGCCAACCGTACCCGAGGCCCTGCCCTGCGAGGGTTTCAGTCCAGGTCGATGCGTTCTCCTGGGCCGGTGCCCTCGCCCGGGTCGCGCGGGTCCTTCCGGTCCCGCGCCGGGTCGGCCGTGCCGGTGGTCCAGCGGCGCTCCTGGGCCTGGACGGCGGAGCGGTAGGCGGCGAGCAGTTCGCCGCCGGCCGCGGCCAGGTGGTCGAAGACGTCCGGGTTGCGGTCTATGACGGGCTCGACGGCGGCCTTCGCCTGCTGGACGACCTGCCGCACCACCTGCTGGGCGGCGGGTCCGGCGAGGCCGCCGAGGAGCGGTGACTGGAGGCCGGCCAGCTTGTCGGCCACCGTGTCCACGAGCTTCTTCAGTTCCTCGGCCGCCGAGCCCGGCGGCGGGCCGTGCTCGGCGCGGCGGCGGGCCTGCTCGGCGGCGAGGTCCTCGGCGGCGGCCGTGGCCCAGGCGTCGGCGTCGGTCGCCTTCGCCGGCTCCTCCGGGGAAGGGTCGGGTGCGGGAGGCTCTTCGCTCATGGCGGCTCCTGACTACGGTTCGCCTTTACGACGTTACCCGAACGGGCGCATCCGGTTCACCGTCCGGCGGCGGGCCACAGATCGGGGTCCGGGGCGAACCGGATGCGCAGCTCGCCGTCCCGGAGCCCGGCGCCGGCGACGGTGCAGCGGCGCAGGGCGGAGGGCAGCGCGACGATCCGGCGGAACGGGCCCGCGGTGATCAGGAGTTCGTCGCCGCGCCGGACGAGGTCCAGCTCGTCCCGTATCGCGCCGGGCAGCGGGAGGTGCCAGACGAGCACGCCGTCCTCCGCGAGCCGGTCGGCGACGGGCCACCCGACCGGGGTGGTCGCCGGGTTGACGGCGGGCACGGCGAGGGCGGTGAGGTCGTCCGGGCCGTGCGGGTCGTGGCCGAGGTGCGGGACGGGGTGGACGTCGTACGACTCCCGCCAGTCGGCGAGCGTCTTGCGCTGCTGGGCCAGCAGCGAGGAGAGCCAGCTGTCGGGGGCGGTCTCGGGCAGGGCGCGGTTGGCGATCAGGGACTCGGTGCGCAGGGCGCGCAGGGCGAGGCCGAGGGTGGCGGCGCGGACGGCGTCGGCGCCGGCCGGGCCGGGCTCGGCGACCAGGCGTACGGCGGTGTTCCGGTCGGTGAGGACGGCCTCGACGGCGGCGAGTTCGACGTCCCAGCGGGCCGCCGTCTCGTAGAGCCAGTCGGCGGGCATGGGGACGCCGGCGAGCCGGCCGAGGACCGGGCGCAGGGCGCGGGCGGCCTGCCGTTCGGGCGGCAGGAGGCGGCGCAGGTAGCGGCGCAGTTCCTCGGGCAGGGCGAGCAGGGCGAGGGCCTGCGGGAGGGGCGGGAGGTCGACGACGAGGAGGTCGTACCGCTCGGACAGGGCCGCGTCCCGCAGCGCGCGCAGGAAGGACAGTTCCTCCGCGCCGGGCAGCGGGGTGACCTCCTCGGCGTCCAGGCGGGCGGCGCCGAGGAGGTCGAGGACGTTCGCGGCGCGGGTCTGGAAGGCGGTGAGGTCCTGGCGGAAGCGTTCGGCGGCGTCGGGCCGCCAGGCGCTGAGGTGCTCGGTGACCTCGGCGGGGACCGGTCCTGTCGCGGTGCCCAGGGCCGCGCCCGGGGTGTCCGTGCGGTCGGCGCTCAGCAGGAGGGTGCGGTGGCCCTCGCGGGCGGCTTCGAGCGCGGTGGCGGCGGCCACGGTCGTACGACCGCTGCCGCCGGGGCCCGTGATCAGGATGGTGCGCATGACGGTGAACGGTACCGTCGTGCGCGGGAGGCGGACGGAGGTGTCTACTTCTCCCCCGACTCCACCCTCTTCTTCAGACCCGCCAGTGCCCGGTCGATGATGACCTTCTCCGCCTTGCGCTTGATCATGCCCAGCATGGGGATCTTGACGTCGACCGTGAGCTGGTAGGTGACCTCGGTGGCGCCCGCGCCGGCCGGCTTCAGGAGGTAGGAACCGTCGAGGGAACGGAGCATCTGGGACTTGACGAGGGTCCAGGAGACCTCGTGGTCGCCGGTCCAGGTGTAGGCGAGGGTCTGGTCGTCCTTGATGGCGCCGGCGTCCATGACGAGGCGTACCTGTTCGGCGCGGCCCCGCCCGTCCGTGGCGAGGACGTCCGCCTCCTTCACCTCACCGGTCCAGTCCGGGTAGCGCGCGAAGTCGGCGATCACCGCCATGACGTCGGCCGGAGCCGCCTCGATCGTGATGCTCGAACTGGTGTGTTCCGCCATCGCGGTGGCTCCTCCAGATGCGGGCCGGGTGGGAGAGGTTCGTGTGCGCCGGGCTGCGCACGTGTGTGCAGCGTGAAGGCTACCGCGCCGCCGGCCTGCCGCCTTCACCGCGCCTGCCGGAGCTCACCATTCGAGTGTCCAGGGGGTGCCGGTCCCGGCGAAGTGCCCCACGTTCACGCACTCGGTGGCGCCGATCCGCATCCGGCGGACCAGCGGCTGGTGCACGTGCCCGAACAGGGCGTACCGGGGCCGGGTGCGGCGGATGGCGTCCAGCAGGGCCCGGCTGCCCCGCTCGAAGCGGCGGGCCACGGTGTCGTAGACCAGTTCGGGCACCTCCGGGGGGATGTGGGTGCACAGGACGTCGACCTCGCCGACGGCCTCGATCTTCGCCGCGTACTCCTCGTCGCTGATCTCGTACGGGGTCCGCATCGGGGTGCGCAGGCCGCCGCCGACGAAGCCGAAGGTCCACCCGCCGATCTCCGCCCGCTGGCCGTCGAGGACCGTGGTGCCGGGCCGGGCGTACTCCGGCCAGAGCATCGGCATGTCGACATTGCCGTAGGTGGCGTACGTCGGGGTGGGGAACGCGGCGAACAGCTCGGCGTACTGCTTGCGCACGGCCTTCTCGATGGCCGTGGCCCGGTCGGCGTCGATCCCCGCCCACAGCCGGGCGCCGAACGCGCGGGCCTCCTCGAACCGGCGGGCGGTGCGCAGCTCGACGATGCGGTCGGCGTTCTCCTTGCCGAACAGGTCCGGGAAGATGCCGCGCGCGTGGTCGGCGTAGTCGAGGAAGAGGACGAGGTCGCCGAGGCAGACCAGGGCGTCGGCACCGTCGCCGGCCCGGGCCAGGTCTCGGGCGTTGCCGTGCACGTCGCTGACCACATGGACGCGGGTCCGCCGGGTGCCGGAACGTGTGGATGCCATGGTGATCAAGCGTAGGCGCGTGCGGTCCGGGTGAACAGTGCCGGTCCGGCCTGCGGTTACTCGCCGGTCGGTTAGGCCGTGGACTACTGTGCGCGAAGGAACGCCCACGTGTGTGACGCAGCGAACATCTCGCCGGGACCCCCTGTCGTAGAAGCCATACCGGCGGGTAACGTCCGGGCAGTCCAGTCGTGCTCAGGATTTCAACATGTGAATCCTCATGTTGTTCCGGAGCACCTGCCCGAGCCTTGGACCGCACCGTCGCATCGCACAACGTCGTGGCGTCGGCGCCCTATGAGGAGCAGCAGCCTTGCGCGAGTTCAGCCTTCCGGCTTTGTACGAGGTCCCCGCGGACGGGAATCTGACCGACATCGTCCGCAGAAACGCCGCGCAGCATCCCGACGTCGCCGTGATCGCCCGCAAGGTGGGGGGTGGCTGGCAGGACGTGACCGCCCGGGAGTTCCTCGCCGAGGTGCGCACGGCCGCCAAGGGTCTCATCGCCTCCGGGGTGCAGCCGGGCGACCGGGTGGGCCTGATGTCGCGGACGCGCTACGAGTGGACGCTGCTGGACTTCGCGATCTGGAGCGCGGGCGCGATCACCGTGCCGGTGTACGAGACCAGCTCGCCGGAGCAGGTGCAGTGGATCCTGTCCGACTCGGGCGCCACCGCCTGCGTCGTGGAGCTGGACAACCACGTGGCGGCCGTGGAGGCGGTGCGCGAGTCGCTGCCCGCGCTGAAGCACGTCTGGCAGATCGAGGCCGGGGGCGTCGCGGAGCTGGGCCGGCTCGGGCAGGACGTGTCGGACGCGACGGTGGAGGAGCGCAGCTCGCTCGCCAAGGCCGACGACCCGGCGACCATCGTCTACACCAGCGGCACGACCGGGCGCCCCAAGGGCTGCGTCCTCACCCACCGCAGCTTCTTCGCCGAGTGCGGCAACGTCGTGGAGCGGCTGCGCCCGCTGTTCCGCACCGGCGAGTGCTCCGTCCTGCTCTTCCTGCCGCTCGCGCACGTCTTCGGGCGGCTGGTGCAGGTGGCGCCGATGATGGCGCCGATCAAGCTGGGCTGCCTCCCGGACATCAAGAACCTCACCGACGAACTGGCCGCGTTCCGGCCGACGCTGATCCTCGGTGTGCCGCGGGTCTTCGAGAAGGTCTACAACGCGGCGCGGGCCAAGGCGCAGGCGGACGGCAAGGGCGCGGTCTTCGACAAGGCGGCGGACACCGCGATCGCCTACAGCAAGGCGCTGGACAGCCCGTCGGGCCCGTCGTTCGGCCTGAAGCTGAAGCACAAGGTCTTCGACAAGCTGGTCTACGGCAAGCTGCGCGCGGTGCTGGGCGGCCGGGGCGAGTACGCCATCTCCGGCGGCGCCCCGCTGGGCGAGCGGCTCGGGCACTTCTTCCGGGGCATCGGCTTCACGGTGCTGGAGGGCTACGGCCTGACCGAGTCCTGTGCGGCGACCGCGTTCAACCCGTGGGACCGGCAGAAGATCGGCACGGTCGGGCAGCCGCTGCCCGGCTCGGTGGTGCGGATCGCCGACGACGGCGAGGTGCTGCTGCACGGCGAGCACCTGTTCAAGGAGTACTGGAACAACCCGGGCGCGACGGCGGAGGCGCTGGCCGACGGCTGGTTCCACACCGGTGACATCGGCACCCTCGACGAGGACGGCTATCTGCGGATCACCGGCCGGAAGAAGGAGATCATCGTCACGGCGGGCGGCAAGAACGTGGCCCCCGCGGTGATCGAGGACCGGATCCGGGCGCACGCGCTGGTCGCGGAGTGCATGGTGGTGGGCGACGGGCGGCCGTTCGTGGGCGCGCTGGTCACCATCGACGAGGAGTTCCTGGGCCGCTGGTGCGCCGAGCACGGCAAGCCGGCGGGCGCCACCGCGGCGTCGCTGAAGGACGACCCGGATCTGCTCGCGGCGATCCAGGAGGCCGTGGACGACGGCAACGCCGCGGTGTCGAAGGCGGAATCGGTGCGGAAGTTCCGCATTCTGCCCTCCCAGTTCACGGAGGAGTCGGGCCACCTCACCCCGTCGCTGAAGCTCAAGCGGAACGTGGTGGCGAAGGACTACTCGGCCGAGATCGAGGCGATCTACGCCAAGTGAGGGGCGGCCCTCCACGCCCGGTGACCCGGGCGGTGCCTCATGGCGCGGTGTCCTCGGCGAGGACCCGCGCCATGGTGCGTTCGGCGAGGGCCGTGATGGTGACGAAGGGGTTCACGCCGATCGACCCGGGGACGAGCGAGCCGTCGGTGACGTACAGCCGTGGACAGCCCTTCACCCGCCCGTAGGCGTCGGTGGCCCTGCCCAGCACGCAGCCGCCGAGCGGGTGGTAGGTGAAGTCGTCCGCGAAGACCTTGTCGCCGGAGCCGAACAGGTCGTGCCGGTAGATCGTCGCGTTGGCCGCGTTGATCCGGTCGAACAGCTTCTTGGCCATGCCGACGGAGACGGCGCTCTGGGCGGCGGTCCAGCCGAGCCGCACCCCGCCGGAGGAGGCGTCGTACGAGAACGTCGCCCGCTCGGGGTTCTTGGTGATCGCGAGGTACAGGCTGATCCAGTGCTCGAAGCCCATGGGCAGCGGGGCGATCTCCGCGAAGACCGGGTTGTCGGCGTTGGCCCAGTCGTCGATGCCCATGACGGGCATGGTGGCCTGGTCGGCGCCGACGGTGTCCCACAGGTGGTTGGCGCGGCCGAGCATGGTGTTGCCGTTGGTGCCCCAGCCGGCGCCCACGGCCGGGTCGAGGTCGGGCAGGGTGCCGGTGTCCCGGGCGCGGACGAGGAGTTCGGTGGTGCCGAGGCTGCCGCCGCCGAGGAAGAGGTACGTGCAGCCGTACTGCCTGGTCTCCACGACCGCGCCGGTGTCGTCGATCCGGTCGGCGGTCAGGACGTACGAACCGTCGCTCGCCCGGGTGACCGACGTGACCTTCTCCAGGGTGTGGATCGTGACGTTGCCGGTGCCGAGGGCGGCGGCCAGGTAGGTCTGGTCGAGGCTGCGCTTGCCGTGGTTGTTGCCGTAGATGACCTCGCCGGCGAGCGCGGACTTCTCGGCCGTACCGGCGGCTTCGCGCCGCATGTGGCCGAAGTCGTAGACGTTGGGGACGAAGGTGGTCTTCAGGCCGGCGTTGGCGGCGGCCTTCCGGGAGGTCCGGGTGAACCGGTACCACTCGGTCGACTCGAACCAGGCGGGGTCGACGGAGTTGACGCCGAGCATGGCGCGGGCGCGCGGGAACCAGGTGCCGTACATCTCGTCGGCGTCCACGGCCGGGAACTGCTCGGTGAAGTAGGACCGGGGCGGGGTGACCGCCATGCCGCCGTTGACCAGGGAGCCGCCGCCGACGCCCCGGCCGACGTAGACGGACATGTGGTCGTAGTGCACGCGGTCCAGGACGCCCGGGTAGGGGGTGATGGCCCTGTTCACCACGTCCAGCCAGAGGAACGTGGCGAGCGGGGCCTCGGTGCGGGTGCGGAACCACATGGAGCGCTGGTCGGGGGCGGTGGTGGAGCAGAACACCTTGCCGTCGGGGCCGGCGGTGTTCCACAGCCGGCCCATCTCCAGGACGAGCGTGCGGATGCCGGCCTGGCCGAGACGGAGGGCGGCGACCGCGCCGCCGTATCCGGAACCGACCACGATCGCGGGGGAGTTGTCGACGGCGGCCGGTTCGACGGCCCGCGCGGACTGGAGACCGATACGGGTGAGACCGAGGGTGGCGGCGGTTTGCAGTGCGGCCACCCCGAGGATGTGACGCCTCGTCAGTTTTGCTGTCATGCGGGCAGCATCGGCGGATTTTCGGGTTCCGCCCAGAGTGCCGGCACGATTCAGAGCAACGTCTTCAGCCGCTCCGCCAGCAGGTCCCAGCGCCACCTCTCCTCCACCCACCGCCGGCCCCGCTCCCCCATGCGGCGGCGCAGTCCGGCGTCGGCCAGCAGGGCCACGATCCGTTCGGCGGTCTGCTCCACCGAGCCGCCCCGGACCACCCAGCCCGTCTCGCCCTCCAGGACCGCGTCCGGGGCGCCGCCCGAGTCGCCCGCGACGACCGGCAGGCCGGTCGCCGACGCCTCCAGGTAGACGATGCCGAGGCCCTCCACGTCCAGGCCGCCGCGCCGGGTGCGGCAGGGCATCGCGAAGACGTCCCCGGCGCCGTAGTGCGCGGGCAGCTCGGACCAGGGCACGGCGCCGGTGAAGCGCACCGAGCCGGCGACCCCCGTCTCGTGGGCGAGGCGGCGCAGGTCCTTCCCGTACGGTCCGCCGCCGACGATCAGCAGCACGGCGTCCGGCTCGGCGGCCAGGATGCGGGGCAGGGCCCGGATCAGGGTGTCCTGGCCCTTGCGCGGGACCAGCCGGGAGACGCAGACGACCACCGGGCGGTCGGTGAGCCCGAGCCGGGCGCGGACCTCGTCGCCGCCGGAGGCCGGGTGGAAGGTCTTCTCGTCGACCCCCGGCGGCAGCTGTGCCATCCGCGAGGCCGCCTGGGGCGTGAGGGCGGTCGCTATCCGGGAGCGGGTGTACTCGCCGAGGTAGGTGATCGTGTCCGTGGACTCGCCGATCCGGCGCAGCAGCTGCCGGGCGGCGGGGAGCTGGGCCCAGCCGGCCTCGTGGCCGTGGGTGGTGGCCACCAGCCGCTCGGCGCCGGCCTTCCGGAGCACCGGCGCCATCAGGCCCAGCGGTGCCGCCGCGCCGAACCACACGGACGTGCACCCGTGCTCGCGGAGCAGCCCGACCGCCCGCCGGGTGGCCCGCGGGGTGGGCAGCAGCATGGTCGTACGATCGCGCACGACGGTGAAGGGCTGCTCGGCGTCGAAGGCGGCGGTGGCCTCGGCGCCCTCCCGGCCGCGCTTCCAGGTGGAGGCGTAGAGGACCAGCCGGCCGGGGTCCAGGCGCAGGGCCATGTTGTGCAGGAAGGCCTGGATGCCGCCCGGCCGGGGCGGGAAGTCGTTGGTGACGATCAGGGTCTTGTGCATCGCCGCCGACCCTACCGAACGGGGCGTTCGAGGTCGGGCGCGGCCGAGCCTGTGGCATGCGCACAGGTGTGCACGACATCATGGACGCTCGCAGCGGATGCGAACGGCACGGCGATCGACGCGGGAACCGGACGGCAGGGGATCAGGTGGAGACGAAGGGTGCCGGGCGGTCCCTGGCATGGCTGCTCGCGACCTGGGCCGTCACCCGTGCGCTGCTGCTGCTGTTCGTGTTCCGGGTGTTCGCGTTCCCGGGCCCGGACGTCACCTCGGACGTGTCGGTGATCTACCGCGGCTGGTACGAGGTCCTGCGTCAAGGAACGTTTCCGCTGGACGACGTGACCTGGCAGTACCCGCCCGCCGCGGCCCTCCCCGTCCTCTCCCCCGGCGTCCTGCCCTTCCTGTCGTACGCGCACGCCTTCTTCGTGCTGGCCTGCCTCGCCGACGCCGTCGTGCTGGCCCTGCTGCGGTACGCGGGCGGACGGCCGGACCGGTCGCCGCGCGGGGCCTGGGTGTGGGTGGCGGGCGTGCCGCTGCTCGGGCCGACGGTGTACGCCCGCTACGACGTGATGGTGACCGCGGTGGCCGTGGCGGCGCTGCTGGCCGGGACCCGGCACCCGCGGGTGATGGGCGCCCTGACGGCCTTCGGGGCGCTGCTGAAGGTGTGGCCGGCGCTGCTGCTGGTCGGTGCCGTGCGGCGGCGGGCGTGGGCGGCGGCGGTGGTGACCGCGGCGGGTCTCGCGCTGCTGTTCGCGGTGTCCATGCCGGGCGCCTTCGCGTTCCTGACCTTCCAGCGGGACCGGGGCACCGAGGTGGAGTCGCTGGGCGCCCTGGTCTTCCACGTGGCCCGGCACTTCGGCTGGCGGGGCGAGGTGCTGCTGAACTACGGCTCGATCGAGTTCCTGGGCCCGCACGTCGACCAGGTCAGCACGGCCGCGCTGGCGCTGACCGGGGCCGCGTTCGGCTGGCTGCTGCTGTGGCGGCTGCGCGCGACCCGGTTCGCGCCGCACACCCTCGCCGACGCGGCCCTGACGGCGGTGCTGCTGTTCACGGTGACCAGCCGGGTGATCAGCCCCCAGTACCTGGTGTGGCTGATCGGCCTGGCCGCGGTGTGCCTGTCGTACCGGGCGAGCCGCATGGGACCGCCCGCGCTGCTCTGCCTCCTCGCGTCCTTCGTGACGGTCCTGGAGTTCCCGCTGGGCTTCTCGCACGTGGTGACGAGCGACTGGTACGGGGTCACGCTGCTGGTGGTGCGCAACGGCCTGCTGGCCGCGGCCACGGTCACGGCGGCCCGCCGGCTGTGGCGCGCGACCGCCCCGCCGTCCGCGGCCACCCCCTTCCCGCCCCGGACCAGCCCCGCGACACAGACCCCGGTGTCCTCCTGACGCCGGGCGGCCAGGGCGGTCGTACGGCCGCCTGCCCCCGCCGGGTGCCGTCCCCGACCGGGCGGGGACGCGCCGAGCAGGCCGCCGTGGTCAGCCGAGGCGGGTCGTGATGTAGTCGCGCCAGCGCGTGGTGAACTCCCCCGGTGTCGTCCCGAGCACCTTCTCCAGTGCCTCCCGCACCGCGCCCGCCCGCTTCCCGTGGGCGCCGACGGCCCGGTAGAAGGCGGCGAGCCGGTCCGCGCCCCACCGCTCGGCGATCATCCGGCAGGCCAGCCAGCCGCCCTCGTAGGCCCGCGCGAGCCGGCTCGGCTCGCGGGTGAAGGCGAAGGCCTCGTCGCCGGGGAGCGCCTCGGGCGCCTCGCCGTCCCGGACGGTCCGGGCCAGTTCCGGCGCGATCTCGGCCGGGGTGCGGCCGGTGCCCAGATAGCCGATCCAGTCGGCGTAGCCCTCGGAGAGCCACAGCGGGGTGGCGGCGGTGGTGTCCGCCCGGGTGGCGACATGGGTCGTCTCGTGGGTGAGGACGACCTGTTTGCCGGCGTCCCCGAGCACGGCGTACGCCTCCGGGTTGACCAGCACCCGGTCCGCCGGCGACCGGCCGGAGCCGCCCGACTCGCCCGTGGTGACGGCCGCGATGCCCCGGTAGTCGGCGGCGGGCGAGCCGAGCAGCGCCGCCATGCCCTCCAGGGACGGGGGGACGAGTACGACGATCCGGCGGCTCCAGTGGCGGCCCCACGCCCCGGAGACGGCGGGGACCGCCCGGTCGGCCAGCCGCGCGTACGGCCGCAGGCCCGCGGCGGACCCCCCGGCGCCGAGCACCAGGCTGTGCGCGCCCTTGACGGCGGTCACCGTGCCCTGGTCCCACAACTGCTGCCCGGCCTTCCGGGCGGGCTTGTCGGCGGTGACGTACCAGTGGCCGTCGGCCGCGCGGCCCAGGGTGAGGGTGCGGCGGGCGTCGACGGGGCCCCCGTCGTAGCCGGCGACGCGGTAGCGCAGGTCGGCGTCGGCGGTGGCGCCCGAGGGGGTGCGGCGCAGGGTGGTGACCCGGTAGCTCCAGGAGGACAGCGGGAGGGCACGCAGCCGGGTGTACTCGGTGCGGGTGCCGGTCGCGCCGTACGCCGTCTCGTCGTGGCCGAGCAGGGCCGCCGCGCGCCGGTCGAGCAGCCGCTGCACCTCGGCCCGCGCGGAGTCGGTCACCGTGTGCCCGCCGCACCCGGCCAGCGGCAGCAGCAGGGCGAGCCCCACGGCCCCGATCTCCCACGCCCGCCTGCGACCAGCCATTTCCCGATCGTACGGCGAGGAGGGCGGTCAGGGCCGGGTGACCGAGGAGACCGGCATCATCCCGACCGGGTCGTAGCGCACCGGAGCACCGGGATAGGGGGCGTGGATGACCTGGCCGTTGCCGGCGTACATCGCCACATGGCTGGCGTCGGAGCGGTAGACGACCAGGTCACCTGGGCGGGCCTGGGAGAGCGGCACCCGCCGGCCGGCGAACCGCTGCTCCTGCGAGGTGCGCGGCAGATGGACCCCGGCGTGCGCGTACGCCCATTGCATCAGGCCCGAACAGTCGAAGCCGGAGGGGCCGTTGGCGCCCCACACATAGGGCCGGCCGAGGGCGGAGCGGGCGGCGGCCAGGGCGGCGGCGGCGCGGCCGTCCGGGGCGGGCACACCGCTCAGGCCGGGCAGGGCGGCGCGGCCGTCGCGGGAGGCCCGGTGGTAGGCCGCGCGGTCGGCGGCGGGCAGGGCGTCGATCAGCCGCCGGGCCCGGGCGAGCTTGCGCTCCACGGTCCGCTTGTGCGCGGCCACGGCCTCGCGGCTCCTCTCCAGCTCGGCGAGCTTCCCGGCCGCCTCCGCCCGCTCCTGGGCGAGGTCGCGCAGCGCCGACTGCAACTCCCCCAGCCGGCGGGCCTGCCGGGCGCCGATGCGGTCGAGCGTGGACGCCTTGTCCAGGTAGTCGTCGGGGTCGGCGGAGAAGAACAGGGCGACCGTCGGGTCGAGGCCACCGGAGCGGTACTGGGCACCGGCCAGCGAACCGAGCTGCTCCCGCAGGTCGTTGACGCGCTGCTGCTGCCGGGCGATGTGGTCCTGGGCGTCCCGGACCTCCCGGCGCAGCCGGCCGGCGCGCTCGTCGGCCTTGTCGAAGGCCTGGGTCGCCTTCTCGGCCTCCTCGTACAGGCGGTCCACCTCGGCCCGGGTGTCGGCGCCCGGCGCGGCCTGCGCCGGTACGGCGCCGAGCGCGGCGGCGGCCGACAGCACGCACAGGGCGACGGCACCCCGGTCGAATCCGGACGGGGCAAGGCGACGATGGGACCCCACGGCAGTCCTCACTGCTGGCGGACACAGACCGTTTCCCCGGCGCCTGGGGACGGGGAGGCCCCGGCGCCGGGGAAACGCGGCAGACAGTAGCCGTGCGGACGGGCCGGGGCCAAAGACCCCGGAGTCAACACAGACTGACGCCCCGCCGCTGACGCAGGTCACCGGCGGGGCGTGGAGTCAGTTCCGGTCCCCGGGATTCGCCCGTTCGGGCGCCATCGTGTCCGTGTGTCGCCGGGTGTCAGACCCGGACGCCGAACATGAACGGGCCACCGATGGTCGTCATCGACTCGTACCGGACGACCGTACCGGTGCGCGGGGCGTGCAGGATCTGGCCGCGGCCCGCGTAGAGGCCGACGTGGTGCAGGTCGTTGAAGAAGAAGACCAGGTCGCCGACCTTGAGGTCGCTCTGGTTGTAGATCCTCGTGCCGATCTGCGACTGCGCCTCGGAGGTGCGCGGGATGGAGACGCCGGCCTGGGCGTAGGCCCAGGAGGTCAGGCCCGAGCAGTCGAAGGAGGAGGGGCCGGTGGCGCCGTAGACGTAGGGAGAGCCGAGCCGGGTCTGGGCGGCGGAGAAGGCCGCCTGGGCGAACCCGGAGCCGGGCGGGGTGTCGCCGAGGTCCACGCGCTCGGTGGAGGAGCGGTTGGCGCGCTGCTGCTCCTCGGCGAGCTGCGCCTTCTCCTTGGCGGTGAGGGAGTTCAGGAGCTTCTGCGCCTCGGCGAGCTTGCTCTGGACTTCCTTCTTCTTGTTGCCCAGCTCGGTGCGGGTGGCGGAGAGGTCCTTGAGCTTCTCCGTCGCCTCGGCCCGCTCCTGGGCGAGTTCGCGCTGTTTGTCCTGGATCTTCTTCAGCGCGTCGACCTGCTGGCTGCTCAACTGGTCGAGCGTGGACGCCTTGTCGAGGTAGTCGTCCGGGTTGGACGACAGGAAGAGCTGGACCGAGGCGTCGATGCCGCCGGAGCGGTACTGGGCGGTGGCCAGCGAACCCAGGCCGTCGCGCAGCTTGTTGAGCTCCTCCTGGCCGCGGGCGACGCTGTCCTGGATGGTGGAGATCTCCTTTTGCAGCTTCTGCTGCTTCTCCTTGGCGCCGTTGTACTTCTCGGTCGCCTGCTCGGCCTGCTCGTAGAGCTTGTCGACCTTCGCCTTGACCTCGTCCTTGCCGAGCTTCTCGCTCGGCGCGGCGTTGGCGGCGTTGGCGCTGAGCGCGACGGCAGCTGCGGCAGCGGTGGTGAGCACGGTCACACGGGTGCGGCTCGGCTGCTTGGGTCGACGGTGGGACGCCACGGAGGACGAACTCCTTCTTGTGAGTGATCACCCGTTCGGAGGTTCGAGCCCAGACCCTAGTGACCTCGTTGTGATCAGTTCAAATCCCACAGCGAAAAATCTCGTCACAGAGTGCATTCTTTGCACACAACTCACGTGCAGTGAGAGCCGGTTGACGCTACGTTGCGTGACGATACGGCCAATTCGGGCATCGACTACGCCCGTTGGACCTTCAGGACAGTCGCTTCAGAAGCACCGCAGAGGCCACCGGTCGGGCACCCGCCTTCGCGACCCCGTCGGCCACCTCGCGGTCGGTGGAGGCGACGATGACCGGACGCCCCGGCGGCTCCGCGCGCACCAGCTGGCGGATCAGCTCGTCCGCCGTGACGCCCGGCTTGGAGAACAGCACCCGCACCCCGCGCGGCGGCGCGAGCAGCACCGGCGCGGCCAGTTCGGCGCCGTCGAAGACACACGTCACCTCGGCCCCGGTCTGCGCGGCGAGCGCGGAGAGCTGCCCCAGCAGCCGCAGCCGCTGCTTCTCCAGCGGCATCTGCGGATAGCCGGTCTTGGTCACGTTGTAGCCGTCGACGACCAGATGCGCCTGCGGCAGGGCGAGCAGTTGATCGAGAATGGCCGGATCGTTCTCCGACAGGGCGCGCGCCGCGATGTCCTTCGGCGTCATCCGGCCCGGTTCGACCGCGTCCACCGTCTCGGCCGGACGCACGGACACCGGGGGCAGGGCCAGTTCGCGCCGCAGCCCCTGGGTCGCCTCCAGCAGGGTGTCCAGCAGCAGCCGTACCCGCATGTCCTCCACGCTGCGGCCCTCCCGGGCCGCCCGGCGGGTGGCCTCCAGCGTGGCCTCGGCCTCGCCCAGGCGGGTTCTGAGCCGCCGGGACTCGCTCTCCGCGGCCGACACCTGCGCCTGCGCCTCGGCGCGTACGGCGTCCGTCTCGCCCTGCGCCTTGCGCAGCGCGGCCTCGCCCCGCTTGACGTCGCTGAGGGCGGCGCGCAGCTTGCGGTGAAGCGATTCCGCTTCCTTCTTCGCCGATTCGAGCTCCGCGCGCAGCCGCTCGGTCTCGGCGCGGGTGTGGTCGCGGGCCTGCGCCAGCTCCGCGCGCAGCCGCTCCAGCTCGGCCCGGTTCTCCTCGTCGGCGCGCTCGGCGTGCGCGCGCTGGGCCTCCTCGCCGGCCGCGGTGACCAGCTTCACCCAGCCCGCCGGGCGCAGCACGTAGGCCGCGGCCGCCACGTCGAGCGGGTCCGCGGCCGGGGGCGGTGAGCCGGCGTCGAGGGCACCGGCGAGTTCCGGCTGCGCCTCTCTGAACCGCTCCCCGATCCGCTGCCGGAACACGGCATCGGTCTCCAGCGCCGCCGCCATCGCGTTCCCGGCGAACTTCGCCCGGCGATTGGGGGCGAACCGGGCGTACTGCCTGAGCTGGGCGGGCAGTTCGGCCACGGTCAGCCCGCCGAAGCCGTCCGACACGATCTGCACGACCCGCTTGCGCACGCCGTCGGGCAGCGGACGGTCAAGCACCTCAGCGGTGCCGTCGCCCGGCCCCCCGCCTGCGGTCTCCACCATCCGTCACACCCCAATACCGGAATAAGCCTCTCCGGGGCCGCTCCGCTCAGGAGCCGGCGCCCGGCCTGTCCACGAGTTCCACCTGGTCCACCGCGTTGCACCAGCGGCAGCGCACCGATTCGATGGTCTCACTGACCACCTCGCACTCCTCCACCGTCGGCTCGCCCGCCAGGTCGAGGTGGACGTACTCGACGACCTTGGACGAGCGGGTCACGTCGAAGCGCGTGAGGTTGCCGCACAGGGTGCAACGCCATCGTGTCGTGGCCGTCGGCAGCGGAACCGTCATGGTGACTGTTCTCTTCCTTCTCGTATCGGTCCGCGCCGTCCCCCGACGCGTGTGGCCGTAACCCTACGGCCTGGTGGGTGCCCGCCGCCCGTCCGTCCACGGCGGCGAGGCGGTCTGTCAGCAAGCGTCCCGTTACGTCATGCTCTGTAGTCATGATCAGCACCTGGAGCACGGCGGCCGGCAGGACACTCAGAGCGGTCCGGGGCGCCTCGGCACCGATGACGTACGGCCTCATCGTCCTGTGCGGTCTGGTCTTCGCCCTCGGCCCGGCCTCCGGGCTGGTCCCCGGGTACGGCTCCGGGGACGCGCTGCTCGCCGCGCAGCGGACGTACTTCCGGCACTGGGGCGTGGTCCCGGCCGAGCTGTTCGACGGTCCGGCCGGGGCCGCGCTCACCCCGGCCACCGCGCTGTTCGTGCACGGCAGCTGGGTGCACCTGCTCGGCAACATGCTCTTCCTCTTCGTCTTCGGGGTGATGACCGAGGAGCGGATGGGCCGGGTGGAGTTCACCCTGTTCTACGTCGGCTGCGGCTACCTCGCCCTGCTGGGGTACGCGGCGGCCAACGCGGCCTCCGAGCAGTCGCTGGTCGGCGCCTCCGGGGCGGTCTCGGCGGTCCTCGGAGCGTTCCTCTACCTTTTCCCCCGGGCCCGTGTGACCAGTCTCCTGCCGTTCCTGTTCTTCCT
Organism: Streptomyces canarius; assembly: GCF_014650735.1. Classification (NCBI taxonomy): domain Bacteria; kingdom Bacillati; phylum Actinomycetota; class Actinomycetes; order Kitasatosporales; family Streptomycetaceae; genus Streptomyces; species Streptomyces canarius. The sequence goes on from NZ_BMVN01000004.1 coordinate 419,610, forward strand.
GCCGCTGCGCTTCCCGGCCTGGGTGGTGCTGCCGTCCTGGGCGGCCCTCCAGTGGCTGGCGGCGGGGCGCGCCTCCGACGGCCCCGGGGTGGCGTATCTGGCACACCTGGTGGGGTTCGGGCTGGGGTTCGGTTACGCGTGGGTGCGTTATGGCCGTACAGCTAGAGTGAAACCCTCCGCAGCTCCGGTCACCGAGGGAGAGAGACAGCCGTGATCACCGCGATCGTCCTGATCAAGACCAGCGTGGACCGGATCCCCGAGATCGCGGAGCGGATCGCTTCGCTGGATTCGGTGAGCGAGGTCTTCTCCGTCACCGGTACGTACGACCTGATCGCGATGGTCCGGGTGCGGGAGCACGAGGATCTCGCCGAGATCATTCCGGGGCGGATCAGCAAGATCCCCGGGGTGGAGGCCACGGACACGCACGTCGCGTTCCGCACCTACTCCCAGCACGACCTGGAGGCCGCGTTCGCGATCGGCCTCGACAACTAGGACCAGGGGGAGCTAGGCGCTCACGTCCACCGCGGCGATCCCGGTGCCCGAGGGGACGTAGAGCCGGCCGCCGCGCACGACCGGGGTGTGCTGGTCGTCGCCCGCGTCCCGGCCCACGACCGCGTTCCAGCGCTTCTTCCCGTTCAGGTCCAGGGCGCAGACCTTCTCGCCCGCATGCGCGTACACGGTGTCACCGGCCACCACCGCGCGGGGATCGGCCGAGCCGCCCTCGAAGCCGTGCGTCCAGGCACGGGAGCCGTCGGCCGCCCGGACGGCGTACACGCCGCCCTGTTCGGTGCCGACGGCCAGGGTACGGCTGCCCCCGGTCAGCGTCCCGCCGTTGTCCTCCTGGCGCCACAGCCGTCGGCCGTCCGAGATGCGGAAGCCCTGGAGTTCGGCGGCGGAGTCCGTGAACACGGTGGTGCCCGCCAGGGCGACGGCGGTGGCGTCGGTGCCCGCGGACACCTGCCACCTGCGCGAACCGTCCCGCGCGTCCAGCGCCAGCAGGACGTCGCCGTAGCTGCCCGTGCAGACCGTCCCGCCCGAGACCAGCGGGGCGCCGGTGGGGCCGGCCAGGGTCTTGGCGGTCCACTTCTCGCTGCCGTCGGAGGCGTAGCAGCGCAGCCCGCCCGTGTTCGTGCCGCCGACGGAGACGAGGACGTCCTGGCCGAGCAGGACGGGGACGTCGTACCGCTGGTCGCCGAGGGTGCGGGTCCACAGCGGGCTGCCGGACGGGCTCACCGCGGTCAGCCGGCGCGCGTCCTCGGAGTGCAGGCCCACCACGCAGTACACGGCGTCCCGGGTGGCCACGGGGGTGGAGACGTCATCGCCGAGCCGGACCTTCCAGCGCTTGGAGCCGTCCCGGGAGATCGCGTGCAGCACGCCGCCGGAGGTGCCCGCGTAGACGACGGAACCGTCCGGGGAGAGCGCGCAGCAGGCCCCGTCCAGGCCGCCGATCCCGCCGAGGTCGTACTGCCAGCGCAGCACCGCCGCCCCCGACGGGGCCGATGGGCTGTCGCTGCCGCCACTGCTCTCGCTACGGAACCCGTACTCCCACAGCCCACCGCCGACCCCGGCCCCGGCCCCGGCCCCGGCGACGGCTCCCCCGGCGAGGGCCTTGAGGAGCCGGCGCCGACCGGGAGCCACGGCGCCCAGTCGGCGGCCTGGGGCGCCGGAGTCGACGGAGATGACCGCCCCGGCCGAGCCGCCGGGGGTGCCAGGGGTGCCAGGGGTGCCAGGGGTGACGGAATCGGTCGGGGCCGCCACGGCCGAGTCACCGGGGGCGGCGGAGTCCTCCGGGGGCGCAGGGGCCACCGGGCCCAGCGGGGTACCGGGGGCAGCCGAGCCCGCCGGGGTGGCGCGGTCCGCCGCGTCGGTCGCGGTGGCACGCGTAGCCGAGCCCTCCAGCTCCGCACGGGCCCCCGAGCCGCTCCGGGTCGCCGCCACGGCCGAGCCACCGGGGGCGGCGGAGTCCTCCGGGGGCGCAGGGGCCGCGGAGCCGAGCGGGGCGTCCGGGGCGGCCGAGTGCGCCGGGGTGGCATGGTCCGCGGGGTCGGTCCAGGTGGCGCGGGTGGTCGAGTCCGCCGGGCCGGCGGGGTCGGTGGCGGTGGGGTGGGGGGCCAGGTACTCCACGCCGCTGGGGCGGTCGTCCGGGGCGGGGCGGGGCCGGGACGCGGGGCCGTACCAGCCCGGGCGGACGGCGGCGCGCAGGGTGTCCGGGGCGAACCCGGCGCTCGCCACCACCTCCGCCGGCTGCGGGCGCTCCAGCGGGTCCTCGCGCAGACAGGCCGTCACCAGCGGGCGGATGTCCTGCGGCACGCCGGACAGGTCGAAGTCGCGGGTGAGGATGCGCAGCAGGACCACCGAGTCCTGGCCCTCCCCGAACGGCTCCCGGCCGGCCGCCGCGTACGCGAGGACCGCGCCCAGGGAGAAGACGTCGCTGGGCGGGCCGACCTGGCCGCCGTTGCGGATCTGCTCCGGCGAGACGTAGCCGACCGAGCCGACGACCGCGCCGGTGCGGGTCAGCGCGGTGGCCTCCAGCGCCCGGACGATCCCGAAGTCGATGACCCGGGGCCCGTCCGGGCCCAGCAGGATGTTCGACGGCTTCAGGTCCCGGTGGACCAGCCCCTTGGCGTGGATGGCCGCCAGCGCCTCGCCGAGCGCGGCGGCGAGGATCCGGACCGCGGGGCGCGGCAGCGCGCCGTGGTCCAGGATGGCGTCCCGCAGGTTGGGTCCGGAGACGAACTCCGTTGCCATCCAAGGCCGTTCGGCATCGGTGTCGGCGTCCACGACCCGCGCCGTGTAGGTGTCCGCGCCGCCGACGGTCTGGGCGGCGCGGACCTCGTGGCGGAAGCGGGCGCGGAAGGTGCGGTCCTCGGCGTGCTCGGCCCGTACGACCTTCACCGCGAGCCGCAGCCCGGTGCGGGACTCGGCGAGGTAGACCTCGCCCATGCCGCCCGCTCCCAGTCTGTGCGTGGTGGCGTACGGGCCGATGTGGCGCGGATCTGTGGCACGCAGCGGCTGCACTGACGGGGTCCCCCTGTCCGACGTGGTGTCAAGGGGAGGTTATAGCGCCGTTCAGACCGCGGGCACGCAGCGGCCGTCCTCCGTGCGGTACTGCCACTTCGCGCCCTCCGTCACCAGTTCCCTGACGGCGTTGACGAAGCGCTCCACGTGCTCGTCCGGCGTGCCCGCGCCGAAGCTGACGCGGATGGCGTTGAGGGACTTCTCGCCCGGGGCCGCCTCGGGGGCGCCGCACTCGCCCTGGGTCTGCGGGTCGCTGCCGAGCAGGGTGCGGACCAGGGGGTGGGCGCAGAAGAGGCCGTCGCGGACCCCGATGCCGTACTCGGCGGAGAGCGCGGCGGCGAAGTGCGAGCTGTTCCAGCCCTCGACGACGAAGGAGATGACGCCGACGCGCGGGGCGTCGTCGCCGAAGAGGGACAGCACGCGCACCTCGGGCACCTCGGCCAGGCCCTCGCGGACCTTGGCGATCAGGTGCTGTTCGCGGGCGACGAGGGTGTCCCAGCCGGCCTCGGTGAGGGCCTTGCAGGCGGAGGCGATGGCGTAGGCGCCGATGACGTTCGGGGAGCCCGCCTCGTGCCGGGCCGCGGTCTCGTGCCACTCGACGGCCACGCCGCCGTCCTGGCGCCGGGTGACCTTGCGGCTGGCGCCGCCGCCCGCGAGGTACGGCTCGGCCGCCTGGAGCCAGTCGGCGCGGCCGGCCAGGACGCCGGAGCCGAAGGGGGCGTACAGCTTGTGGCCGGAGAAGGCGACCCAGTCGACGTCCAGGTCACGCAGGTCCACCGGGTGGTGCGGGGCCAGCTGGGCGGCGTCCAGGACGATGCGGGCGCCGTGGGCGTGCGCGGCGGCGGCCAGTTCACGCACCGGCCACAGCTCGCCGGTGACGTTGGAGGCGCCGGTGACGCAGACCAGGGCCGGGCCGTACGGGTCACGGCCGGCGAGGGCCCGCTCCAGGGTCTGCACCGCCTGCCGCGGGGTGCGCGGGGCGTCGAGGCAGGTGACCCGCGCGTCCTGCCAGGGCAGCAGGGAGGCGTGGTGCTCGGTCTCGAAGACGAAGACCTCGCAGTCGGCCGGGATCACCCGGGCCAGCAGGTTGAGGGAGTCGGTGGTCGAGCGGGTGAAGATCACCTGGTCGGCCGGGCGGCAGCCGAGGAACTCGGCGACCGTCTTGCGGGCGTTCTCGAACAGGTCGGTGGAGAGCTGGGAGAGGTAGCCGGCGCCGCGGTGGACACTGCCGTAGTACGGGGCGTACGCGGCGACGTCGTCCCAGACGCGCTGGAGGGCGGGGGCGCTGGCCGCGTAGTCCAGGGCGGCGTAGCTGACTTCGCCGCCGGTGACCAGCGGAACGGTGACATCTCGCCCCAGAACGGGCAGAGGGGTGCAAACGGACTGGTCGGCGGCAGCGGTGGAGACGGACATGGCGGAACTCCCGTGAGAGGAAGGCGAAGAGAGAAAAAGGGGTGTGCGGAGGCGGGGCTCTGCGGCCCTAACGCATTCGCTTGCTCACGGAGGACTCCCTCGAACGACCAGGACCCCTGGTGTGTGAGGGGTCCGCGCTTGCCGTAGGCCTTGCTGCCGTACGACCTGGTCTTCACCCGGGGCACCCCGCCACGGACGGAGGGTTGCCGGACAGTCGGCCGGGGCCTCATGACTGTCACTCATGACCTGGTACAGGAACGTACTGAAGTGATCGTCGTCCCGCAACCCGTGTCCGGATCGCGGGACGACTCCCGGGGGCGTCAGGCGTTGCTGACGGCCACCCAGCGGTCCAGGGTGCGCTTGGCCGCGCCCGAGTCGATCGACTCCGCGGCCCGCGCCATGCCCGCGCGGATCTGCTCGGTGAGCGGCGCGTCCGCCGGCTCCAGGGCCACCAGCGCCGCCGCCGAGTTCAGCAGGACGGCGTCCCGTACGGCCCCCCTCTCGCCGTCCAGCAGCCGGCGGGCGACCGCCGCGTTGTAGGAGGCGTCGGCACCGCGCAGGGCGTCCACGGGGACGAGGTCGATGCCGGCCTCGCGCGGGTCGAAGACCTCCTCCGTGACCTTGCCGTCCCGGACCACCCACACCCGGGAGGTAGCGGTGACGGTCAGCTCGTCCAGGCCGTCGTCGCCCCGGAAGACCAGCGCGGAGTTGCCGCGCTCGGCGAGGACACCGGCGACGATCGGCGCCATGCGGGGATCCGCGACCCCGACGGCCTGCGACCGCACCTGCGCGGGGTTGGTCAGCGGGCCCAGCACGTTGAAGGTGGTCCGGATGCCCAACTGGCCGCGCGCGGCGGCGACATGACGCAGGGACGGGTGGAACCGCACCGCGAAGCAGATGGTGATGCCGGCCTCCTCGGCCACCTCGGCCACCCGCTGCGGGGTCAGGTTGAGGTTGACGCCCAGCTTCTCCAGGACGTCGGAGGAGCCGGAGGCGGAGGACGCGGCGCGGTTGCCGTGCTTGACGACCTTCGCCCCCGTGCCCGCGACGACGATCGAGGACATGGTGGAGATGTTCACCGTCTTCGCGCCGTCGCCGCCGGTGCCGACGATGTCCACGGCCGGGCCGGGCACCTCGATGACGTTCGCGTGCGCGTACATCGTCCGGACCAGTCCGGTGATCTCCTGGACCGTCTCGCCCTTGGCCCGCAGCGCCACCATGAACCCGGCGATCTGCGCGTCGGTCGCCTCCCCGCGCATGATCAGGTCCATCGCCCAGGCGGTGTCGTCGGCGGACAGGTCCCGGCCGTCCAGCAGACCGTTCAGCAGGGCGGGCCAGGAGCGGCCCGCCGCGGTGTCGCCTCCAGCGGGGGTCACAGCGCTCATCAGCCGCTCCTTGAACAGGTTCCTGCTACGTCGTACACCACCCTATCCAGCCGGGCGGCACGGCGAAGGGCCCCGTCCGGGTTGCGGACGGGGCCCTTCGGCGTGGCGTGGCGACGCGGGGATCAGTGGTGGCCGTGGCCGCTCGTGATCTCCTTGTACTCCTCGACGGTCGGCTTCGGGATCTGGTTGTCCTCGCCGAAGTAGGCGTTGGACAGCTTCGCCCGCAGCTTCTGAGAGGCCGGGACCTTGCGCTCGACACCGTTCTCGTCGACCGTCGGACCGATCTCGGCCGGCTGGTACTGGTCGTGCGAGGTGAGCGTGTGCAGCTGCTCCTGGCTGAGCGGCTCGTGCACCTCGATGAACTCACCGTGCGGCAGTCGCTTGATGATGCCGGTCTCGCGGCCGTGCAGCACCTTGTCGCGGTCGCGGCGCTGGAGACCCAGGCAGATCCGCTTGGTGGCGATGAAGGCGAGGACCGGACCCACGAAGTAGGCGATCCGGACGAACCAGGTGACCGCGTTGATCGACAGGTGGAAGTGCGTGGCGAAGATGTCGTTGCCGCCACCGATCAGCATCACGAAGTACACGGTCAGCCAGGCGACACCGAACGCCGTACGGGTCGGGGCGTTGCGCGGGCGGTCCAGGATGTGGTGCTCGCGCTTGTCGCCGGTGACCCAGGCCTCGATGAACGGGTACACCGCGATCGCGCCGAGGATCACGCCGAACAGCATCAGCGGGATGAACACGCCCAGGACCAGCGTGTGGCCCCAGAAGTTGATCTCCCAGCCCGGCATGGCGCGGATCAGGCCCTCGGCCATACCCATGTACCAGTCCGGCTGGGCGCCGGTGGACACCTGGTCCGGACGGTAGGGGCCGATGGCCCAGATCGGGTTGATCTGCGCGACGGCCGCGAGGGCCGCGAGCGCACCGAAGACCAGGAAGAAGAAGCCGCCGGCCTTCGCCATGTACACCGGCAGCAGCGGCATGCCGACGACGTTCTTGTTCGTCTTGCCGGGACCCGCGAACTGCGTGTGCTTGTGGTAGAAGACCAGGATCAGGTGGCCCACCACCAGGCCCAGCATGATGCCCGGCAGCAGCAGGATGTGGATCGAGTAGAAGCGGGCCACGAAGTCGCCGCCCGGGAACTCGCCGCCGAAGAGGAAGAACGAGATGTACGTGCCGACGATCGGCACGGACAGGATCGCGCCCTCCATGAAGCGGACACCGGTGCCGGAGAGCAGGTCGTCCGGGAGCGAGTAACCGGTGAAACCGGTGAACATGCCCAGGACGAACAGCAGGAAGCCGAAGAGCCAGTTGACCTCGCGCGGCTTGCGGAACGCGCCGGTGAAGAACACGCGCATCATGTGCACGAACATGCCGGCGATGAAGACGACCGCGCCCCAGTGGTGGATCTGCCGGATGAGCAGACCACCGCGCACGTCGAAGGAGATGTGCAGGGTCGAGCTGAACGCCTCGGACATCAGCTGTCCCTGGAGCGGGACGTAGGAGCCGTGGTACTCCACCTCGTTCATCGACGGGTGGAAGAACAGCGTCAGGTAGACACCCGTCAGGATGATGATGATGAAGCTGTAGAGGCAGACCTCACCCAACATGAACGACCAGTGGTCGGGGAAGATCTTGCGCATGTTGGCCTTGGCGAGGGAGTAGATCCCGAGCCGGCCGTCGGCCCAGTCGGCGAGACGCTCGCCGGCCGGTGCCTTCCCGCGCGGGCGGGAGGTCTCGTTCGCTGAAGTACTCATCCGCGCTCCCAGAATGCAGGACCGACGGGCTCCTCGAAGTCGCCGAGCGCCTGGAGGTAACCCTCACTGTCCACACCGATGCGCAGCTGCGGCAGGGCGTGGCCGGCGGGACCGAAGATCACTCGGGCGCCGTCGGAGAGGTCGAAGGTGGACTGGTGGCACGGGCACAGCACGTGGTGCGTCTGCTGCTCGTACAGGGAGATCGGGCAGCCGACGTGGGTGCAGATCTTCGAGTAGGCGACGATGCCCTCGTGCGACCACTCCAGCTCGCGCTTGTCCTTGATGTTGCCCGGCTGGAGCCGGACGATCATCAGGGCGGCCTTGGCGATCTCCGTCTGGAACTCCTCGGAGTGCTCCTCCAGGCCGTCCGGCTTGGCGAAGGTGAGCGAGCCGACGACGACGTCCTCGGGACGCAGCGGCTGGTTCGTGTTCATGTTGACCAGGCGCTTGCCCTTGGCCCACATGGTGTGGCGGAGCTTGGTCCCCGGCGCCGGGCCGAGACCGCCGAGCAGCATGACACCGGAGAGCGGCACCAGGGCCAGCGCGCCGAACATCGTGTTGCGGATCAGCTTGCGGCGGCCGAGCGCCGACTCCTTGGCACCCTGGCGGAAGTCCGCGTGGACCTTCGCCCGGACGTCGGAGGGAGCCTCGATCGCGTGCCGGTCGTCGGCGATCTCCTCGTCGGACATCAGGGTGCGGGCCCAGTGGACCGCGCCCGCGCCGATGCAGAACAGCGCCACACCGAGGGTCAGGCCGAGCGCGAAGTTCATCGCGCTGATGTGCCCGATCGGGAAGACGAAGATCTGCTTGTCGTTCGGGATGGCCAGGTACGCGACGATGAAGCCGATGGTGGCCAGCATCGACACCGTGAACAGCAGGGCCACCACGCGCTCGGACCGCTTGGCGGCCCGCTCGTCGATGTCCTGGATCCGGTGCTCGTGCGGCGGCAGCCCCGGGTCCGCGAACGGGTTCTCCTCGTCCGCGATCCCTACCGCGCCGTGCGCGTGGTCCTGCTCAGCGGGCAGGTTCTCTTCTGGAATGTCTTGGCTACTCATGACTTCTTGGCCTTTGCGGTCCGAGCGGCGACCCAGACGGCGACCACGATGAGCGTGCCGAGGCCGAAGATCCAGCCGAACAGACCCTCACTGACCGGCCCGAGGCCGCCCAGCTCCAGACCACCCGGGTTCTCGGTCTTGTCGCCGTTGACCGCGTTGAGGTACGCGATGATGTCCTTCTTGTTCTTCTCCGACAGCGTGGTGTCGGGGAAGGACGGCATGTTCTGCGGGCCCGTCTGCATGGCCTCGTAGATGTGCTTCGGAGCGACACCCTCCAGGTCCGGCGCGAACTTGCCCTTGGTCAGGGCACCGCCCTTGCCGGTGAAGTTGTGGCACTGCGCGCAGTTGGTGCGGAACAGCTCGCCACCCTTGGCGATGTCCGCGCCCGCGGGGCCGTACTGCTGCTTCGTGGGCACACTCGGGCCGGCGCCCAGCGAGGCGACGTACGCGGCGAGCTGGTCGATCTGGGCCTGCGAGTAGATGTTCTTCTTGCGCGGGACCTGGGCGCCCTGCGAGGTGGCGGCGGGCATACGGCCGGTGCCGACCTGGAAGTCGACGGCCGCGGCGCCCACGCCGACGAGGCTCGGGCCGTCGGAGGAGCCCTGGCCACCGGTGCCGTGGCAGCTGGCGCAGCCGACCTCGTAGAGCTTCTTGCCCTCCTTGATGGTCAGGGACTGGGAGGTTTCATCGGCCTGCGCCTTGCCCGCGGGCGCGAACGCGGCGTAGAGCCCCCCAGTGGCCGCCAGCGCGAGGAGTAGGACGACGACCGCCGCCAGCGGATGGCGTCGTCGTACGGAGAGCTTTTTCACGGATTACCCCGGTGTCAGGATCTTCTGCGTCGGTGCTTCTGGATGTGCGGGAGCGGTCCCGGCTACTTGATCAGGTAGATCGTGGCGAAGAGGCCGATCCAGACGACATCGACGAAGTGCCAGTAGTAGGACACGACGATGGCGGCGGTCGCCTGCTCGTGAGTGAACCTCTTGGCCATGTAGGTGCGGCCGAGGACCAGCAGGAAGGCGATGAGACCACCCGTCACGTGCAGGCCGTGGAAGCCGGTGGTCAGGTAGAACACCGAGCCGTACGGGTCGGAGGACAGCGAGATGCCGTCCTTCTTCACCAGCTCCGTGTACTCGTAGATCTGACCGCCGATGAAGATCGCACCCATGATGAAGGTGAGGATGAACCAGCCACGGAGCTTCTTCACATCGCCGCGCTCGGCCGCGAACACGCCGAGCTGGCAGGTGAGGGAGGAGAGCACCAGGATCGTGGTGTTCGTGGCGGAGAAGGGCACGTTGAGTGCCTCCGCCATCTCCTTCCAGTGAGCTGGTCCGGTCACCGACCGGAGGGTGAAGTACATCGCGAAGAGGGCCGCGAAGAACATCAGCTCGGAACTCAGCCAGATGATGGTTCCGACGCTGGTGAGGTTCGGCCGGTTGACCGACGGGTGCGCGTGCCCGGTTTCTACTGTCGTTGCTGTCGCCACGACCGACATTATGTCGGTCGCTTATCTCGCGCTCACTCCGGGGGGTGCCGTTCGGAGTGTTGCCACCCGCCGGACCGGTGTTGACGTGGTGTTCACGGGGACGATGGCGGGAGTAACATCCGCCGGAACGGGCCTGCCCGTCCTGTCCGTACGACGCTGACGTCTCGGAGGAACAATGCAGCCGACCGCCACGGTGCTGGTCTACAGCGACGACTCCAACACCCGCGAGCAAGTACGGCTGGCCGCCGGGCGTCGGCCGGCGCCCGACGTCCCCCTCGTCGAGTTCGTGGAGTGTGCGACTCCGCAGGCGGTGCTGCGGGAGCTGGACAAGGGCGGCATCGACGTCTGCGTGCTCGACGGCGAGGCCGTGCCGATGGGCGGCATGGGGGTGTGCCGGCAGATCAAGGACGAGGTGTTCAACTGTCCGCCGGTGCTGCTGCTCATGGGACGGCCGCAGGACGCGTGGCTGGCCACGTGGAGCCGGGCCGACGCGGCGGTCACCCTGCCGGTGGATCCGATGGAGTTCGCCTCCTCCCTGGCCTCTCTGCTGCGTCAGCGGCGCCTGGTGGGCGCCTAGCGGGGCGGGGCGCCGGGTTCGTGGGCGAGTGCGGGCCGGTGGGTCCTCCTCGCGCCGTTCCCCGCGCCCCTTCATCACGCCGCCGCCGGCTGGACGCGTAGCGCGTCCCCCGGGGCCGGGCCGTCCGGTTTGCCGTTGAAGAGGGCGCTGCCCTGGCGCCACTTCTGCCAGTCGACGTTCCAGTCGCCGAAGCCGTTGCCGAAGGGTTCCATGTCGTCGCCGTTGGAATTGACGACCTTGACGATGTCGCCCTCGCGGACGGTGTCGAAGAACCACTCGGCGTTGGACGTGCTCATCCCGGTGCAGCCGTGGCTGACGTTGGCGTACCCCTGCGAGCCCACCGACCAGGGGGCGGCGTGGACGTACTCGCCGGACCAGGTGACCCGGGTGGCGTAGTAGACCGGCAGGTCGTAGGAGTCGGCGCTGCCCTCGGCGATGCCGACCGTGGTGCCGCGCATGCGTACGAAGTACTGCTTGGCCAGGACGACCTTGACGCCGTTGCGGGTCTCGAAGCCGGGCTTGCCCGTCGTGATGGGGATCTGGTTGATCTCCTGGCCGTTCTTGTAGACCGTCATCTGGTGCGTGGCGGCGTCCGTGAGGGCCTCGATCCTGTCACCCGTGGTGATCTTCAGCGGCTTGGCCGTGCCGCCCCACAGCCGGTCGCCGATCTTGACGCCCTCCAGGTTGCTGTGCACCTGGATGGTGGCGTGAGCGGGCCAGTACTCCTTGGGCCGGTAGTGGAGTTCCTTGTTGTCAACCCAGTGCCAGGCACCCTGCACGGCCGGCGCGGAGTCCACCCGGAGGGCCTGTTCCACGACGGCGCGCTGTGCCTTGTCCTTGATCTCGTGGTCGAGCTGGGCCGTGATCGGCTGGCCGACGCCGTAGGTGCCCTTCTCCGGCCCGAACGTGACGTTCAGGCGCTGCTTGGTGGTCGGCTGGCTGGTGTCGAACGTGAAGACCTTGCGGCCGGGCGCGCCGTCCTCGTCCTCGGTGCTCACCGTGACCGTGTAGTGGGCGTTGGCGGCCAGCGGGGAGGTGCTGTGCCAGCGGCTGCCGTCGGCGGCGAGTTCGCCCGCCACATGGCGCCCTGTGGAGTCCTGGGCGGTGACGTCCGTGATACGGCCCTCGTCGCCGTCGGCGGTCACCTCCAGGGGCTTGTCCGGGTCGGCCCGCTTCCCCGCTTCGGTGGGGCCGTTGAAGGAGATCTGGCCCGCTGCGTCGTACGGCTTGGCCGACAAGGGGTTGCCGTCCGAACCGCAAGCGGTGACGCCCGCGCCGAGGGCGGTCACCAGCAGCGTGCAGCTGACGACGGTGCGGGTCCGCGGAGTGTGGTTCATATGATCACGCTATGAGATGAAGGGCTCACCGGCATGGCAGGTAACTCGTACGAGCGAACGACACTGCGCCAGAAGGAGGACACCGCGGAGGGGGCGCGCAGGACACGCCGGAGCAGCCGGAAACGCCGGGAGCCCGGACCCTCCTGATGGGGGGTCCGGGCTCCCGGAGTACTGCCGCGCGTTCTACTGGGTGCGGTTCTCACCGTGGTAGTACTCGAACACCCAGCCGAAGAGGCCGACCACGATGAACGGGGCGGCGAAGTAGATCAGCCACCAGCCGATCGCGATGCTGAGGAAGGCGACGGCGCCGCCGAAGCCCAGCATGAGCGGCTGCCAGCTGTGCGGGCTGAAGAAGCCCAGCTCGCCCGCGTCGTCCGCGACGTCGGCCTCCTTGTCGTCCTGGGCGCCCGCGTCGACCCGCCGGGCCGTGAAGCCCAGGTAGAAGCCGATCATGACGCTCAGACCGAAGGCCAGGAAGAGCGCGGTGGTACCGGCCGGCTCCTTCGACCACACGCCATACACGATGGCCATGATCAGGATGAAGACGCTCAGCCAGATGAACATCCGTCCCTGGATCTTCACTTGCCGGCCTCCTTGCTGCCCGCGACGACGGTGCCGTGACCGGCGTGCTCAAGCTGTTCGAGCGCGGCGATCTCAGGGTGGTGCAGGTCGAACGCCGGGGATTCGCTGCGGATCCGCGGCAGGGTCACGAAGTTGTGCCGGGGCGGCGGGCAGGACGTCGCCCACTCCAGCGAGCGGCCGTAGCCCCACGGGTCGTCCACGCCGACCGGCTTGCCGTACTTGGCCGTCTTCCAGACGTTGTAGAGGAACGGCAGGATCGACAGGCCGAGCAGGAAGGAGCTGATGGTCGACACCGTGTTCAGCGCGGTGAAGCCGTCGGCGGCCAGGTAGTCGGCGTACCGGCGCGGCATGCCCTCGGCGCCCAGCCAGTGCTGGACCAGGAAGGTGCCGTGGAAGCCGATGAACAGCGTCCAGAAGGTGATCTTGCCGAGACGCTCGTCAAGCATCTTGCCGGTCCACTTCGGCCACCAGAAGTGGAAGCCGGAGAACATCGCGAAGACGACCGTACCGAAGACGACGTAGTGGAAGTGGGCCACCACGAAGTACGAGTCGGAGACGTGGAAGTCCATG